>NZ_JBWBEW010000131.1:0-507 GCF_056148915.1 Microvirga sp. jy35 | reverse complement strand
GCCCTTTGTGCGAGCGGTGCTCGACTTGTGGTATGACCTGACCTCGGGCGGCCGCGTAGGAGCCGAGCTTGTCGGTGATCATCCGTCGTGGAGGGCAGCCTTGTTTCTTCAAAAGCCGCTTCAGCAAGCGCTTGGCGGCCTTGGTGTCGCGGCGCGTCTGCACGACCTCATCGAGCACGTATCCGTCCTGATCGACAGCCCGCCACAGCCAGTGCTTCTTCCCAGAGATAGTGACCACGACTTCGTCGAGATGCCAAATATCGCGATGGTTTGGTCTCTTGCGCCTGAGGCTGCGGGCAAAAGCTGGTCCGAACTTCAGCGCCCATCGGCGAACCGACTCATAGGAGACGACAATACCACGCTCGAGCAGCATCTCTTCGACCAGCCGCAGGCTCAGGGGAAATCTGAAGTACAGCCACACCGCGTGGGCGATGATCTCTGGCGGAAAGCGGTGGCGTTTGTAGCTGACAGACCTGCTCATGCCGACCTGTCTACCTGGTCGCAGTC
>NZ_JBWBEW010000130.1:0-549 GCF_056148915.1 Microvirga sp. jy35 | reverse complement strand
CAATTACGCGAAATTCGCGTGTTCATATAACGCTAACCCTCGGGTCTAAAGAGGCGCATACTGACGGCCCTTGAGAGAGGAGGCTGTGATGGTCGCGGCACTGCTCTGCCTTTCGGTCCTCCTGATGCTGACCAGCGTCTGTTTGGGTCGCCCGCTCCATTATCCCTCGTCCTTGCAGTCATGTCGTCTGGGGCGACAGCCCATGCCGGACCTAAGCGCGCTTCTCCTGCGCAGCAACCCACGCGTCTTCGCGACCGGCCGCCTGATCAAGGGCCTCTACTACTCCGAAACCCTAAAGGGACGGAACGCCGTAGCGGCATTCCACATGGCCTGTGACCGGCTTCTCGAACGGAAACCGTTTCTGATGATGGATTTTCGCTCCAGTCGGTTTTTCTTCGACGCTGATCGGGATGGCTGCGTTGATGCAACCGGGACATTGGCACTGCCGGAGATTGATCCTGCGGATTTCCTGCCTGCCGTTAATGGAGCCGAAGAGCTTTGTAACGAGGACCTCATCAGCTAACGCCAGCTCAATGACCTGGCCGCTGC
>NZ_JBWBEW010000129.1:0-710 GCF_056148915.1 Microvirga sp. jy35 | reverse complement strand
AGCTGCTCGGCGCCCATCTCGCCCAAGATCGTGCGGCTGTCGATCTTGGACGTGACCTGGAACGAGATCCGGGTCGGGAAGTTCGCCTTGATCGTGCCGGTGATCACGTCCACAGACGGCCGCTGCGTCGCCAGGATCACGTGAATGCCGGCGGCGCGCGCCATCTGGGCCAGGCGCTGGATGGCGCCCTCGATCTCCTTGCCGGCCACCATCATCAGGTCGGCCATCTCGTCGACGATCACCACGATGTAGGGCAAGGGATCGAGCTCCATCACCTCGTCCTCGTAGATCGCCTCCCCGGTCTCCCGGTCGAAGCCGGTCTGCACCGTGCGGGTGATGGTCTCGGCCCGGGCCTTGGCCTCCACCACGCGGGCGTTGAAGCCGTCGATGTTGCGCACCCCCAGCTTGGACATCTTGCGGTAGCGGTCCTCCATCTCGCGCACGGCCCATTTGAGCGCGACGACCGCCTTCTTCGGGTCGGTCACCACCGGGGTGAGCAGGTGCGGGATGCCGTCGTAGACGGACAGCTCCAGCATCTTGGGATCGACCATGATCAGCCGGCACTCGGCCGGCGTCAGCCGGTAGACGAGGGACAGGATCATGGTGTTGATCGCCACCGACTTGCCCGACCCGGTGGTGCCGGCGACCAGCAAGTGCGGCATGCGGGCGAGATCGGCGATGACGGGCTCGCCCCCGATGGTCTTGCCGAG
>NZ_JBWBEW010000128.1:0-717 GCF_056148915.1 Microvirga sp. jy35 | reverse complement strand
ACCGTGAGCACTTCGGAACCGTCGGTGTCGGCGAGGGCGGCTGCGAGGTCGAGGGGGATGGCTGCATCCTCCTGGCCGGCGGCGTCCCTGGCGCTCACCTGCGGGGCATCCGCCACCGCCGTGACGCTCACCGCATGCGTGCCCGTCACCTCCCGGCTCACCCGCGTGCCGTTGCCGGCATCCGTGAGCGTCGCCCGCATGGTGAGCACGAAGTCCGCATCCGCATGCTCGGCCGGATGCACAGACACCTGCCCGGCCTGCAGGGCGGCGGTGGCCACCTGCCACACCCCCGGGGATAGCTCGACGCCATGGCTCAGGCGCGCCCCTGCCGGAACCCCCGACACCCGGGTGAACTCCGACCAGGTCTCCGAGCCGTCCCTGTCGCTCAGGCCGAAGCTCGGCCGGATCACCATGGCCGTGTCCTCCGCGCCGGAACTCGCACCACTGATCGTGCCGGCATCCGCCACCGGATCGATGCCCACCGTGAAGCTCGCCGAGGTTCGCGCGCTCGCCCCGTTGCTGCTCTCGGTGGAGACCGCCGTGAGCGTGAGCGTGTAGCTGCCGGAGAAGTGGGCCGGCGGGTGAAGCCTCAGGCCTGCCAGCTGATCGGAGCTGAGCCGCCAGGTGCCGTCCGGCTGGCGCGCGCCGGCGCTCAGGGTCGCGTCGCTGGGCACCCCGCCGAGCACGAAGCTGAGGGACTCGGACCCGTCGCTGTCG
>NZ_JBWBEW010000127.1:0-763 GCF_056148915.1 Microvirga sp. jy35 | reverse complement strand
GTTGCATTAACCTTGGCAGTGTAGCGAGGGATGGCTAATTGAGGAGCCGTCCAGTTGTCTCTGTTTAAGCGCCGTCGCTTTCCCGTTGAGATCATCCTGTTATGCGTGCGCTGGTACTGCAAGTACGGCATCAGTTACCGCGATCTCGCCGAAATGATGCAGGAGCGAGGCGTCAACATAGACCCATCCACAATCTTTCGGTGGGTTCAGCGCTATGCGCCGGAGATCGAGAAGCGAATCCGCCACTTTCAGGGGCATCGCTCAGGCTCATGGCGCGTGGATGAGACTTTTGTTCGAGTGGGCGGCAGGTGGAAGTACCTGTTCCGGGCGATCGACAAACGTGGCCAGCTGATCGACTTCATGCTCTCGGATCGCCGTAATACCCGAGCCGCTTATTGCTTCTTGCGCAAAGCCCTCAAGATGATGGGCGACTATCCTCCATCCTCAATCACGACCGACAAGCTGGCCTCGTACCCGAAGGCCATCCGACGCTTACAAAGCGAAGGGCTGCTGTCGAAAGATGTCGAGCACCGGACCTCGAAATACTAGAACAATGTCATCGAGGCGGATCACGGCGCGCTCAAGCGTGTGATCCGCCCAACCCGTGGCTTCCAGCGGATGAAGACAGCCTCCGCAACCCTGAGAGGGTTTGAGGTCATGCGCATGATCCGGCGTGGCCACTGCATCCTGCCGCAGTCCGGTGTGACAGGCGAAATCCGTCTTGTGAACCAGCTCTTCGGTCTTGCCGCCTGAGCAATCCATT
>NZ_JBWBEW010000126.1:0-769 GCF_056148915.1 Microvirga sp. jy35 | reverse complement strand
GGCGTATGCCTCCGGCAAAACTCCGGAGGTTCAGATGTTCAAAGGCCGCCACTTCGATCGCTCAGTGATCCTGCTGTGCGTCCGGTGGTACCTGGCCTATAACCTGAGCTTGAGAAATCTCGAAGAGATGATGGCGGAGCGCGGCATCTCGATCGATCACGCCACGATCCACCGCTGGACTGTGCATTATGCTCCGCTCCTGCTCGAGCAGTTCAATCGGCGCAAGCGAGCTGTCACCAGAAGGTGGCATGTCGATGAGACTTATATCAAGGTGCGTGGGCGGTGGGTGTACTTGTACCGCGCGATCGACAGCAACGGGGACACCGTCGAGTTCTGGTTCAGCGAGCGGCGCAATCTGACAGCCGCCAAACGGTTCCTGCGCAAGGCCCTTAAACGGCACGGCCGACCCGAGCGGATTGTAATCGACGGCAGCCAGACGAACCGCGAGGCGATCCTGTCCTGTGATACCGCAGACCGGCTCCGGGACAGATCGCAGCGTGACCTGAAACCTATTCGCATTCGGCAGAGCGCCTATCTGAATAATCGGGTTGAGCAGGACCATCGCGCCATCAAGAGGCGGGTCAGACCCATGCTCGGTTTTCAGTCTGTGACCACTGCCCGTGTGATCCTGGGTGGGATCGAGATGGTTCACATGATGCGCAAGCAACAGGCGAAGTATGCCTGCAATTTGTGGCCATCCTTGGCCGAGCAGTTCGAGTTGCTTGCCGCCTGAGCGTGCTACCGGACGATTGTCCCTTTCGCGTCTCCT
>NZ_JBWBEW010000125.1:0-813 GCF_056148915.1 Microvirga sp. jy35 | reverse complement strand
GGCTTTGTTGCATTAACTCGAAAATGGGCAAACGAATCCAGTCGAATGGGTCACTCAGGCCGCAAGGCCGAAGAGCTGGTTCACAAGGCGGATTTCGCCAATCACGTCGCGCTGTGCCTGGCCGCAATGGCCGCGGCGGATCATCCGCATCACCTCGAAGCCTTTGATGGTGGCGGAGGCTGTTGCCATCCTCTGAAAGCCGCGGGTCGGCCGTATCACGCGCTTGAGCGCTCCATGGTCGGCCTCAATGATGTTATTCAAATATTTCGAGGTGCGGTGCTCAACATTCTTCGCCAGCAAGCCTTCCTCCTGCAGGCGCTGGATTGCCTTGGGATACGACGCCAGTTTGTCAGTCGTAATAGAGGATGGTGGATAGTCGCTCACCGTCTTCAGGGCTTTGCGCAGGAAGCGATACGCCACTCTGGTGTTGCGGCGGTCTGACAGCATGAAGTCGATCAGCTGGCCGTGCTTGTCGACAGCCCTGAACAGATACTTCCATTTTCCACCGACCCGCACATAGGTCTCGTCGACCCGCCATGACTCAGATCGATAGCCCTGATAACGGCGAACTCGCTTCTCAATCTCTGGGGCGTAACGCTGAACCCAACGAAAGATCGTGCTTGGGTCGACCGCGACGCCGCGCTCCTGCATCATCTCAGCTAGATCGCGGTAGCTGATGCCATACTTGCAGTACCAGCGGACGCACAGGAGGATAATCTCGACGGGAAAGCGGCGGCGCTTGAACAGAGACAACAGGGCGGCTCCTCGACTGGCCGCTTTCCTCTAAACTGCCAAGGTTAATGCAACGGCGCC
>NZ_JBWBEW010000124.1:0-821 GCF_056148915.1 Microvirga sp. jy35 | reverse complement strand
GATTTCGTTGAAAAAGTCCTCGTGATTAGCGACGGATCGTGATTCCCTGATCGGGCATTCTCAGCGGAGGATCGGGCCATGATGGGCGAGCGTCTCGTGATGCAGGAGAGCCTGTTCTACCAGTTCCGGCTTGAGGACCATGTCCCGTCCGATCACCTGCTGAGGCGCATCGACTGCTTCGTGGACTGCTCCGGGCTGCGCCAGCATCTGGCCGGCTTCTACAGCTCCATGGGACGGCCCTCCATCGATCCCGAGCTGATGATCCGCATGCTGCTGATCGGCTACTGCCTCGGCATCCGCTCCGAGCGACGTCTGTGCGAGGAAGTGCATCTCAATCTGGCGTATCGCTGGTTCTGCTGCTTGGGCCTGGAGGGCAAGGTGCCCGACCACTCCACCTTCTCCAAGAACCGGCACGGGCGCTTTCGCGAGTCTGACCTGTTCCGCCGCCTGTTCGAGGCCGTGGTGCAGCGCTGCCTGGACGAGGGGCTTGTGGGTGGCGAGGGTTTTGCCGTGGACGCCAGCCTGATCCAGGCTGATGCCAACAAGCAGCGTTCTCTGGCAGGTTCCGACTGGAGGGCCCAGGACCACACCCAGGAAGCCCCACGAGCCGTGCGCGAGTACCTCGCCACCCTCGACGAGGCCGCCTGGGGTGCTGCGACCCAGGTCGAGCCGAAGTTCGTCTCACCCTCTGACCCGGCAGCCCAGTGGACCGGAGCCATGCGCGGTCCGGCCTTCTTCGCCTATGCGGACAACTACCTCATCGACCTCAAGTCAGCCGTGATCGTGGACGTGGAAGCCTCTCGCGCGGTGCGTCAAGCTGA
>NZ_JBWBEW010000123.1:0-838 GCF_056148915.1 Microvirga sp. jy35 | reverse complement strand
TGTTCGGCATCCCTTTGTTCGATCTGGCTTGGCTCGTAGTCGCGCTCCTGGCAGCCGGTGCCATTACTGGCCTGCTGGCAGGCGTGTTCGGCGTCGGCGGCGGAGCCGTGGCCGTGCCAATCCTCTACGAGTTGTTCCGCGTCCTGGAGGTGCCGGAGGATGTGCGAATGCCGCTCTGTGTCGGCACGTCGCTCGCCATCATCATTCCCACCTCCATCCGCTCCTTCTCCGCTCATAAGGCCAAAGGCGCGGTCGACATGACGATCCTGCGCGTCTGGGCCGTGCCTGTCGTGCTCGGCGTCGTGGTCGGAAGCGTCATTGCCCGGTATGCCCCCGCCGATCTGTTCAAGGCCGTGTTCGTGGTGGTGGCCGGCATCTCGGCCATCCGCCTGCTCTTCGGCAAGGATACCTGGCGCTTCGGCCTCGACATGCCGGCAAAGCCCATCATGATCGCCTATGGCTGGCTCATCGGCATTCTATCGGCACTCATGGGCATAGGCGGCGGACAGCTCTCCAATCTGTTCATGACCTTCTACAACCGTCCGATCCATCAGGCAGTGGCAACCTCGTCGGGTCTCGGCATTCTCATCTCGATCCCCGGCGCCATCGGCTACATCTATGCTGGCTGGCCGCACATGGCCGACTACCCTGACGTCGTGGCCTTTCAGTTGCCTCTTGCTTTGGGTTATGTCTCGCTCCTCGGTTTCGTGCTGTTCATCCCGACCAGCACCTGGATGGCTCCGGTGGGCGCCCGCCTCGCGCATCGCCTTTCCAAACGTCGGCTCGAAGTGGCCTTTGGCATTTTCCTGCTGCTGGTCTGCGCCCGCTTCGCCGCAAG
>NZ_JBWBEW010000122.1:0-926 GCF_056148915.1 Microvirga sp. jy35 | reverse complement strand
TTCGGCCGGGCCATCACCTATGTGCGCGTCTCGGTGACGGACCGCTGCGACTTCCGCTGCGTGTACTGCATGTCCGAGGACATGGCCTTCCTGCCCAAGCGCGACCTGCTGACCCTGGAGGAGCTCGACCGCATCTGCTCCGCCTTCGTGGCCAATGGGGTGCGCAAGCTGCGGATCACCGGCGGCGAACCTCTGGTGCGCCGGGACATCATGACCCTCTTCGGCTCCCTGTCCCGCCATCTGGACTCGGGCGCCCTCGACGAGCTGACGGTCACCACCAACGGCTCGCAGCTCGCCCGGCATGCGAAGGATCTCGTGGCCTGCGGGGTCAGGCGCATCAACGTCTCCCTCGACACCCTCGATCCGGACAAGTTCCGCGCCATCACCCGCTGGGGCGATCTCGCCAAGGTGATGCACGGGCTCGATGCCGCTCAAGCGGCGGGGCTGCAGGTCAAGATCAACGCCGTTGCGCTCAAGGGCGTGAACGAGGACGAGCTGGAAGCCCTGCTCGAATGGGCCCATGGCCGCGGCATGGACCTGACGCTGATCGAGGTGATGCCGCTGGGAGAGATCGACGGCCAGCGCATCGACCAGTTCCTTCCCCTCTCCATGGTCCGCGCCCGCCTTGCGGCGCAATACACGCTGGAAGACCTCGCCGACCGCACCGGGGGACCTGCCCGCTACGTGCGGGTGCAGGAGACCGGTGGGCGGCTCGGCTTCATTACGCCGATGACTCATAATTTCTGCGAAAGCTGCAATCGGGTGCGGGTGACCTGCACGGGCCAGCTCTTCATGTGCCTCGGCCAGGAGGATGCCGCCGATCTCCGGACGCCGGTGCGGGCCTCGGAGAGCAACAACATGCTCGACCAGGCCATCGTCGAGGCCATTGCGCGCAAGCCCAAGGGGCACGACTTCATCATCGACCG
>NZ_JBWBEW010000121.1:0-983 GCF_056148915.1 Microvirga sp. jy35 | reverse complement strand
AGCGGATGGAGGTCGCGAACCATCTGGTGGAGGCGGGAGGTGTCGAGATGGGTGTAGATCTGGGTGGTCTCGATGCCAGCATGGCCGAGCAGTTCCTGCAGCACGCGCAGGTCAGTGCCACCCGAGTGCATGTGAGTGGCAAAGGCATGGCGCAACACGTGCGGCGACACCCGCTCAGGGCTGGAGAGGCCTGCGGCCACAGCGGCCTCCTTGATTTCGAGCAGGGCTGCCTGGCGCGTCAAAGGCTTGGTGCTATTGCGGACAGAGTGGAAGAGCCACTGGGTCGGCTTGCCCCCGGAATAGGCATGAGCGAGCTTCTGCCAGAGGGCAATGGCCGCGATCGCCCGCTCATGCAGGGGCACGAGCCGCTGCTTATCGCCCTTGCCGCGGACCATCAGCATCCGGGTTCCAGGGCGAGCAGCATCGGAGGGCAGGGACAGCGCCTCACTGATTCGCATACCCGAGGCATAGAGGGTCTCGAACAAGGCAGCCCTGCGAGCATAGCCCGCCTGCCGGTACAGCCCTACCGAGGGATCGGCAGCGAGGGTATGGGCGGTCTCCAGGAGCGCCTCCGTCTCGGCAATCGACAGAACGAAGGGGAGCTTCCGGGGCCGGCGCATGGTCGACAGGTGGGCTGTGGGATCACTAGAGCCGAGTTCCTCCGCGATCAGGAACTTGTGCAAGCCGCGCGCCACCGTGGTCCTGCGGGCAATGGTTGATCCGGCATAGCCGCGCTGATCGAGAGCAGCGATGTAGTCGCGGATCTGCTCCAAGCCAACCTCGTCAAGGCCAAGGCTGTTCGCATCAAGCCAGGCAAGGTAGCAGTTGAGGTCGTCCGTGTAGGTGTCGATGGTGCCAGCTGAGGCCCCGAGCTCGGTGGCGAGGGCATCGAGCCAGAGCTGGGCCAGCCGCTGATTGGTGCGCATGAGATCCTCCTGTGAGAGGATCCTGCCACGGCACCGGTTACAGACTTCTTGTCAAAA
>NZ_JBWBEW010000120.1:0-986 GCF_056148915.1 Microvirga sp. jy35 | reverse complement strand
AACCGAGGTTCAGACCCAGACCTCCACTGCTCGACAAGCCCTGCAGGCCAATGAGCAAAGAGCCGCTGAGCTGGACCGCAGCGTCACGGCACTGTCGCAGCGGCTGCCGGAGATCCAGAGCCAACTACAGCAGGCGGAACAGCGGCTGGCCTCCGTGAAGGAGGAGATTGCGACAAGCGAACAGACCGTTGTGGCACGCCGGCAGGAGTTAGCGGACCTGAGCCGTCAGATGGACGAGGCCCGCCGTGAGGCGACAGCGGTCCGCGAGTCGGTAGCCCAAGCTACTCAGGCGCTGTCCTCTCGGACAGCCGAGTTCGCTGAGGTTGAGCAACGTCTCCAGCAGGTGCGTGACGCGCAAGCATCCACTCAGACGGATCTTTCCAACCTTCGCTCAGAACGGGAGCGCCTGACGAGGGAGCAGGCTGAACTCCAGAGCCAAGCAACCCAGCAGCGGTCTGAGCCTCAGGCTCAGCTGGCAAGGGCAACAGACGACCTGGCCGCCCGCAATCGGGAGGTCGCAGAGCTGGAGGGGCGGCTTCAGGCGACCCGTCAGGCACTCGCTGATGCTCAGAGCCAGTTGGCCGGTGCAAGGCAGCAGCTTGCCGCGCCACCCGCTAATGGGCACACATCTGGAACAGGTGCTCCAGCCGATGCAACTCCTCTATTGCCTGAAACACCTCAGTGATATGCTCGCGTCTGCGCGCCTGCTGTTATTCGACGATGAGGTGGCTCACACTGTAACCACGTAAGCTGACGCACCAAAAGCGTCCCAGACGCAGTGGGGCATGGCTTGACCCAGAAACACAGCTTTGCTCAGGTCTTCAACGAAGTTTGCGATAAAGAACAGCGCATGAGCCCCTCGTCACTCTGGACCCTCTTCATCGCCTGTCCCGGACGAGATCGGCAGCACGTCATTCGGGATCCTCAAGGCGAGCCCCGGATCATCTTTGGCGAAGACGATGGCACGAGGATCAACGATCGTCTGG
>NZ_JBWBEW010000119.1:0-1006 GCF_056148915.1 Microvirga sp. jy35 | reverse complement strand
AAGCGGCTTTGACGTTTGTGAGGAAGTTGGCGACTTCGTGGGCGAGGTCGCTGGAGTGGCGCGACAGCTCCTGGGCGGCGCCGAGCACCTGGGAGGCGGCCGCGGTGGTCTCGCCGGCGCCCTGCTGCACGTCGACGATGCTGCCGGTCACGGCCTCCGTGCCGCGGGCCGCCTCCTGCACGTTGCGGGCGATCTCGGCCGTGGCCGCCCCCTGCTCCTCCATGGCGGCGGCAATCGAGGTGGAGATCTGGCTCATCTCGGTGATCGTGCGGGCGATCTCCTGAATGGCCGCCACCGTCTGCTGGGTGGCCTGCTGCACCGAGCCGATCTGGGCCGAGATCTCCTCCGTGGCCTTGGCCGTCTGCGAGGCCAGCTCCTTGACCTCCGTGGCCACCACGGCAAAGCCCTTGCCGGCCTCGCCGGCGCGCGCCGCCTCGATGGTGGCGTTCAATGCCAGCAGGTTGGTCTGGCCCGCAATGGTGTTGATCAGCTGCACCACGTCGCCGATGCGGCTGGCCGTGGACGCCAGGTCCTGCACGGCCGCGTCGGTGCGGCGCGCGCCCTGCACGGCCCGGTCGGCGATCTGCGAGGACTGCGCCACCTGGGAGGCGATCTCCCGGATGGAGATCGACAGCTCTTCGGTGGCGGCCGCCACCGTCTGCACGTTGGCCGAGGTCTGCTGGGCGGCCGACGAGACGGTGACCGACTGCTGGGTGGTCTGGCTGGCCACCGAGCTCATGGTCTGGGCCGTGGCCTCCATCTCGGTGGCGGCCGAGGACAGGCCCTGCGTCAGGGCCGACACGTTGCTCTCGAAGCGCCGGGTGATCTGGTCCAGCAGCTCGGCCCGGCGCATCTTGGCCTGGTTCTCCACGTCCTGGGCGGCGGCAAGCCGGCGGGCCTCGACGGCGTTGTCCTTGAACACCTGCAGCGAGCGGGCGAGCAGGCCCACCTCATCCCGGCGCTCCGTGCCCGTGACGCTCACGTCCAGATCGCCCTCGGCCAGACG
>NZ_JBWBEW010000118.1:0-1020 GCF_056148915.1 Microvirga sp. jy35 | reverse complement strand
GGTGAACTCGTATCCGCAGTTGCTGAGATAGTTCTGGCATTCGTCCGCCGGGAAGCTGTCGAGCAGTTCTCCGATGGTCGTCCAGAGCGCCTCCTTGGTGCGAGCAGCAGCCTTGCGCAGCAGCGCCTTGAGCTTGGCAAACACCTGCTCGATCGGGTTCAGGTCGGGCGAGTACGGCGGCAGGTACAGCAGACTGGCGTCAGCCGCACGGATGGTTTCGCGGATCCCTGCCACCTTGTGAGCCGCCAGGTTGTCGAGCACCACCACGTCACCGGGCTTGAGTTCTGGTGCCAGCACCTGCTCCACGTAGGCGCGGAACACCTCACCGGTCATGGGCCCATCCAGCACCATCGGGGCGATCACGCCGCTGGCGCGCAGGCCCGCCACAAAGGTGGTGATCTTCCAGTGACCCCATGGCGTGGCGTCCACCAAGCGTTCCCCTCGAGGGCAGCGCCCGTAACGGCGCACCATGTTGGTGGATGTGCCGGTCTCGTCCAGAAAGACAAAGCGGGCCGGATCCATAAAGCGCTGCCACACGCGCCAGTGCTGTCGCTCGTGTGCCACGTCCGGGCGATCCTGCTCGGCGGCTCTCAGGCTCTTTTTTTATGCGTCAGATCAGCTCGCCTGAGCCAGCGGCTGATGGTGGAGGTCGCCCCCACCATGATGCCGTGCCGGTACAGCTCGGCCTGGATCTCCTTCAGTGAGATGTCGGCTTTGTTCTCCAGGAGAGCGCGCACGAGCGCCCCATGCGGCTCAAGGATGGGACGACGGTGCCCGCCAAAGCGGGCCGGCGCCGGACTGCCACTCTGGCGAAAGCGCCGCATCAGTTTGACTGCCGCAGAGGGGCTCACCTCAAAGCGCAGGGCCGCCTGGCGGATGGACGATCCACCTTCCACCGCACGCACGACCCGCTCACGCAAGTCTCGGGACAGAGGAGCTGGCATAGGACGCCTCCCGGCCGACCACAACCAGCCCTATGGAGTCAGCTATCCCGATTCCACGCAACCGCTGCACGCTCTA
>NZ_JBWBEW010000117.1:0-1152 GCF_056148915.1 Microvirga sp. jy35 | reverse complement strand
CTAGTGGTTTCCGCCTGACAGAAGAGTCCGATTGAGGATTCCCTTTGAGCCGTGTACATGCAAGGCTGGGGCATGCGCACTGGCATCTCCGTTACTCTTGCACCGCCTGACCGGCGTCACCTTGAGGCCCTCGTCAGCAACCGGAACACGGCTCAGAAACATGTTTGGCGGGCCACCATCGTGCTGCTGAGCGCCGATGGCATTGGCACGGTCGAGATCATGCGCCGGACCGGCACCTCCAAGACCTGCGTCTGGCGCTGGCAGGAGCGCTTCATGCAGGAGGGTGTGGATGGTCTGCTACGCGACAAGACCCGCCCATCCCGGATCAAGCCGCTCGGTCCTGACATGGCCGAGCGGGTGGTCAAGCTGACCCTGTCTGACCCTCCGGTCGAGACAAGCCACTGGACCGCGGCCCTGATGGCCCAGGAGAGCGGCATCAGCGCCAGTGCCGTGCGGCGCATCTGGCGGGCTCATGGGCTCCAGCCGCATCGCTATCGCCAGTTCAAGCTCTCGAACGATCCCAGGTTCGCCGAGAAGCTCAGAGATGTCGTCGGGCTTTACGTCGATCCACCGGCTCATGCCATCGTGCTGTCAGTCGATGAAAAGAGTCAGATCCAGGCGCTCGACCGCACCCAACCCGGTCTGCCGCTCAAGAAAGGTCGGCTGGGCACCATGACGCATGACTACAAGCGCCATGGCACCACCACGCTGTTTGCCGCCCTCAACGTACTGGACGGCACCGTCATCGGGCGCAACATGCAGCGCCATCGGCATCAGGAGTTCATCCGCTTCCTGAACACCATCGAGGCTCAGGTGCCGGCGGGCAAGGCCGTGCACGTCATCCTCGACAACTATGCAGATCACAAGCACCCGAAGGTTCGCGCCTGGCTGGATCGCCACGAGCGCTTCACCTTCCACTTCATCCCAACTTCATGTTCGTGGCTCAACGCGGTTGAGGGCTTCTTTGCCAAGCTGACCCGGCAGAGGCTGAAGCGAGGGGTGTTCCATTCGGTGGTCGATCTTCAGGCCGCCATCAACCGGTACGTCGCCGAGACCAACACCCGTCCCAAGCCATTCACCTGGACGGCTGATCCGGATGAAATCATCGCCGCCGTCAGGCGTGGGCACCAAGCGTTAGATTCGATCCACTAG
>NZ_JBWBEW010000116.1:0-1214 GCF_056148915.1 Microvirga sp. jy35 | reverse complement strand
TTAAGCCGCCATGGCTTTTTTAAGGTTCTCGTCGATCTTGTCGAGGAAGCCGGTGGTGGAGAGCCACTTCTGCTCGGCGCCGACGAGCAGCGCGAGGTCCTTGGTCATGTAGCCGGATTCGACCGTGTCCACGCAGACCTTCTCGAGGGTCTGGGAGAAGCGGGCGAGCTCCTCGTTGTTGTCGAGCTTGGCCCGGTGCGCGAGGCCGCGGGTCCAGGCGAAGATCGACGCGATGGAGTTGGTCGAGGTCTCCTTGCCCTTCTGGTGCTCGCGGTAGTGGCGGGTCACGGTGCCGTGCGCCGCTTCCGCCTCGACGGTCTGGCCGTCCGGCGTCATCAGCACGGAGGTCATCAGGCCGAGTGAGCCGAAGCCTTGCGCCACCGTGTCGGACTGCACGTCGCCGTCGTAGTTCTTGCAAGCCCACACATAGCCGCCCGACCACTTGAGGGCCGAGGCCACCATGTCGTCGATGAGACGGTGCTCGTAGTGGATGCCGGCGGCGTCGAACTTCGCCTTGAACTCGTTCTGGTAGATCTCCTCGAAGATGTTCATGAAGCGGCCGTCGTACTGCTTCAGGATCGTGTTCTTGGTGGAGAGGTAGACCGGGTACTTGCGGTTCAGGCCGTAGTTGAGCGAGGCGCGGGCGAAGTCGCGGATCGACTCGTCCAGGTTGTACATGCCCATGGCGACGCCGGCGTCCGGGAACTTGAAGATCTCCTTCTCGATGACCGTGCCGTCCTCGCCCTCGAACTTCATGGTGAGGCGGCCCTTGCCGGGCACCTTGAAGTCCGTGGCCTTGTACTGGTCGCCGAAGGCGTGGCGGCCGACGATGATCGGCTGGGTCCAGCCGGGAACCAAGCGCGGAACGTTCTTGCAGATGATGGGCTCGCGGAAGATCACGCCGCCGAGGATGTTGCGGATCGTGCCGTTGGGCGACTTCCACATCTCCTTGAGGTTGAACTCCTTCACGCGGCCCTCGTCCGGCGTGATGGTGGCGCACTTCACGCCGACGCCGTATTTCTTGATCGCCTCGGCGGCCTCGACGGTGACCTTGTCGCCCGTGGCATCGCGATGCTCGACGCCGAGGTCGTAGTACTTCAGGTCGATGTCGAGATAGGGGTGGATCAGCTTGTCCTTGATGAACTGCCAAATGATGCGGGTCATCTCGTCGCCGTCGAGTTCGACGACCGGATTGGCAACCTTGATCTTCGCCA
>NZ_JBWBEW010000115.1:0-1352 GCF_056148915.1 Microvirga sp. jy35 | reverse complement strand
GCGGGCATTGACGAGGCCAAGGAGGATCTGCAGGAGGTGGTGGAGTTTCTGCGCGATCCGCAGAAGTTCCAGCGCCTCGGCGGGCGCATTCCCCGCGGCGTGCTGCTGGTCGGCCCGCCCGGCACCGGCAAGACCCTCACGGCCCGGGCCGTGGCAGGCGAGGCCAACGTGCCGTTCTTCACCATCTCGGGCTCCGACTTCGTCGAGATGTTCGTGGGCGTCGGCGCCTCCCGCGTGCGCGACATGTTCGAGCAGGCCAAGAAGAACGCGCCCTGCATCATCTTCATCGACGAGATCGACGCGGTCGGCCGCCATCGCGGCGCGGGTCTCGGCGGCGGCAACGACGAGCGCGAGCAGACCCTCAATCAGCTGCTGGTCGAGATGGACGGCTTCGAGGCCAACGAGGGCGTGATCATCATTGCGGCCACCAACCGGCCCGACGTGCTCGATCCGGCGCTGCTGCGTCCGGGCCGCTTCGACCGCCAGATCGTGGTGCCCAACCCGGACGTGGTCGGCCGCGAGAAGATCCTGCGCGTTCACGTGCGCAAGGTGCCGCTGGCGCCCGACGTGGACCTGAAGGTGATTGCCCGGGGCACCCCCGGCTTCTCGGGCGCGGACCTGATGAACCTGGTCAACGAGGCGGCGCTGCTGGCGGCCCGGCGCGGCAAGCGCATTGTGACCATGAAGGAGTTCGAGGACGCCAAGGACAAGGTGATGATGGGCGCCGAGCGCCGCACCCTGGTGATGACCGACGACGAGAAGCGCCTGACCGCCTACCACGAGGCCGGCCATGCGGTGGTGGCGCTCAACGTGCCGGCCACCGATCCGGTGCACAAGGCCACGATCATTCCCCGCGGCCGTGCCCTGGGCATGGTCATGCAGCTGCCCGAGCGGGACAAGCTGTCCATGAGCTACGAGCAGATGACCTCGCGGCTGGCGATCATGATGGGCGGGCGCATTGCCGAGGAGATGATCTTCGGGCGCGACAAGGTGACCTCCGGGGCGCAGTCGGACATCGAGCAGGCCACGCGTCTGGCCCGCATGATGGTGACCAAGTGGGGCTTCTCGCCCGAGCTTGGCACGGTGGCCTACGGGGAGAACCAGGACGAGGTGTTCCTCGGCATGTCCATGGGGCGCCAGCAGAACATCTCGGAGGCGACGTCCCAGAAGATCGACTCGGAGGTGCGCCGTCTGGTGGAGGACGGGCTCAACGATGCCCGGCGCATTCTCACCGAGAAGCAGCACGAGCTTGAGGCCCTGGCCCGGGGTCTGCTGGAGTACGAGACCCTGTCGGGCGAGGAGATCCGCAACCTCCTCGACGGCCAGCCCCCCGTCCGCGACGCAGGGGATGC
>NZ_JBWBEW010000114.1:0-1358 GCF_056148915.1 Microvirga sp. jy35 | reverse complement strand
ACGGCTCCCTGTTGGCAAGGGTTTTGTTGAACGCTTCTGCCGGGCTGGTCGGTGCGGCCATGTGTTCGACCTGTTGGAGCGGTGCTCATGACCGCTGGCCATAATGCCCTCCGCGAAGGGGTCCCGACCAAAAGCTCGCATTCCAAGATGCTCTGGCACGAATGGGTTGTCCCGCTTCCCGGCTCGACCGGATCCTGCATTAGCGTCTGTACGCCCTTCCCAACCTTGGTCTCGTCGAGTGTTCCGACGAGGTGTTACGCCGCCTGCCCGACCACCGGCTCACGATAGCGCTCGCCCTTGGCCATGATCGCCCACACCATACGAGCCATCTTGTTGGCCAGGGCCACCGCCGCTACCTTGGTGGCTCGCCGCGCCAGCAACTGCACAATCCAGGGACGGCGGGTGCCATGCCGCTGGGCATAGCGGATCACCGCCAGTGCGCCCACCGTCAGCATCGAGCGCAGGTAGCGGTTGCCCTGCTTAGTCACGCCGCCGAGCCGCTCCTTGCCGCCACTGGAGTTCTGCTTCGGCACCAAGCCGATCCAGGCCGCCAGATTGCGCCCGGATGAGAAGGCCTTCGGGTTGGGAACATGGTCCACGAGAGCTGACGCGAGCAAGGGACCCACGCCGGGGATCTCCGCCAGCCGGCGGCTGACTTCGCTGGCCCGATGGCAGGCGGTGATCCGTCGGTCCATCTCCAGGATTTGGCGCTTGACCAGCACCAGTTGCTCGGCCAGAGCCAGAATGCAGGCCCGGGCCAACTCCGGGATACGCTCATCTCCATCATGGACCAACAGCAGCAACTCGTCGACGCCCTCGCGGCCGATCTTCGCCACCAGGCCGAACTCCGCCAGGTGAGCTCGGATGGCGTTGGTCAGCATGGTCCTCTGCCGCACCTGCATCAGCCGGACCCGGTGCAGCATGAGGACGCTCTGCTGCTCACATGTCTTCGTCCCGGCAAAGCGCATGGTGGGGCGGGTGACTGCCTCGCAGATCGCCTCAGCGTCCGCCATGTCGTTCTTCTGCCGCTTCACGTAAGGCTTGACGTAAGCCGGCGGCATGAGTTTCACCTCATGACCCAGGTTCTGGAGTTCGCGCGACCAGTGATGAGCCGAGGCACAGGCTTCGATGCCGACCAAACAGGGGGCAGAGAAGCGAAGAACTTGAGCACCTGCCCTCGCCTGACCTGGCGCCGGATCAGCACCTCGCCCGTGGCGCTGATGCCGTGCACCTGGAATACGGATTTGGCGATGTCCAGACCAATGGTGGTGACCGTGCTCATGGGCTGCTCCTGTGTCGCTGGCTGCTGACAACAGCCATGCTACCTCACCGCTGGGTGGGAGCCGTCCACAACATCA
>NZ_JBWBEW010000113.1:0-1370 GCF_056148915.1 Microvirga sp. jy35 | reverse complement strand
TTTGCGACATGTGTGGACGCCCCGTGTGACGCAAGAAGAATCTTCGGATCGGTGCAGCGCGTGGTCAGGGCTGACATGTGTGCGGCCTCTGATGCGGCTCACATGCCGCGGGCCCGGATGGGAGTTCGCAGATCAGGTCCAAATCAGAGCCACGTGCTTGCAGCACCTGTCGCAAAGCTGGTTTTCCTGATCCCGTCTCAGTGACCGTTGCGCCATCTCTCTCCTGTGACCGTCCCACGCCCCAACAGCCCCACAGCCGCGACGACTTATGCCGCCGCGACTGGAGCCTGGTAAACCCCGCCTCTCGCCATGAGAGCCCAGATGATGCGGGCCATCTTGTTGGCGAGTGCTACCCGCACCAGCATCGGCGGCTTGCGGGCCACCATGCGCGCCATCCACGAGCCTGCCGGAGCCCCGTTGCGAGCCACCCACCGGACGACGGCACTGGCGCCGATGATCAGCAGGCGGCGCAAGGTCCGCTCGCCCATTTTCGAGGTCGCTCCCAGCTTCTGCTTGCCGCCGGTCGAACGCTGCAAGGGTGTGAGCCCCACCCAGGCGGCAAAGTCCCGCCCGCGCTTGAAGGTCTCAGCGGGTGGTGCAAGCGCCGCCAGGGCCACCGCGGTCACCGGACCGACGCCCGGGATGGTCATCAGCCGCCGCGCTGTCTCGTTCTCTTTGGCTCTCCTGGCCACCTCCTGGTCCAGGCTTTCAATCTGCTCGTCCAGGTGATGGAGCATCTCGATCAGCATCTGGAGGATCGGCCGGGCGATCTCAGGAATAGGCTCGTCCGGATCCTCAACAATCCGCACGAGCAGATGAACATGAGCCGGGCCTTTAGCCACGATGAGCCCGAACTCGGCCAGATGTCCCCGCAGTGCGTTGATAACCTGGGTGCGCTGCCTGACCAGGAGATCGCGGGCCCGGAACACGAGAGCGGCGGCCTGTGTCTGCTCGCTCTTGGGCGCCACGAAGCGCATGGTCGGGCGCTGGGCTGCCTCGCAGATCGCCTCGGCATCGGCCGCATCGTTCTTCTGGCGCTTGACGAAGGGCTTCACGTAAGCCGGCGGGATCAATCGGACTTGATGACCAAGCCTGCCGATCTCACGGGCCCAGTGGTGCGCTGCCGCAGGCCTCCATCGCCACCGTGCAGGGCTTCTGGCCGGCAAAGAATGTCAGAACTTGGTGCCGGCGCAGCTTCCTGCGGAACAGGACCGCTCCGGATGCATCGGCGCCGTGCACCTGGAACACGTTCTTCGCCAGATCTATGCCGATTGTGCTAACCTCTCCCATGGACGCCTCCCTCAAGTGGTGCTCTTCAACACCTCCACTTTGGCACACCAAGGCCGTTGGGGGGCGTCCACCCCATCAGA
>NZ_JBWBEW010000112.1:0-1390 GCF_056148915.1 Microvirga sp. jy35 | reverse complement strand
ATCGCACCGCCTTGTAGAGTATTTCTCCACGGAGTATACTCTACAAAAGGCTCTTACCCGCAGGAAACTGCCCCTACCCCTCGACATAGTCCCTTCCGAACCATTCGAATGGCTTGCTGCTCATCTGACGCAGCCTGTTTCGGCTGGCTTACGGCTCGTGAAGGAGACCTACGGTCGAATGACGTTTAGGCCCCTCATGAAGTGTTTCGATTACAGCCTTCCCGACTATCCGACCCTGGTCTTCAGCAGCTCAATCCAAGTTGTTGATCGGCAAATACCAGCCTATGAGATCCACATCTCGGCTGAGGGGCCACTCCAAGCCCGCATGGAGTGGCGATATAGCTTCGAACAGTGGTGTCGAGGGCACGGACGCGTCCTTACAAGAAAGCGCCCCTACCAGAATACGTCGACAAGCAGCGCGCTGCTGAAGGGAACCCCTGCGATTGTTGCTTACATCGTAGACTGGGTCGGTCTCGAATGGTTGGAGCGCACCATGGAGGGAACCATAGCCGACCAGACGCCACCAGACGTGTCAGCTCTCTTCGTTCAGCTTCAGGAACTCCTGAGCCTCGTCCATAAGATCGATGCTCGGACGAGAGTGGCGGATTACCGGGTCTGGGCCGCTGCGCGAGCGACGCTAGGGCTTGCCCTACCAGACACTGAGCTGAAAACTGGCAACTGGGATCATCTGTTCGACCAAGAGCAGAAGACCGCTCGAAAGTAACGGCAATGGACCGCATACTCATGGAGAATGGGAGCACCGTTGGCCATCGAGTTCTCTCCTCGGGTGCAGCAACCATTCAAGATCCGCTATGATCCGAAAGTATGCTCTCGGACTCCTGGTCCTTCCAGCCATCATGATGGTCATCGGCTGGTACCTTGTGCAGACCGGGGACTTGGACGGGGTCGAGTTCTTGGCCTTTCTCGGCACGCCTGCCGCCGTGATGATTTTGGCGTGGGCCGCTGTCGTGGCCAATGAGATCGCCAACCGGCGCAGCAAACGGCGACCGCAGCAAGTCCGTTCAACCAAGTTTCTTTTCTACTATCCTCTCGCACCGGCTTTCTATCTGCTGGTTGGCTGGGGCGCCTTGCGTGCCGGCTACATCAACGAGGCGTATTTTCTCGCCGTCGCCGGGACACCAGCGGCGGTCCTGACCTTAGGCTGGATCGCCTTGGTGGCCAATGAGATTGCCAACAGACGAAGCGCAAGACGCCAGCGGGACGACTCAGGACAGACTTCCGAGACCCGAAGATGAGCACCGACAAGTCTGAGGGCCCGCACGGCAGGGCCGTCTTGGTTCAGGCTGCAACTCAAGCGGCCAAGCGGCTCCAGATTTCAGAACAGGAACTTGCGACAATCACCGGCGGATCCGATCTGAACAACGACGAC
>NZ_JBWBEW010000111.1:0-1400 GCF_056148915.1 Microvirga sp. jy35 | reverse complement strand
TGTGGACATCGGGTAATCGCGGGCAGCGCGAGAGCTCTGGCGGAGACGCCGATCAGGCGACAGTCTGATTGGCCCAACAGAGCAGGAGCAGACGATGACCCACTACGCCGGCCTGGATGTGTCACAAAAGGAGACCACGATCTGCATCGTGGATGAACAGGGCCGCCGTCTCTGGCGCGGCACGGCGGCGACTGATCCCGAGGCGATCACCCAGATCCTGTGCCGATACGGCTCTGATCTCCAAGTTGGTGTTGAGACCGGCCCGCTGATGCCCTGGCTCGTGCATGGATTGCGCGCCAGGGGCGTGCAGGTGATCTGCCTCGATGCTCGCCACGCCAAGGCGGCTCTGGCCATGCAGCTCAACAAGACTGATCGCAACGATGCCGAAGGGCTGGCGCAGATCGTCCGCACCGGCTGGTACCGCAGCGTCCACGTCAAATCCTTCGAAGCGCATCGGCTCCGCGCCCTGCTCGGTGCCCGCCGGCAGCTGGTGGGCATGACCACGCAGCTGTCCAACCACATCCGCGGCATCCTCAAGGTCTTTGGCCTGGTGGTCGGGATGGCGCATGGCCGCACGTTCTCTGAGCGGGTCGAGACCCTCGTGGCGGATCAGCCCGCGGTGGCCGGGATCGTGCGGCCGATGCTGCAGGTCTGGCGCGAGCTGAAGGACCAGATCACCCGCTTCGACAAGGCCGTGCGCCAAGAGGTGCGTCGACGTGACGAGTGCCGCCTCCTGATGAGCGTGCCGGGCATCGGCGCTCTCTCGGTGCTGGCTTATGTCAGCGCCATCGAGCACCCGGAGCGCTTTCATCAATCCCGCAACGTCGGAGCCCATCTGGGTCTCACGCCACGGCGATATCAGTCCGGTGAGGTCGACCGGAGCGGCCGCATCTCCAAATGCGGGGACGAGCTGGTGCGATCCTACCTGTTCGAGGCGGCCGGTGTCTTGCTGACCCGGGTGCAGCGCTGGTCGCCGCTCAAGGCCTGGGCCGTGCGGCTGGTGCAGCGCAGTGGGTTCAACAAGGCCCGGGTGGCCCTGGCCCGCAAGCTTGCCGTCATCCTGCATGCGATCTGGCGGACGGGCGAGCCCTTCCGGTGGAGCAAGATGGAGGCTGTTACTGCAACAGAAGGGAGAGGATGAGATTGATCTGGCCTTCATCGTGAGGTGAACGCCAGGTACCGTGCTTGCTCCTCGGGGCGAGGGTACGGGTCATTCCGCAAGCGGGGCCTGTGAGAGCTGGACCCTTCAGCTGATCACGTTGTGGACCTTGGAAGGCTCGTGCTGTTGAACCCGATGATGCGGCGGCCAGTGCCGACCGCGGAGAGAACCGTGATCCGGGGAGAAGCAAAGGTGCCAGAGCTGTTTGCGCTTGACTGGAGACCCGCGATTAGAGAACGGC
>NZ_JBWBEW010000110.1:0-1429 GCF_056148915.1 Microvirga sp. jy35 | reverse complement strand
GCCGCACCCGGGCTCTGGGTGAAGCCGGATCGGTCGAAGAACACAATGTCATCGCCCCGCCCCGCCTCCTCGATCGCCTCGCGGGCGACCCGGGCCCACTCCTGCGCGTAGCGGTTGTGCCAGACGGCCGGATCGGCGCCATCGTGGAGCTTGCCGTCGAAGGGCAGCGCCTCGCCGAAGTCGTTCATCCAGCCGGAGGAGCCCGCCTTCTCGATCATCTCCCTCTTCATCACGCCCTTGATCCAGGTGCGGGCCTCCGGGTTGCTCAGGTCGACAAGCGCCGCCGAGAAGGTGGTGTTGCGGTTGAGGAACGGTGTCCCGTCCGCCTTCCTGACGAGGTAGCCCCTGGCCAGAGCCTCGGTGTAGAGGCTGTTGTGGCCCTCCTCCGTCGACAGGAAAGGGTTGATGTAGGTCAGCATCCGTGCGCCCTGGCTCTCCAGGTCAGCCACCAGTTGCTTCCAGCCCTGGTAGTAGGTCTCGTCGAGCTGCCAGTTCCACCAGAGCTGCCGGCCTGTGGAGGTGACGCGCACGCCGGGCCAGTCCTGAAGCCACACACCCGCGAGCGGTATCCCGGCCTTGTTGACGGTATCGATCTTGCCGCGCACCACATTGGTGCCGCCTTGCGTTCCGAGGATGAGACCCTCGTGGATCCAGTCGGGCAAGGCCCGCATGCGGCCGGAGTACTCGGTGAACGCCTCGATCAGGTCGAGCGGCGTTCGTCCATAGAGGATGCGGCCGATCATGGTTGCGGACCAGACTTTGATGTCAATCTGGTCAGGCTGACGCATGTCGAAGGTGCTGTACTCGGTGTTCTCCAGGAACAGCGAGCGGAGGCGGTTCGTCAGATAATGCGGCACCGGAGCTTCTGTCACGAAGGGCGTGCCACCGCCCCGGTTAGCCAGGTGGTCGATGATCTCGGTGACCACGGCCTGGCCACGCCCGACACCGTGCTCCTGCACCAGGATGGGCAGGACGAAGCCCTTCTGGTTGAAATAAGTGAGCTGCTGGCCGAACCCGAAGATAGCCTCGTCCGCGACTGACCCGACAACCAGGCGGATGCGGTTCACGTCTGCTGCGTCGACTGTAATGGTGAAGCGCAGGTGAAACGTCGACACTGCTTCGAAAGCAAGCTTGTACCCAATGGCTCCGCCGGTTCCCGTGAGCTTCCCCGTCACCACCGCTGTGTTGCCGTCAACCGCAACGGCTTCAATCGTCGGCTGTCCGAAAGAGCTCGATACGGTGTCGCTAATCTCAAACGAGCCCTCCGGCGTGCCGAACTCGCGGATGTCTGCGGTAGCAATCTCCGCGACAAGGAATGTGCCGTCGGTGACCGTATCCCATATGACCTGGTTGGGTGCATGCTTATGTGCGACCTGTAATCCCGTCTCTGTGTGGGTGAGAAGGAAGTCGCCGACCGGGAACGTCTCGG
>NZ_JBWBEW010000109.1:0-1510 GCF_056148915.1 Microvirga sp. jy35 | reverse complement strand
CCGATAAGGAGCAGCCGCATGAGCCAGTCCGATCAGGAACACATCCAGCCCCCCGGCACCGAAGCAGAGATGACGCCGCAGGCCGACCATGGCGAGACAAGCTACAAGGGGAGTGACAAACTTGTTGGGCGGGTGGCGGTGATCACCGGCGGTGACAGCGGGATAGGTCGGGCGGTCGCAATCGCCTATGCCCGCGAGGGCGCGGACGTCCTGATCAGCTACCTCAATGAGCAGGAGGACGAGGACGCTCGGGAGACCGCTCGTCACGTAGAGGCGGCGGGGCGGCGTTGCGTGCTGATGTCGGGCGACATTGCCGAGGCCGCTCACTGCCGCGCCATCATCGACCGGGCGGTGAGCGAGTTTGGCCGCATCGACATCCTGGTGAACAACGCCGCCTTCCAGCGCACTTATGAGAAGCTGGAGGACATTCCGGACGAGGAGTGGAGCTATACGTTCCGCACCAACATCGAGGCCATGTTCCACCTGGCCAAGGCCGCAGTTCCTCACATGCGGCCGGGCTCTTCGATCATCAACACCACTTCGATCCAGTCGGACAAACCCAGCCCCATGCTGCTGGCCTATGCCTCAACCAAGGGAGCTGTCTCCAACTTCACGGCGGGCTTGGCTCAAATGTTGGGCAGCAAGGGCATCCGGGTCAACGCAGTCGCACCGGGCCCCATCTGGACGCCGCTGATCCCTTCCACCATGCCGGACGAAAAGGTGAAGAGCTTCGGCCAGGACACACCCCTCGGCCGTGCTGGCCAGCCTAAGGAGCTGGCTGGCATCTATGTTCTGCTTGCCTCGGATGAGGGCAGCTACATGACAGGTGGCATCTACGCAGTGACGGGTGGAACCCCGCTCCTGTAGAAGCGGAGGCACTATCTGCCTGGCGGCCTGTAGTCTGGCGGCCAGACAGCCTCTAGCTCGGGAATGGCTAGCGGGAACCAGAGGAGGGTCCGGGGTGTTTCGTACTCCCTGCCGCTTCGGCTCCTCGTTCCGGAAACCTCCCTTTGCCAGACCCGTTGCGTTTCCTCATCGCGGAGAGTGAGCCGCCTCAGGCGCGTGAAACCCGTCGTGAGAGCGTGGGGCGCAGCTCCGGCGAAACCTACATCGACACCTTGCGCTTTCTCGCACCTGGGGCAGTCTGCCATCGGGTGAAGCCTGCGGACAGGGAAGCTGCGCTGCCTGACTGCGAAGGATTGATGAGCTATGATGCGGTGTTTGTGACTGGCTCGCCGCTTCACCTCTATCAGGACACGCCCGAGACACGCCGCGAGATTGATCTGATGCGAGCCGTGTTCGAAGCGGGTGTCCCTTCGTTTGGATCCTGTGCAGGCCTGCAGGTCGCCACCGTGGCGGCCGGTGGAGCGGTTCGCCCCAGCCGCAGAGGGCGGGAAGCAGGCTTTGCCCGCCGAATCACGCTGACAGAAGCAGGACACCGACATCGACTTCTTGCGGGGAGGCCTGCCTCGTTCGACGCTCCGGCTTTCCACTCCGACGAGGTTGAGAC
>NZ_JBWBEW010000108.1:0-1609 GCF_056148915.1 Microvirga sp. jy35 | reverse complement strand
GGTTCTGGCGCCTGCGTTTCAGGCCGAGACCGGCATTGCCGTCACCGCCACCGAGCTGAACCCAACTGCACCGCTGTCAGACGCTGGCGCCGATGCGGCGCTCCTTCCGAGACGCCTTGCTGAAAGGCTCCAGTCAACCAGCCAAGTGCCCTCCCAGGTCATCTTTTCAGGTGATGTCATTCTGGTGGGATCGCGAGCGGAGATGGCCCGGGTGCGGGGCTTGAAGGATATCAGGAAGGCCTTGCGCTGGATTGCCTCGGCGCGCGGGGCTTACATGTCCAGCAGCGCCGCGCTTGGCACGCGGGAGCTGGAACTGTCCCTGTGGTAGAGCATCGGCGTCAATGTCCAGACCCGCTCGACCTGGTACATCGAGGGCCGCGGCGATGAAGCCGGCGTTCTCAGGCAAGCCGGAAGCATGGGCGCCTACCTTCTGGTCGAACGCATGACATGGGCGGCCCAGGCGAACCGGCGCGGTCTCGAGATGCTGGTGGAAGGGGATCCGGTTCTGCGCACTGACTATGTCAGTTACCTGGTCCGGGAGACCTCGCATGACGCTCGAGCGTGGTTTGATTGGCTGTCATCGGAGCCGGCCCGGACCGTCATCGCGAGCTTCAGCTCGAATGGAATGAAGGTATTCACGCCTGCCACCGGCAGCGATGCCGAAGGCCCTCCCTCAAGGACGTAACCCGGCTCATACGTGGTGTGGCGAGCCGTGCATGGATGTGCGGAAGTGCGACTAGGCTCACGCAGCGGTGTCGCCCACTGCCGGACAACTCTCATGGGACAGACGAGGGCCCGCGGCAGGTCATGGACCTTGCCCCGGCTGCTGCCTGCCAGACTGTATGCGAATGACCCAGAGGTCGAATCCAGCAGAGTTGCTCCTGGTTTGTTGAATGGAGCAGGGCTTGAGCGGTCCCACAATTTCCCCGACGGTCATCAGAGCCCCGTCAGGGAGGCTGAAGGGGACAACAGTGGGTGTGATGCTTGGACTTTCAATGCTGGGTATTGCGGCAGCGCTGCTCCTTCTGGGGCGTCCCCGCAAGGGCGAGGACATGCGCCCGTTCATGACCTCGTCACTGATCTACGCCGTCTATCCCGCGATGATCCTTGTGTTCATTGCCATGGGGATGCTGACCATCGTGATGAACCTGTAACGGCAAAATGGAACGGGGCCGGCCACCCGCCGCTCCCCTTCACTGCGACTTGGTGGCCTTCGCCTCCGGCCTCGCTATACCCAGAAGAGCTGCGCCAATCAGAGCCGACAGCCCGGATCCGAGCAACACTCCGAGCTTCGTGGCATCCTGCAACTCTGGTGAGGTTGGGAAGGCCAGCAGGCCGATGAGCAGGCTCATGGTGAAGCCGATCCCACACAGCAGCGCCACGCCGTATGCTTGCGCCCAGATGGCGTTCGCTGGCAGGTCCGCTCAGTCCTTGCGGATCGCCACCCACGAGAAGGCGAACACCCCCACCTGCTTGCCCACGAACAATCCCAGAGCGACCCCGAGCGGCACCGGGTTGAGGAGGGATGCCAGTGACATCCCGCTGAATGAGACCCCGGCATTGGCGAAGCCGAAAATTGGGACGATTAGGAACGCCACCCAGGGCTGAA
>NZ_JBWBEW010000107.1:0-1680 GCF_056148915.1 Microvirga sp. jy35 | reverse complement strand
CGGCCAACGAGATCACCCGCGACGACTTCGTCCCAGGCGCAGGCTCCAACTCATACAACGTCACGACAGGACCGGGACGGACATTGATGATCTCGCCCTTGACGTTGAAGTCCCACAGCACGTTCTCGAGGGTCGCTGCATTCTCCTGCAGCACCTCGACCGGCACTTCCGCACTGCTCCAGATCTTCGGTTCTGCCAGAAGATCGAGCGCCGGCAGCTCGTAATCGAAGGAGGCGCGGACCGGAGCCGTGACGCCGATGGAAACGGACGCGTAGTTGTCACGACGGATGCTGTCATTGGCCGGAACCGGAACCGCCGGCGCGTGGCTCACGCGCGGCTGGGTTACGACGGCCGCCCGGCGCGGTGCTTCCTCGACAATGATCTCGTCGTCCAACTCCTCCTGGACGAGATCCTCTTCTTGGGCGAGATCCTCTTCGACAAAATCCTCGTCGTCATCCCATGGTGCGGTTTCAGGCTGAACCGACAGCGGAACCCTTGAAGGCGCGGGCACGACAGGCCTGACAGCAGGCGCAGCTTTGACTGGCGGCGGGGCTTTCCTGGCCGGCCGGACATCCTCCTGCTTTGCCTGAACGGGCACGACGGGAGCAGGCATGGCAGGAGCAGGCGAGAGCGATGGATCCAGGAGGTAGGTCCCTGGCTGCCACATGAAGCTGTAGGATTGCTGGATCGTGTGAAGCTCATAGGGCGCAGGCGCGACCGGATTGCTCCTCGGAGGCTGCGCCGGCTGTTGGACCTTGTCCTGAGAAGGCGCTGGCTCGACAACCGGCGCGCGCCGAGTTGCGGTGTCCATCGCTGGAGCCTGTGCTGCTGCGCGCGTGATCGGCCCACGCTCCTGAGCAGGAGCCCGATTGAAGATGCGGGCATTGCCGGTGCCGGTTTCCTGGGACGCAGCCTTGCTCTGAAGCGCCTGCAGCCGCTCCTGGACGGCCGGTGCCGGATCGTCCATGCGAGTGGCAGCAATCTGTCTCGCCCTCTCTTCGATGGCATCATCGGATGGATGGGATGCCCCCTTCATCCGGCGCTCCTTCAGGACGCGCTCGGGGGTGCGCGTGAACCGGACCTCCGGCGACATGGAAAAGGACTGCTCCCAGACCTCTCCGCGGGGAGCGCCATTCGCCCCTCTGCCTTGCCCGCTCTTCGGCGCAATGGCGGTCGAGGACCGCGAGACGGGCTGGCTGCCCGTGGGACCGGGGGTTGCCTGCACCCGGTTTGCGCCAGGCAGAGCTTCGCCCGCCCGATGACGTGCGTGGTCTCTCTGCAATGAAGCCGCGGAAGGAGTGGGCTCGTGGCTGCCCGACTCAGTCTTGAAATCCTCACCTTGTGCAAGAGAGCCATAGCCATGGGCGGCGGAAGATGGAGGCCGTCGTTTGAAGTGCATTGTCTGTTATGGTGTTGGGACTGAGCCAGTCAGCCCGGGGAGAAGAGGTCCTCCCGATTACGCCTGCCAAAGGTAAAAAGAGCCTTAGGAGGAAGTCACGTGCCGCTTCGACCGGCACTTGTCCCCAGCCCCCTCCCCTTCAAAGCAGGACTCGCACTTCCTATATTCTTTAAGAGCAGAGCGCTCTGTTCCACCGGCTTCTGATGCAAGGTCCTTAGAAAATCTCTTGCAAAGTTGTGTTGGGTGTTTATATGGGCGCTTCCCTTGGGCCTGTTTGGGTC
>NZ_JBWBEW010000106.1:0-1688 GCF_056148915.1 Microvirga sp. jy35 | reverse complement strand
TCGGCTTCATCCAGCCCACCGACGGCAGCAAGGACGTGTTCGTCCACGCCACCGCTCTCGAGCGCGCCGGCATGCGCAACCTTGTCGAGGGTCAGAAGGTTGCCTTCGACACCGCCGAAGACCGCCGCTCCGGCAAGATCGCCGTCAGCAACATCGAGACGGCGTAAAGCCAGTCTCTTCGGTGCAGCATGATCTGCGCTGATCCATCGAGGCCGCTCCCCCCGGGAGCGGCTTTTTGTTTGCCTTCATGGTGCTGCCTTTGGCAGTCCCCACTGGAGAACCAAGATGTTTTACAAATACAAGATCCGTCAGATGGTGCGCCTCGTCCGTGCGCCGGTCTCTGACAGCCGCGCCAGCGGCAGCGGCGTCTACGAAGTGATCCGCCTCATGCCGGCCGACGAGACAGGTGAGGTTTCTTACCGGATCAGATCGGGTGTGACGGAGCGTGCCGTCCGCGAGAGCGAGATCAGGGCATGAGTGGCTTCCGGGACAAGGGATTTGGCGACCGGCTGAGCAGGGCCGCGAACGCCCGCAAGGCGATGCTGGAGCGTGTCCGGGCAAAGCCGGGCGCCGACGATCCGGCTGTGGCTGAGCGCAAAGCAGCCCGGCAGGCTGTCAGTGCCGCCCGCGAGGCGCGGCTGGCTGAACGCAAGACTGCCAAGATTGCCGAGCAGGCCCGCGAGACCGCGGAACGGGAGGCAAGCCAAGCGGCTGAACATGAGCAGCGCCTTGCTCAGGAAGCCAACGAAGTTGTAGTGAGAGCAGAGAGAGCCGAGCGCCAGGTTGCTCTGGAAGCCGAGCAAAAGGCAGCCCGGGATGCCCGCTATGCCGCCCGAAAGGCGCGCAAGTGAGCTAATCCGGGGCATCCGCCAAACACCTGACAGCCTGGCACCGCAGCCTCATCACACTGGATTGGCCATGAACGAGTTTGAGGAGAACAAGGCAGACACCCCTGAGCGAACCGTGTCCGAGCGCCACATCGAAGCCGTACGGCAGCAAGGCGGGATGTTCGTCGAGGCCGTCCGCCGCACCCGCATGCCCATGCTTGTGACCGACGCCACCCTGCCCGGCAATCCGATTGTTTTTGCCAACCAGTCCTTCGTTGATCTTTCCGGCTACAGCATGGACGAGCTGCTCGGACAGGACCCGCACTTCATGAATGGCGAAGGCACCAACCCTGAGGCCATCCGGCGCTATCAGGCCGCGATCGTGGAGGGTCGGGACGAAACGCTGGAGATCCTTCAGTACCGCAAGGACGGCACGCCGTTTCGGGCGATGCTGTTCGCCAGTCCCATTGATGACGGCCAGGGCACCGTCACCAATCATTTCCTCTCCTACCTCGACATCACCCGACGCTACGATGCCGAAGAGGACCTTCGGATCCTTGCTTCTGAACTGGAGGTCCGAGTGGCGGCCAGAACCCGGGAGTTGGAGACCGCCAACAGGAAGCTTTCTTCCCTGGTCGCCGAGCGGGAGATGCTGCTGGTCGAGGTCAACCATCGGGCCAAGAACAGCCTGGCTATTGCTGCATCCCTCCTGGCGATCCAGGGCCGACGGCAGCCGGACCCGGCCGTCAGGGCTCTGTTCGAGGAGGCCCAGGATCGTCTCAACGCCATGGCTCGGGTGCACGACCTCTTGAGCAAGTCGGAAAAGGCTCAACGCGTCGACGTCTCAGTGTACGTGGCAGA
>NZ_JBWBEW010000105.1:0-1731 GCF_056148915.1 Microvirga sp. jy35 | reverse complement strand
GATCAGCGCCGGTTCGGATCAAAATGCTTCTTCATCTTGTGACCGTAGGAAGCATAGTCCTTCTGCAGCGACTCCGTCTCAGCCGCGAAGGCGGTCACCTTCTGCGGGAAGCGCGTCTCGAACATGAACGCCAGCGTGCCTTCGAGCTTGTGCGGCTTGAGCTCGACATTGCTTGCCTTCTCGAACGCATCCATGTCAGGCCCGTGCGGCAGCATCGTGTTGTGCAGGGACATGCCGCCCGGCACGAAGCCGCCGCCGGTCTTGGCGTCATACACACCATAGATCAGGCCCATGAACTCGCTCATCACGTTCATATGGTACCACGGCGGCCGGAACGTGTTCTCCGCCACAAGCCAGCGCTCGGGGAAGATTACGAAGTCGATGTTGGCCGTGCCGGGCGTCTCAGAGGGCGAGGTCAATACCGTGAAGATCGATGGATCCGCGTGATCGTAGAGAACCGGCCCGACCGGCGAGTAGCGCCGCAGGTCGTACTTGTAAGGTGCGTAGTTGCCGTGCCAAGCCACCACGTCGAGGGGCGAGTGGTCCATATCGGCCATCCACAACGTGCCGCCCCACTTCACGTACATCGTCGAAGGTGCATCCTTGTCCTCATAGGCCGCCACTGGCGTGAGGAAGTCGCGCGGGTTGGCCAGGCAGTTGGCCCCGATGGGCCCGCGCTCCGGCAGAGTGAAGGCGCCGCCGTAGTTCTCGCACAGGTAACCGCGCGCCGGTCCGCCCGTGAGCTCCACGCGGATCTTCACGCCGCGCGGGATCACCGCGATCTCGCCCGGCTCTATGTTGATGATGCCGAACTCGGTCCACAGCCGGAGGGAGCCCTGCTGCGGCACGAACAGCAGTTCGCCATCGGCATTGTAGAAGTATTCATCCGTCATCGAGCGGGTGATGAGATAGACATGCGCACCCATCCCTGCCTGGGAGCCGGCATCACCGGCCGTGGTGATGGTGCGGATGCCCTCCAGGAACGACACGGCCTCATCCGGAAGGGGGATAGGGTCCCAACGCATGGGGGCGATCGGCACCTCCACCTCGGCGGCAGGCGCCGTGCGCCACAAGCCGATATCGGCCTTCCGGAACTCGCCCCAATGGGACACCGTAGGGCGGATGCGGTAGAGCCAGGATCGCTCGTTGGTGGTGCGCGGTGCCGTGAAGGGCGAACCGGAGAGCTGCTCGGCATAAAGCCCGTAGGCGCATTTCTGGGGGGAGTTGCGCCCGATGGGCAGGGCACCGGGCAGCGCTTCCGTTTCGAAGCCATTGCCGAAGCCGGACATGTAGCCGGGCTGGATGGCGCTCTCGATCCTCTCAGAAGCCTGAGGCAGGGGCGGGTTCTGGACATTCATGGGCATGACCTCCACATTTGGTCACAAATGTAACTGTCCATTTTGTAACCAACAACCCGATGGCCAAACTCCAGCTTGAAGCCTTCCTGCCCTACCGCCTGAACCGGATCGCGGCGGCGGTCTCCCAGGAGTTCCGCTCTGTCTATGGCCCGCATCACGACCTGACGATCCCGGAATGGCGGGTGCTGGCGACTTTAGGCCAGTTCGAGGAGATGAGCGCCAAAGCCATCGGCCGGCACTCGGCCATGCACAAGACCAAGGTGAGCCGGGCGGTGCGGGCGCTGGAGGAGCGGCGCTGGCTCAAGCGCCGCCCGAGCGAGGAGGACCGGCGCGAGGAGATCCTGACGCTCACCGCCCAGGGGGAGAGCGCCTA
>NZ_JBWBEW010000104.1:0-2181 GCF_056148915.1 Microvirga sp. jy35 | reverse complement strand
GGCGTCATCTCTGCTTCGGTGCCGGGGGGCTGGATGTGTTCCTGATCGGACTGGCTCATGCGGCTGCTCCTTATCGGAAACCCGTCAATTACCGGATGCGTGCGAAGTTCCCGCCGGGATCATCGGCCTGTCTCATCCCAACACCGATTTTGCGGCAGGTCATTCTGGACTGCTTGCAGATAAGGGAACGTCGGCCTCCGTTCCAGGTTGGTTCAATCCGGCCTTGGTTCCCAACGGGAGCCTCAACGACCATCGGAGCGCTCAAGCCGGCAAACCCGGCGGGGGTGCATCAAGCAAAGAGGTGATCCATGACCACTCGAAACCATAACAACCGCAGTGAGAAGCAGAAGGGGCATGTGCCGGACCGGAGCGACGAGGCTGTTGCGAAGGGCCACAGCAAGGATGCAGGCCATCATCCGCATCATGGCGATGGCGGCGGTGGCGTTCCCAAGACGCAGGGCCAAGGTCAGGCGAACGAGGGAGTGGACAACCGCAAGCAGAACCGTGGTCACGGCTAGCCGACATTCCAGTAGACGTGACCTCCATCCAAGACCAAGGCAGTATCCCATGCCACCTCAGGACGATCCGAACACCAAACCCTCCCCTGCCGGAGAGCGACAAAAGCTGGCGCAAACCGAAGAGGACGTCCCGAACCACGGACCGACATCGGACCGGCGGGCCCAATCTGCTCGATGAGGTAATGCCGCCAGAGCAAGGTTCGGATCAAAACGGAGCTTGATGTTCCCCTGGAGATTGGCTCATCCCGATCCTGAACGCTGCAGCGAGCCCGATCGCTGCGCGGTATGATCGATGGCTGCTACGACAGCGTCCGGAGCCAGGTGATGCACCATGTGACCAAGCCCTGGCAGGAGGATCAACTCACTTCCGGACAGCACCTGGTGCAGTCGCTTGGACTGGCGCTCCACATCTGCAATCTGATCGTCTGCGCCCGTAATGATCGTCACCGGCACGTTCAAATCCTTGTAGTGCCGCTCCAGTTCCATCGCGGATGGGACCATGAGCGCTGCATCCTCTGCCGCCGCGCGAAGCTGGGAGGGCCGAATCATCAGCGCCTTCGGGAACTCTTGCTCGAAGCGTTCCGGCACGGGAGCTGGCTGGAACACCCGCTTGATCATGCCCGGCAGGGTAGCCCGTGCGATCAGGGGAGAGATAGTGTACCGCATGACATCGCCGATTACCGGAATAGCCGGCGGCGAGAGCAGAAACGTATCCGCCCGCAAGGTTGGAAAGTAGTAGCCGGAGCCCAGTACGAGGCCGCGCACATGCGATGGAGCCTCTAGCGCGAGAGCGACCGCAACCAGGGTGCCCCAGGAGTGCCCGTACACCAGCGCCTGCTGAACTCCAAGTTGTGCCAGAGCCTTGTGGAACAAGCGGGCGTGCGCGCGCGGCGTCCAGAGTTGGCGCGGCCGCGAGCTGTAGCCGTAGCCAGGACGGTCGATCACGATCACCCGGTATCGCTCTGCCAGCCGGTCCACCAGACCGCTGACTGTGAAGTCCTGTATCATGGTGCCGTTGCCGTGGATCAACACCAAGGGCTGGCCGTGACCGCGCTCAATGTAGTGCAGGCGTACCCCATCTACGTGGAGGAAGCGGCCGATGGGCGGGTACTGGCGCTCAGCCTTCTGGGTCTGCTTGTGACTGTAGACGGCGGCTGCCGCAAGAGCGGCAGCAGAGCCAGCGAGAGCGGGAACCAACCAGCGGCGCGATCCGGTGCGGCCAATATGTCCGACATGCCAGCGATCCGCCTGATGTTGATGGGGACCTTGCAGCATACTGTCGCCTCCCGCTGCGTCGGTGGCACGGTACTTTCCCCTACTGGCTTTTGTTTCCATCGTGCGCATCCAGCACCTCGAGTTGGTCGAACATGGTGAACGCCTGCGAGCGAAATGGGTTGCTGCGGTGCACAAAGGTAGATTGTCGCTATCATCTAACGACCACCTCTGATGAGGACCGGCAATTGCGATAGGTTCTGTCTCAGGCGAGGCGGAATGCCTGCTCCGGGTCAGGTACGGAAGTTTCCTGCCGCTCCAGAACGTTCAGTGTTCCCGTCCAAAGCTGACATTCTGTCTACTTCCGCCTCGTGCCGATTGCGTTGACAAAGTCGGCATCGAGACGGGCTGGGACAGCGCTGAAGCTTGCTTTATTGAGGTCAGGTCTGAG
>NZ_JBWBEW010000103.1:0-2213 GCF_056148915.1 Microvirga sp. jy35 | reverse complement strand
CAGTCTATGATCTTGGTTACGGGAGAAGCCTTGGTCGACCTGTTCATCGGCGCCGCCACGACGACAGGCTTTCCTGCAGAGGCGGTGGCCGGCGGTTCGCCCTTCAACGTGGCGATCGGGCTCGGCCGTCTCGGTCGCCCTGCAGCCTTTCTGTCCACATTATCAGAAGATGTCTTCGGGTCGTTTTTGGCGGACAAGCTCGCCGAGGCTGGTGTAAGCCCCGTCTATCTGCAGCGCCGCCCGAACGTCACGACACTCAGCGTGGTAGCGACCGCCGATGCAGGGCAGCCGCAATACTCCTTCTATGCTCCTGACAGCGCGGATCGCGCTCTCACGCCCGAGGCATTGCCCGCCCGACTGCCCGCAGACGTGAACGCCATCGCGGCGGGCTCCTATGCGCTTGGGGTCGAGCCCATCGCGACCGCCATCGAGACCCTGGTGCAGCGTGAGAGCGGAGCCCGGGTGATCTCCCTCGATCCCAATGTGCGGCCGCGGGTTGTCGGCGATCTGACTGCTTACAGGGTGAGATTCGAGCGCCTGCTGGCCCATGCCGCCATTGTGAAGGCGAGCGACGAGGATATCGAACTGCTCTATTCTTCCACGCATGATCTCGCATCGGCAGCGCGTGCCTGGCTCCGGCACGGCCCCAAGCTCGTGGTGATCACGCGAGGCGAGAAAGGATGTCTGGCGGCATTCGGCGATAAGATTGTGGAGCGCCCTGCCCCCAGAATCGAAGTCGTCGACACGGTCGGCGCCGGCGATACCTTCCATGCAGGCCTGCTCGCCTGGCTCGATGGTAACGGCCTGCTCGCGCCTCAGGGGGTTGCGGAATTGAGCGAGGCGCAGGTCACGAGCGCTCTCGACTTTGCCGCAGCCGCCGCGGCCATCGTCTGCACCCGCCGCGGCGCCAACCCGCCGTCTTGGACCGAGGTCGAACAGTTCATGACCGAGCGCGCCTGAACCAGCAGGAGAGCATCATGATGAAGCAGCCCGTTCTTCCGCCCCTCGGCACGCCCTGGCGCTCCAACCGCTTCCACCGGCAATGGCTGTTCGAGCAGGCATTTAACCTGTTCGACTTCTTTCAGCATGGCGTGATCAATCCGGCTGGCGGCTTCTTCGATCTCGACGATGCAGGACGCCCCATCGATGTTACCAATCCTGTCCGACAGATCCACAACACGACCCGCATGGTGCATTGCTTCGCCATCGGCACCCTTCTCGGGCGGCCCGGCTGCGATTCCATCGTTGACCACGGGATGGATTACCTCTGGAAGGCGCATCGGGACGCGCAGAACGGCGGCTATGTCTGGTCGCTCGATAATGACGGTCCGAAGGACGACACCAAGCAGGCCTATGGCCATGCCTTTGTGCTGCTGGCGGCCTCCAGCGCGAAGGTGGTGGGCCATCCGCTCGCGGACCGTCTGCTGGAAGACATCACCCAGATCCTCGAAGGGCATTTCTGGGAGGAGCGGCACGGAGCCGTGGCTGAGGAATTCACGCGCGACTGGCAGCCCCTGAGCCAGTATCGCGGCCAGAATTCCAACATGCACCTCACCGAAGCCCTGATGGCGGCCTTCGAGGCCACGGGCGACCGCACCTATCTCGACCGGGCGGAGCGGATCGCGGGTCTCATCATCGGCCGCCATGCGGCCTCCCTCGGTTATCGGGTGGCCGAGCACTTCCATGCGGACTGGAGCCTCGACCGGGATTATCGCGGCGACGACATGTTCCGCCCTTACGGCACGACGCCCGGCCATTGGCTGGAATGGTCCAGGCTCCTTCTCCAGCTCTGGTCGCTGGGCGGGCAGCGTCATGCCTGGATGCCTGATGCGGCCCGTGAGCTGTTCCGGCAATCCATTGAACTGGGATGGGACAAGAACAGAGGCGGTTTCTTCTACGCCCTCGACTGGGACGACAGGCCGAGGCTGCCGCTGAAGCTCTGGTGGCCTTGCGCGGAGGGGATTGGCGCGGCGGCGTTTCTCACCGAGCACAGCCCTGGCAACTTCCACGAGCAGTGGTACCGCACCCTCTGGGGCTTCGCAGAACGCCACCTAATCGACCATCGGCATGGAGGCTGGCGGCCTGAGCTCGCGGAGGATCTGGCACCGAGCGCAACCGTGTTCAGCGGCAGGCCGGACCTCTACCACGCGCTCCAGGCCTGCCTGATCCCACTGTTCCCCGCCACCGGCAGCCTGACCAAGGTCATCCCCGAG
>NZ_JBWBEW010000102.1:0-2231 GCF_056148915.1 Microvirga sp. jy35 | reverse complement strand
TGAACAGCGAGTGAGGCCATGGCGCGCCACACCTTCTTCTGCATCGACGGCCATACCTGCGGCAACCCGGTCCGGGTGGTGGGCGGCGGCAGCATTCCCCAGCTCAAGGGGGATACGATGTTCGACCGGCGCCAGCACTTCCTGGCTGAATACGACTGGATTCGGACCGGCCTGATGTTCGAGCCGCGCGGCCACGACATGATGTCGGGGTCGATCCTGTACCCGCCCACGCGGCCCGATTGCGACGTGGGCATCCTGTTCATCGAGACATCGGGCTGCCTGCCCATGTGCGGCCATGGCACCATCGGAACGGTGACCATCGCGCTGGAGAACGGCCTCATCCATCCGAAGACTCCGGGCCTGCTGCGGCTCGATACCCCTGCCGGCGTGGTGGAGGCACGCTACGAGCAGAACGGGCCGTTCGTGGAGCGGGTGCGCATCACCAACATTCCGTCCTTCCTCTATGGCACCGGCTACGAGGTCGAGGTCGAGGGGCTCGGCCACCTTACCGTCGATGTGGCCTATGGCGGCAACTTCTACGCCATCGTGGAGCCGCAGACGCTCTACTCGGATGTGGCAGACGTCAATCCGTCCGACATCCTGCGCTGGAGCCCGAAGCTGCGCGAGGCCTTCAATGCGCGCTACCAGATCGCCCATCCCGAGAACCCGGCCATCAACCGCCTGACGCACGTGCTGTGGACCGGAAGAGCCCAGAATCCGGGCAGCACCGCGCGCAATGCGGTGTTCTATGGTGACAAGGCCATCGACCGTTCCCCCTGTGGCACGGGCACCTCCGCCCGCATGGCGCATCTCGCCGCCCGCGGGGCCCTGAAGGAGGGCGATGCCTTCGTTCACGAGAGCATCATCGGCTCCACCTTCACGGGGCGCATCGAGGGGCGCACCAAGGTGGGCGATCGCGACGCGATCATCCCGTCCATCGAAGGCTGGGCGCGGGTGACCGGTTTCAACACCATCTTCATCGACGACCGGGATCCCTTCGCCAACGGCTTCCAGGTCGTCGACCAGAGTCGCTAGGCCTCAAGCCTGTTTTAGGGAAGAACCATGCGGGTCGCGATCATCGGGGCAGGCATCGTGGGGCTTGCCACCGCGCATGCCTTGCTCGACAGGGGCCATGAGGTCGTTCTGATCGAGCCGGGCGGCAAGGAGGGGCGTCCGACAGACGGCAATGCCGGCTGGATCGCCCATACCGACGTCATGCCGCTCGCCTCCCCGAAGGCGTGGCGCAACCTGCCGCGCTGGCTGATGGACCCGCTTGGCCCCCTGACGATCCGGCCCGGATACCTGCCGCATCTGATGCCCTGGCTGGCGCGCTTCCTGCTGGCCTCGTCGCCTGCCCGCATCATGGCCAGCATCGGGGCGATCCGCTCCATCAATGCGGAGGCTCTCCCGGCCTGGAAGAGCCTGCTGTCGTCTCTCCATCTGAGCGGGCATCTCCGGGAGAACGGGATCCTCTCCGTGTGGAGGCAACAGGGCGATTTCCTTCGCTCGAAGGACATCATCGAGCGTCAGCGCGGCTTCGGGATCGAGGCGGAAGCCCTGAGCCCCGCGGCACTTGCAGAACTGGAACCTGCGCTCCGCAACGTGGAAGCGGCCGTTCTCTACCCGGATGCCTGCCATGTCTCCGATCCGGCCAACCTGGCCGCCGACCTGCTGCGGCTGGCTCTGGAGCGGGGCGCCGTTCATGTGGCGGCGCATGCGTTGCGGATCGAGCCGACGAATGAGGCCGTTCACGTTCATACGGATGGAGCCCCCTCGGAAGTAGTCGCCGACCAGGTCGTGGTCTCGGCCGGGATCTGGTCGCGTGGCATGGCGGCCGAACTCGGCGACAGGATCCCGCTCGACACCGAGAGGGGCTACAACGCAACCTATCCCAAGGGCACGTTCGGCATCGGCCGGCCCATCATGTTCGAGGGCGAGGGCTTCGTCACGACGCCTCTCGATACGGGCGATCGGGTCGGCGGCGCCGTCGAATTCGCAGGACTTGGGACGCCGCCCAACCACAGCCGGACAGACGCCATGGTGCAGCGTCTGACGCGCTTCCTGCCTCATGTCCCGTCAGAACAGGCGGTAAAGCGCTGGATGGGCTTCAGGCCCTCGATCCCGGATTCCTTGCCGGTGATCGGCCCGGCCCGGAAGGACAGGCGCGTGATCTATGCCTTCGGTCACGGGCACTACGGTCTCACCCAGGCCGCTGTTACGGCCCAGATGGT
>NZ_JBWBEW010000101.1:0-2542 GCF_056148915.1 Microvirga sp. jy35 | reverse complement strand
ATGAGCGAAGACAAGAAGCGCCAGCTGCGCAGCCAGGCCTGGTTCGGGCGCCAGGACAAGATGGGGTTCTATTACCGCTCCTTCCTCAAGAACAGCGGCTTTCCCCAGGACCAGTTCGACGGCCGCCCCGTCATCGGCATCTGCAACACCTGGTCCGAGCTCACCCCCTGCAACGCCCATTTCCGCACCATCGCCGAGCACGTGAAGTATGGCGTGCTGGATGCCGGCGGCTTCCCACTCGAGTTCCCAGTCTCCTCGCTGGGCGAGGTGACCATGCGCCCCACCGCCATGCTGTTCCGCAACCTCGCGGCCATGGACGTGGAGGAGGCGATCCGCGCCCATCCCCTCGACGGCGTCGTCCTGCTCATGGGCTGCGACAAGACTACGCCTGCTCTCCTCATGGGCGCGGCCTCCGCGGATCTGCCCACCATCGGCGTGTCCGGCGGGCCGCAGCTGCGCGGCGTCTATCGCGGCAAATACATCGGCTCAGGCACCAACATCATCTCCATGAGCGAGCAGCTGCGCGCCGGGGAAGTCACGCTGGAGGAGTTCCATGAGGCGGAGAGCGGCATGAACCGCTCGGCCGGCCACTGCATGACCATGGGCACAGGCTCCACCATGGCCTCCATGGTCGAGGCGCTCGGTGTCGGCCTGCCGGAGAACGCCGCCATTCCGGCAAGCGATGCGCGGCGCAATCAGCTTGCCCGCATGGCAGGCCGCCGCATCGTCGAGATGGTGCACGAAGACCTTGTGCTCTCGAAGATCATGACCCGCGAGGCCTTCGAGAACGCCATCCGCACCCTTGCAGCCATCGGCGGGTCGACCAATGCAGTCGTGCATCTCCTCGCCATTGCAGGGCGGGTCGGCATCGATCTCACCCTCGACGACTTCGATCGGCTTGGGCGCGACGTCCACTGCCTCGTCGACCTGATGCCCTCCGGCCGCTTCCTCATGGAGGACTTCTACTATGCCGGCGGCCTGCCGGTCGTCCTGCGCACGCTCGGCGAGCGCGGCCTGCTGCACAAGGACGCGCTCACCATCAACGGCAAGTCGATCTGGGACAACGTCAAGGATGCGCCGTGCTGGAACCGGGAGGTGATCACCTCCTTCGAGGAGCCGTTCAAGCCGGAAGCCGGCATTGCCATCCTCAAGGGCAACCTGGCGCCGAACGGCGCCGTCATCAAGCCGTCGGCGGCTTCGCCCGAACTGATGCAGCACACGGGCCGCGCGGTGGTGTTCGAGACGATCGAGGATCTGCATCACCGCATCGACGACGAGGATCTCGACATCGACGAGACCTGCGTTATGGTGCTCAAGCACTGCGGTCCGAAAGGCTATCCGGGCATGGCCGAGGTGGGCAACATGCCCCTGCCGCAAAAGCTGCTCAAGGAGGGCATCCGCGACATGATCCGCATCTCGGATGCGCGCATGTCTGGCACCGCCTACGGCACCGTGGTGCTGCATGTCGCTCCGGAAGCCGCTGCCGGCGGACCGCTGGCGCTGGTGCAGAACGGCGACCTGATCACCCTTGATGTGCCGGCCCGCAGCCTGCATCTTCATGTGGAGGCGCAGGAGATGGAGCGCAGACGGGCTGCCTGGGTGCCGCCTGAGCCGCACGCGACGCGCGGCTGGGCCAAGCTCTATATCGACCACGTGCTGCAGGCTGACAGGGGTGTCGACCTGGATTTCCTGGTGGGCCGCACCGGCTCGCCCGTTCCACGTGACAACCATTGAAGAACAGCACCGCAATCATGAAGGAAGAGATCATGTCCGCAACCGGCAGGAGTTCCACCCGCCCCTATCGTGGTGTGTTTCCGGTGGCGCCCACCATCTTCGACGAGAGCGGACGCCTTGATCTCGAAGGCCAGAAGCGGGCTGTCGATTTCATGATCGATGCGGGCTCCGACGGCCTCTGCATCCTGGCGAACTTCTCCGAGCAGTTCCTGCTGCGCGACGATGAGCGCGAAGCCGTGATGACGACCGTGCTCGATCACATCGCGGGCCGCGTACCGGTGATCGTCACCACCAGCCACTTCTCGACCGAAATCTGCGCCGAGCGCAGCCGTAGGGCGCAGGATGCAGGTGCGGCGATGGTCATGATCATGCCGCCCTTCTTCGGGGCCACCCTGCGGGTGTCGGAGCCTGGCATCTACGCGTTCTTCCGCCAAGTCTCGGACGCGATCAGCATCCCGATCATGATCCAGGATGCGCCCATGGCCGGCACGTCCCTGTCGGCACCGTTCCTCGCGCGCATGGCGCAGGAGATCGCCAATGTGTCCTACTTCAAGATCGAGGTGGCCGGCACCGCCGGGAAGCTGCGCGATCTGATCGCGCTCGGGGGCGACGCCATCGAGGGACCCTGGGACGGCGAGGAAGCCATCACCCTGATGGCCGACCTCGATGCGGGCGCCACGGGTGCCATGACCGGCGGCGCCTATCCGGACGGCATCCGCCAGATCATCGACCCTTACTTTGCCGGCGACCGCGAGGGGGCAGCAGCGGCCTACGAACGCTGGCTGCCGCTGATCAACTATGAGAACCG
>NZ_JBWBEW010000100.1:0-2633 GCF_056148915.1 Microvirga sp. jy35 | reverse complement strand
AAGGAGACTTTCCGGCTCGGCAGCAGGGTGTAAAGCAGCAGAGTCATTCGAACGGATCGCTGCATCGGCGAGTTCAGCACTGGCAGGGATAGGGTTAGGCTGGTTGCCCTGCGCAGGGCAACCAGGCTTCAGGTTTATCGCGCCGGCGTCAACCTGATTGCCTCGCGAGCTGCGCGTTCAACCGCCTCGCGGGAGTAGACGAGCGGAACGTACTCGCCAGCCGCCCATACTGGGGCGAGGTCGCGGTAATGGGCGCTGAAGGGATCGCCCGACTGGCCGGGGGTGTTGACGGTCACGCTTTGATCCCAGTTCCCAACATCCAGCACCATGCGGAACGAGGCGCCGGACGTCACCCGGAAGTCCGACTGGCGGTACGATGCCGCGAACGGGCTGAATGCAGACCCGCCTTTTGCAAGCCGGCCAACCGTCATCTGAGCCCTGGTGGCATCGTCCACGAGGGGCGAGAGCGCATGCTCGAACTGAGCATGATGGAGCTTGCCCCAAGCCCAGTTCGCAATGTCCGGGCCGAGGAGCTGACGCATCTCGTCCACAGCGCCTTTCAGGCTCTCGAGCAGTATGGCATCACGAGCAGCCTTAGGATCAGGACCCAGTGCGCTGTCAGGGTTCTCCAGGTAGGTGATGACGGCATTGATGTCCGGCGCACCAAGGGCCGCCCGCGCCGGCTCGGGAATGGCTCTTGCCACGAGCGCCCGTCCCAGATGCTTGGTCATCCATACCTCAAACAGAGCCGCGCCGGCGCTGTCAGCCGATGTGCGATGGTTCCACTCCTTGAGCAAATTCAGGCCCTCGCCCACCGCAGCATCACTGGTATTCAGCGGCTGAAGCAATCTGGTCAGCCGCCGTCCGTTGACCGAATAGTCGTCGGTCTGGAGATCCATCGAGTCCGCCAACGTGATCTTCTCCTTGGACGAGAGGACTTCCTTGATGCGGGTGATCCGCGACGGGTCTGACCACTCGAAGCCGACCTTGCGCTCTGCAACCGGGTATCCGGCCGGGATGTTCATCTCATTGGCAGTCGCAAACCACCCCGACTCTGGATTGAAGACCTGAGGCAGCTCCTCGCCCTTCAGAAAGCCTGACCATTCATAGCGGCCGTCACCAGGAACAGGCATCAGTCCGTCCCAGTTCGGACGCAGGGGCGAGCGCCCACCGACAATCCAGCCAATGTTACCGGAAGTGTCGGCGTAGACCTGGTTCTCGGACGGAGCTCCCCAGTTGGCCATGGCCTTCTTGAAGCCGTTCCAATCCTTTGCGGTCATGTACTCGGCGGAGTTGAAGTAGGCTGATGTTCCCGGCTCGAACCATACTGTCCGCATGGCAAAGGCCCGCCGCTGAGCAGGCTCGGCATGAAGGACAGGACCATGCCGCGTGAAGCGCAGGTCGACCTCGCGTGGTCTTTCCCCCTTCACCTCAATCGTCTCGCGAACGGTCCGCATGTCCTCCCAGCCATCGCGGTAACGGTACTGGTTCGGGTTCTGCGGGTTGGTTTCGTAGACGAAGAGATCCTCCTGATCGATGGCAAAGATCGTAAGGCCAAAGGCGATCTGACCATTGTGACCGATGGAGATGCCCGGAAGGGCCGGTTCCCCTGCCCCGATCACCGAGAGGCCGGGAGCGTTGAGATGCACGATGTAGCGCAGGGACGGGACCCCGTGTGCACGATGGGGATCATTCGCCAGGATTGGGCGGCCGGTGGCTGTGCGGCTTGGCGCAACGGTCCAGTTGTTTGACCCGACATCGGTCACCCGGTCGAGCGAGGTGCGCTGCTGGCCGGGGCGAGCGAAGGTGACTTCGCGGGTGGCCAGGTTATAGTCGTTCAGCACCTCCCGGGGTATAGTGCAGGGATCAAGTCCCTCAGGGACCTTGTTCGTCCACTGTGGCTCCAGGATGCGCCGGAACCGATCTGTCTCAAGGCCTGCCGCGCAGGCGACCCGTGCCCGCGTGACCTCCGACTCAACGTTGCGGGTGAGGCCGTGGCTTCGGATCCGCACCACGTCTTCAGGGCTCCAGCGGTCGGGCATTGTGCCGGCGACCCTGAACTCGACCGGCATGGGCCTGCGGCCAACGCGCACCTCTTCGACGAAGGCGTTGATCCCGGCGACAAAGGCCTCGGTATAGTTCTTCGCATCGGGCCCGTAAGCAGCCCATTCCTTGTCCATGTCTCCGCGGTAGAGGAACATGCGGGTGGCCCTGTCCTGAGCAACGTAGGTCGGACCGAAATCCTTCGCGAGCAGGCCAAGGCCCCGCTTGCGCCAGAGGTCGATTTGCCAGAGCCGGTCGCGGGCGGCGTTGTAGCCCTGAAGGAAGATGGCATCGCGGGTGCTGCCCGCGTAGATGTGCGGAATGCCCCATTGGTCGATGATGAGTTCAGCAGGCTGTTGCAGGCCGGTCACCTCATGGCTGCTCTGCCGTACCGCGGTCGACATGTCGGCCAAGGCCGATGAAGCGAGTAGAAATGTGGAAAGAGCTGCAAGGATGCCGATTGGGCGGTTACTCAACTTGGGTGTTGGGATTGGCGTCATCTTTATCCTCCCTTTAAGCGGGCGAAAGAGTCTAGTTCCGGCATAAGGCAGACAGATGGCGTGAGGTGAGCGTCGCGGGGGTGGTGGCCA
>NZ_JBWBEW010000099.1:0-3368 GCF_056148915.1 Microvirga sp. jy35 | reverse complement strand
CGACGGCGCTTAAACAGAGACAACTGGACGGCTCCTCAATTAGCCATCCCTCGCTACACTGCCAAGGTTAATGCAACAGTGCCACCTGGCTCGCCCCCGGAGCGGCGGCAGGAACCGGGACAAGAACCCCCCTGAGGGTTGAGCAACCGCCGAGAGTGAGTGCGAAAGCAAGGCCTACGCAGAACTTGAGGGAGGCTGAGGTCATGAACAGGTCCAACGCTGGTGATGGCGATAATGTCGATATCACATGCAGCGGCTTTCAGGACCGACACCTTGCGCGAGACCATTGGGCGCACCGCGAACCGTTCCGGTCGCCTGACCCTGAAAACAAAAGGCCCCAAAAGGGGCCTTTCTCATTTACTCTCCAAAGCGTCTCAATCGAATAGTTCTTCGAGAAAGGACTTCTTCCGCTTGGGATGGCGGTGCTGATGGCCGTGCTCGTACGGCTGAGTGTAGCCTCGGTCGTGGCCCTGATCATACTGCGGCTTTGAAAAGGAAGGCTGTTGTACTGGAGCAGCGGCTGGTGCGTCTTGGGCGCTTCGCTCGAGGATCTTGTCGAGCTCTCCGCGGTCGAGCCAAACACCACGACATTGAGGGCAATAATCAATCTCGACACCCTGTCGTTCACTCATCACGAGTGAGACCTGACAGACAGGACACGGCATACCGGCAGCACTGGTCATAGGCGGGCCTCCTGAGGCATAGAATAGAATGACAAGCCGGATCTCCAATGAGTCTTGCTTTGGCTAGACCCGAGTGTTCTCATGCGGTCCGACATCACAGCCACATTGTAGTGCCTGTCAGAGGGGCCCGGGCCCGCTACGGTCACATGGGCGCGCGGAGAGCTGCCTACAAGTCGGACTACCCCGGTACTCCATTCATTGCGCCCACGATCCTATCCGACCGACAAGGGAAGCACAGAGGCAAAGGCTAACGCGGCGACGTGAGGCAATATCAGAAGCGCTTTCAGCAGGTGCTCAATGTGCCCCGTTCAACTTCTTCCCACGGCATCAAATCCGATCCTTGGGACGACTGAGAACTCAGAGCCTTAGTTCCATGACTGGCGACCTATGAGGACGGGTTATCAACCCTAGCCTGCCACTTCTCCAGAAGTCATGCCTTTCCTGGGCCATCCGATCCGGAGCCGCTCCTGGCGGAGGGAGCGTTCGCGGTGACGCCTCTGCTGGTGTCGCTACTGCTCGCTTCACCCTTTAGCTCACGCTCCGCCTGATGCCAGAACTCCGCCTCATGACCTTCAAGCCGACCGTGTTGCTCCCAAAGCTCGAAGGCGCGCTGCCTTATCCGGTCCTGTGTCTCATTAGCATGCTGTTCCATATTACAGTCCTTCCTGCGTACTCTTCCAAAAGCATGCGTTCCGAATGATGCCTTATTAATGGTGTTTACCGTATATTATCAATAATAGCTATGATATTTTTAGGTATTAATCTGGGCTCAAGTGTGTATAATTCATCGACAATGCTTCTTGAATGGCATTGTCAGCACCGATAGGTACTCGTTTTGTTTAAGTATTAATGCTTAATATATTACGGGTATTCGCAACGGCATCGCGGCGCCGTTCATTATTCCAGGTTCGTATCGCGGGCGGCAGCGGACGGCTTTTATCTGGCAACCTGCCTTTTCCCTAGAACGGATGAAATATGAAGCCGGCACGAATTCTCCTCGCAGTTACTCTCCTCAGCATGCTCGGGGCCACGCCAGCGATGGCCGACTGCCAGATCGCCGACGCCAAACTCGAAGAAGCCATCCTGCAAAAGCCCGAGCTTCGTGGGAAGGCTAACCGCCAGACCGTTCGTGACCTGCGTAACTTGCGCGACGCCGCGATCACGCTCCGGTCCTACGGGCGTCATGAGGATTGCGAGCGCCTGCTGGGCAACATCCGAGAACTTCTCGCCGGCCCTCCAATGAACTCCTTGGGCGGCAACGACGAGGAGGATGCGGAGACGCAGATGAGCGCGCGGGAGCCAAAGGTCCAACGCGGCGCTGTCCAGGGACGTCGAGCCGACAAGGATGCCAAGCCGCTCATCGACATTGACGAGCTTGCCCCGGGCCTGAGAGCGGATCAGATCATTGGCGCAGAGGTGAGAAGCGCCGACGACAAGATCGTGGGCGAGGTCCGGAACGTCGTGTTCGGCACGAAGGACCGCCGGGACTACGCGATCGTGGCGTCAGGAGGGTTCTTCACCCCTGGCAAGGACAGCATCGTGGTCCCGATCCGTTCCCTCAAGGTCTCGCAGGAGCGCGACAGCTTCTTCCTTCCCATGCCTGAGGCGAAGGTAAAGGCCATCCCGCACATGCCCGATCAGGATTACAAGTGGCTGTCGGACGACACATGGCGCACCCGGAATGACGCACTCTTCGCAGGTCGCCCGTGACTGAGTACAGGCTTGCGCTCGTGCCTCAGTGCCACGAGCGCTCTCTTTCGTGGCGCACTCAGTCCTGAAGGAGCAGTGCTCGGATCAGCTCAAGCAGTCTTTCAGGACGCACCGGCTTTTCGACGAAATAGACGCCCTCCGGCAAATCCCCGGGTGCAGGGGCCACGCGTCCGGATGCGATCACGACACCGATATCCTGTCGATCCTCCCGCACCCTGCGGGCCAGCTCGAAGCCGTTGATGCTCCCGCGTGGCATTTCCACGTCCGTGACAACCACCTGGACGTCCGGAGCGGCCGCGAGAATATGAAGCGCCTCGTCCGCATGAGCCGCCTCCATGACCTTGAAGCCAGCATCATCCAGCACGTCGACCTGCATCATGCGGACGAGAGCTTCATCCTCGACAACGAGAATGAGCGCGCGAATGTCAGGTTTCTTCTCAAGCATGTCGAGTGGAATGGGGATCAATCCTCTTCGTTCCTAAGGCCACGATGATACTCGGCCGGACCGTGTTCTGGCGCCTATCCGGCCGCCTCCGGGAACGAGATCGTTACCGTCAATCCCGCATCGCTGCGCACGTCGATCTCACCCCGGATCTGCTGAACGAGAGACCGAACAAGGCCGTAGCCGAGCGATCCTTCCCGCAGGCTCGACATCCCTATCCCATCATCCCGGACGATTAGTTCAATCCAGCCCGGCCGGCTGCGGCGCGCCTGGACGAGGATCGTGCCTGACCTTGGTGCGGGGAACGCATATTTTACGGCGTTGGTAATCAGTTCGGTCAGCACAATGCCGAGCGGAACCGCCGTGTCGGCATCGACCAGGATCCCATCCTCCATCTTCGCCTCAAGGCGGATGCGGTGATCGTTCTCCGTGATCGGTCTTAACGCCTCGCACAGGTCTGCCACGTACACTGAGACGTCGACGCGTTGAGCCTTTTCCGACTTGCTCAAGAGGTCGTGCACCCGAGCCATGGC
>NZ_JBWBEW010000098.1:0-3391 GCF_056148915.1 Microvirga sp. jy35 | reverse complement strand
AATGTCGATTGATGGCACGTTCTAGAAGTAAGCCGAATTTTTGTATATGGCGCGACAAGCAGACCTCCATCTGGTTCGTTCAACGTTACACTTTGACCCAAAGGCGACCCCCAACCTCATTGTTTTGAACTGTGACTTACTGGTAGGGCTGACGTCGTCGGCAGTAGGGCAGGAGCATGCCTCCCGTTAGCCCGGCCGCGCTGCGCAGCCTGGCCCGAGCCCGGCGGCGCATCTCCGACCGAGGTCGCCTGCGTTGCTTGATCGTTAGTTGAGGTATAGTCCACCTGACTTACCTGATGATATGATCAGGCCAACTCCCACCAGTTTGTGTCCTCAGCTTGACGATAGATCATCTGGCGGCTGCCCGGCCGCCGCCAGAACAACGACTTTTGCGCCAACTGGAACTCGCTTGTACAGATCGATGATGTCTTGGTTGAGGAACCGCACACAGCCGGACGATACCATCGAGCCGATCGACCACGGCTCTGTGGTGCCGTGCAGACGATAAAGTGTGTCCTGTCCGTCTCTGTAAAGATAGAGCGCGCGCGGCCCGAGCGGGTTCTCCGGCCCGCCATCCATGCCGTTCTCGTACTTGGCGTAGCGGTCCGGTTCCCGCCGGATCATGTCGCGGGTCGGCCTCCAGCGGGGCCATTCTGCTTTGCGGCCGACGATGGCGGTGCCCTGGAAGTTAAACGCCTCCTGTTTGCCGACGCCAACGCCATACCGAATGGCATGATTGCCCCCAAGGGTGAGATAGGCGAACCGTGTGGCAGTGTTCACCACGACTGTTCCGGGCTGCTCCCGCGTCACGTAAGGAACGATACGCCTCAGAAATCGGCTGTCGATTGCGGTGGTGTCTACGGCTGGAAGCGGGAACGGCTCTGTGACGATATCCGCGTACAGATCTGCATAGTGCGGATCTACCACGGGCGCAGTTGCGGACAACTGAGGCTTAGGCTGTGACGTGCACGACGCAAGCAAGGCAGAAGTCCCAAGGACGAACATGCGCCGGCTGATCATGGTGAATTCTCCACGCAACTACGGTAATAGAGGTTGTTTATGGCTTCGAATGACCCCTGCCGGGGCAGTAAAAAGTTGACGACGAGGGCCGAGGGATCGCAGCGCAAACAGGGTGGCTTACTGGCCCAACTCGGGTGACCAGCGCCGCGCACTGACGATCTGGAGAGCCACCGCAGCAAATCCGAGCCCTAGTCCAAGCCCGACCACTGCGGACCAGCCGCCCGCTTGCCAAGCCACCGTTCCGGATGCTGAGCCGAGTGCTCCGCCGAGGAACATGGATCCCATCAGGATTGTGTTGAGGCGAGCCCGCGCCTCCGGCTGCAATGCGAACACGATGCTCTGATTGGCGACCAAGGCTGCCTGCATGGCAAAGTCCAAGATGATCACTCCGAGGATAAGCCCCACGAGCGATCCTGACATACCGAAAACTATCCATGAGACGGAGGTCAAGGCAGCCCCTGTCAACACGATCCGAGTGGAGCCATGCCGGTCAGCGAACCGGCCAGAAACGGGTGCTGCGACAATCCCAATGGCGCCCACGATGCCGAACAGGCCGGCGATGTCTGCACCAAGACCGTAGGGAGGCTGCTCGAGGCGAAAGGCGAGGATGGTCCAAAAGAGTGTAAACGCCGCGAAGATGAGCGCCTGAGTGACCGCCGCAAGGCGCAGCGCCGGCAATCCAACCCAGAGATGCACGAGGGAGCGGATGAGCGCCCCATAGGAGTGCGACGTGTCAGGCCGGCTCGTAGGCAGGTAGAGCGCCATGAGACCGCCGGCACCGAGCGCCATCGGAGCACCCAGCCAGAACATCTCCCGCCATCCTACCTGGGCGGCTACGAGTCCGGCCAGCGTCCGACTCAGCAGAATGCCTGTGAGAATGCCGGACAAGACGACCCCGACGGTGGCACCGCGACGCTCGGGGGAGGACAGATGAGCGGCCAGGGGCACGATCTGCTGCGCGACTGTCGCAGCAAGGCCGACAATGAACGAGCTTGCGACGGCAAGAGCCGGAGTTGGCGCTATGGCGCAGAGCACGAGTGCGAGTGCCAGCGAACCGAACTGTACGACGATCAGCCGCCGTCGCTCGATCCGGTCCCCAAGGGGGACGAGCAGGACAAGTCCCAGCGCATATCCCAGCTGAGTTGCGGTAGGGATCATGCCTGTCAGCGAGCCGGGCATGTCTCGCTCCATCACACCGAGCATCGGCTGGTTGTAGTAGATGTTGGCGACCGCAATTCCAGCGGCTACCGCCATCGCGAAGATGGTTCCGCGTCCTAGGGTGGTCGGAGCGGTGAGATCCACCGGGGTCTGCGCGAGCATTGTACCTCTCCATCGGCTGATCCGGCGCGGGTTCATCCGCGAGCCAATGGGCATTAGACTATTCTATCTCGCAAAGAGCTGTAGTACCCTAGATTGATAGGCGACTATATCTTCAGGCGATAGAATGGACTTCCTGACACTCTCGGTATTTGTTGAGGCAGCCGGTGCGGGGAGCCTTGCTGCGGCTGCTCGGCGGCTGCGCATCGCCCCGATGGCCGCCACACGGCATCTCGCTGCTCTGGAAAGGGAGCTCGGCGTCCGCCTGATGCACCGGACAACACGCTCGCTGGCTCTGACCAGCGAGGGACAAACCTTTTTGCCTCATGCGCAGGCTCTGCTGGAAGAGCATGATGCCGCGCTGGCGAGTATGCGTCAGGCGGCATCGGGCGCATCAGGCCTCTTACGCGTGACGGCGTCATCCAGCTTCGGCCGCAAGGTACTGGCCCCTGCAGCGGTTGCCTTCATGAAGGCCAACCCTGACGTTCGCGTTGACCTTCTCCTGACAGACAGCGTCGTTGATATTGTGAGCGAAGGCCTCGACCTCGCTGTGCGGATCGCGAAGCTGAGTGATACGGGCTTGATCGCCCGCCGCTTGGCTCCCAATCCAAGGGGGCTCTTCGCATCACCGGAATATCTCAAAGCGAGAAGGCCGCCATCAACCCTGGCTGACCTGCGGAACCATGAGTGTCTAGCGATTACGGGCACCACCCATTGGAGCTTCAGCGGCCCCGATCGAACGGCAGCCGTGAAGATCGACGGCCGTTTCACGGCGAGTACCATCGAAGGAGTTTATCAGGCGTGCATCGGTGGGCTCGGTATCGCACTCCTCTCGGAGTGGATGGCGAAGGAGGGTCTCGCGAGCGGCGCACTCGCGGAGGTCCGGCTCACGGACGCAGCACCTGAGATGCTTGCGATCTGGGCCATCTACCCAACGCGACGGATGGTCCCGGCCAAGGTGAGGTTGTTCATTGATGCGCTCTCAAGCGCGTTGAATTCGGCGGCATAAGACCTCCGACTCGGCAGCAGGGAAGAACGACTGCTTCTGGCAGAT
>NZ_JBWBEW010000097.1:0-3404 GCF_056148915.1 Microvirga sp. jy35 | reverse complement strand
TTGCCGGAGTTCTCATAATCACCAGACGGACAGGAACCATGAAACAGCTCAGCTTTACTGCTGTCATCGCTTCCGGCTTTCTCATCTCCGGGCCGGCTCTAGCCTCGCCCTGTGGTGATGCCATCCGCGCACTGGAGCCCCGGGTCGACGAAGCTGTGTCCAAAAGCGCGGCCCTGTCCTCTGGTGGGCAGGCTGTTGCGGCTTCCCGTGAGTCCCAGGCCATGCAGGCTGACAAGCACCCGACACAGCCTGGTTCAGCAGTGCAGAGGCTGCCGGAACACGACGTCGGAGCGACGGCTGCGGCGACGCCGCTTGCCGGGGGAGACAATGCTATGAAGGCACGAGCGGCTCTCGGTCGGGCACAGGCTCTCGATCGCGACGGTAATGCTTCGGGGTGTGCCGCTGCCGTCGAGGAGGCCCGGCGCGAACTCGGGCCAACCCAGTAGGCTCGTCAAGCATCCGGCCGGCCCTATTTTGCTCATCAAAGGCCCTGCCACGAGGCTTGCCAGCGAGCATGATCCCCGCTGCTGGAGTCGCTTGTATACCAGGCTGTTCGATCAATCGCAGCCTGAAGCCGTCAGTGCGTCACCGGTTCAATGCGTTGTTCTATGACGACAGAGGAGAAGACGATGGCGACATTGGTCGTAAACGGCGCCGAGAGGTCATTTGATGGCGACGAAGACATGCCGCTCCTGTGGTACCTGCGGGATGAAGTGGGCCTGACCGGCACCAAGTTTGGTTGCGGTGTCGCTCAGTGTGGGGCCTGTACCGTGCATCTTGACGGCACTGCTGTTCGTGCATGTGTGACCCCGATGGCAGCCGCGTTGGGAGCCACGGTGACAACGATCGAGGGTCTGTCACCCGACGGCAACCATCCCGTCCAAGTTGCCTGGAGAGACCTCAACGTATCGCAGTGCGGCTACTGCCAGCCCGGCCAGATCATGCAGGCCGCGTCGCTCCTCAAGGATAACCCGAACCCAACTGATGAGGACATCGACAGCACCATGAGCGGCAACATCTGTCGCTGCGGGACATACCCGCGCATTCGTGCCGCCATCAAGCAGGCCAGCACGGGAGGTGGCAAATGACAAGCCATAAAGAATCCACTCTTGCTGTTGCGAACGTCAGCCGCCGTGGGTTCCTGGCCGGGGCTGCTGCCGGGTCGTTGGTGCTTTCCATCGGTTTGCCGTTCGACGCGAAGGCACAGGAGAAGAAGTTCGGTGCCGACGGCATGCCGAACGGGTGGCGTGACGATCCGAAGATCTTCGTCTCGATCAGCCCGGATGGCATTGTCACCGTCACCTGCCACCGGCAGGAGATGGGCCAGGGGGTTCGCACCTCAGTTGCGATGGTGGTGGCGGACGAGCTAGACGCTGATTGGTCCAAGGTCCGTGTGGCCCAAGCACAGGGCGATGAGGCCCGGTATGGCAACCAGGACACCGACGGCTCACGCTCGCTGCGTCATTTCTTCCAGCCAATGCGCCGAGTTGGTGCATCTGCCCGTACAATGCTGGAGCAAGCAGCCGCCGCGCAATGGGGTGTGCCGGTCCAGGAGGTCCGCGCACGGGAGCACGCTGTGCTGCATGAGCGTACCGGCCGTAGGCTTGACTACGGTGCGCTCGCGACCGCTGCCGCATCGCAGCCGGTGCCAGCACGTGAGGCGCTCAGGCTGAAGGACCCTTCTGCCTTCCGCTACATCGGCAAAGATCAGGTTGGCCTGATCGACAACCAGGATATCACGACCGGGAAGGCTATGTACGGGATCGACGCTCGTGCCGACGGCATGTTGTACGCGGTCGTCGCACGGCCGCCTGTCTTCGGCGGGCGCGTGAAGAGCGTCGATGATGCCGACACGTTGAAGGTCCCTGGTGTTGTCAAGGTCGTGCAGATTGCACCGCCCGATATCCCGTCCGAGTTCCAGCCATTGGGCGGTGTCGCGGTTGTGGCACGCAATACTTGGTCTGCCATGCAGGGGCGCGAGAAGCTCAAGATCGTGTGGGACGACGGTCCACATGCGAGCTATAGCTCGGATGCTTATCGTGCCGAGCTGGAGGCAGCGGCACGCAAGCCGGCCAAGGTGGTCCGCAGGCAGGGTGATGTCGACGCCGCCATGGCAAGGGCGGCGAAGCGCGTCGAGGCTGAATACTATATCCCTCACTTGGCTCAGTCGCCGATGGAGCCCCCGGCTGCGCTTGTCCAGATCAAGGACGGCAAGTGCGAGGCGTGGGCCTGCGTTCAAGCTCCGCAAGCCACCCGCACACGGCTAGCGGAGCGTCTCGGAATTCCCGAAGAGAACGTGACCGTCAATGTCACGTTGCTGGGGGGCGGCTTCGGTCGCAAGTCCAAACCGGATTTCGTTCTCGAAGCCGGTCTGATCAGTCAAGCCATGGGCGGCACTCCCGTGAAGGTGACATGGACAAGAGAGGACGACCTGCACCACGGCTACTACCATACGGTTTCTGTCGAGAGGCTTGAGGCTGGGCTCGACGAGCGTGGGAAGCCGGTGGCTTGGTTACAGCGCAGTGCCGCACCAACGATCGGTTCCATCTTCGCTCCCGATCCCAAACACGAACTGCCTTTCGAGCTTGGCATGGGCCTGGTGAATGCGCCCTTTGATGTGCCGAACGTGCGCATGGAGAACCCGGAAGCGGCAGCACATACCCGAATAGGCTGGTTCCGGTCGGTCTCGAACGTGCCGCATGCGTTCGCAATCCAGTCGTTTGTCGCCGAGCTGGCGCATGCTGCCGGACGTGATCCGAAGGACTACCTTCTCGACCTGATTGGCCCCGCGCGCATCATCGACCCGACCGAGATCGGGGATGCCTGGAACCATGGCGAGGATCCGAAGCTCTATCCAATCGATACGGGTCGGCTGCGGCAGGTCATCGAGACGGCCGCAGCTGGTATTGGCTGGGGGCGTAACTTGCCGCAGGGCCATGGACTTGGGATCGCAGGCCATTACAGCTTTGTGAGCTACGTGGCCGTCGCCGCCGAGGTGCGAGTTGATGGTGATAGGCTTGTCATTCCGCGAGTGGATATCGCCATCGACTGTGGACCCCGGATCAATCCTGACCGCATTCGCTCCCAGATGGAAGGTGCCGTCATCATGGGGGTAGGGCTTGCGACGACCTCGGAGATCTCGTTCAAGAACGGCTGTGTCGAGCAGAACAACTTCGACAGCTATGAGGTGACCCGGATCGACACAGCGCCTCGCGAGATCCACGTGCACCTCGTCGCAGCGCACGATTACGGGCATCCACTCGGTGGCGTGGGCGAGCCGGGGTTGCCGCCTGTGGCGCCAGCTCTAGCCAACGCGGTGTTCGCTGCGACGGGCAAGCGGATCCGGCAGCTTCCCATAAGGGATCAGTTCCTGGCTTGATCGAGATCAAACGAGTGCATCGGAT
>NZ_JBWBEW010000096.1:0-3804 GCF_056148915.1 Microvirga sp. jy35 | reverse complement strand
CCTGCCGCAGTCCGGTGTGACAGGCGAAATCCGTCTTGTGAACCAGCTCTTCGGTCTTGCCGCCTGAGCAATCCATTCCGGCTGGGTTCGTCGTGCCCTTTCTAAGTTAATGCAACGGAGCCGCCCCACGCACCCTGGCCTTGATGCACGGCTCTTCCTTCGCCGGCGACACGGCTGCGGCTCTGCAAGATCTGGCCAGTGCCTATGACAAGCGCCTGCGGGCTGCGATGGCCGAGATGCCCGCCTAGACGTCGGCCTTTTCAAGAGATCACCGACGGCAGGCTCACGAGGGCAATGCGCGCTCCGACTTGGGGGATCAACCAGCACTTCGAGGGCAACCGCCCGCGCGAGTTCTACCTGCGACGAGTGCTAGCTCGGCCGCGGATGTGTCACCCAACACATCCACGCCGGTGCCCCCGATGTACGTTGGGGCAGGTGGAATTGAGCGGCTTGGCTGTCCTTTGCGGCAGCAACGTCGGAGTACGAAGCGAGGGGGTTCCCATGGTCTCAGGCAATTCATCAGCGTCACCCTCGAGCAGGCTGACGGCGTCGGAGTGGGTCGCCATCGTCAGCTCCCTTGCCTTTGTCGCGGTCTGGTACGGAATTTCGTTTGCCTGAGGCGCGCTGCTGCGGGAATCTGGCTGGCGATGCAGCCCCATCATCGCCACCGATGCAATGGATGGACTGCTAGACAGGGAGGCGGCGATGACCCCAGAGATCCGCCCCGCCATACAGGCCGATGCTAAGGCCTGCGGGCGCATCATCTTCGAAGCCTTCAGGGGAATCGCCGACCAGCACGGCTTCCCTTGGGATTTCCCGTCAGTGGAGGCGGGAGCGCAGCTTGCCACGACCTTCATTGAGGCCCCGTCGATCTACGGGGTGGTGGCCGAGCTGGACGGGCGGGTGGTCGGCAGCAACTTCATGGCCGAGGGCGATCCGATCCGGGGCATCGGGCCGATCACCGTCGATCCGGCCGTACAGGGCAGCGGGGTCGGTCGGCGGCTGATGGAGGCCGCCCTGGCCCGGGCAGGTGACGCAATGGGCGTGCGCCTCGTCCAGGATGCCTTCAACACCCGCTCAATGTCGCTCTACACCTCGCTTGGGTTCGACGTCCGGGAGCCGCTCTTGCTGATGCAGGGCACGCCCCGCAGCGGGCCGGATCTGGGCTTTGCCGTCCGGCCGATGACCGCCGCAGACGTGGACGCCTGCGGGACGCTCTGCACAGCCGTCCACGGCATCGAGCGCACGAACGAACTTCAGGAGGCGCAGCGGGTATTCGCCCCCTTTGTGGTCGAGCGGGAGGGCCGCATCACAGGCTATCTCTCGGCGGCGACGTTTTGGCTGATGAACCATGGCGTCGCCGAGACCGAGCTGGACATGAGGGCGCTTCTGGCTGGCGCGGGGGTGATGTGTGCGGAGCCGCTCTCCCTGCTCCTGCCGACACGGCAGGCGAACCTGTTCCGCTGGTGCCTGCATCAGGGGATGCGGGCCATCAAGCCGATGACGCTTATGACGATGGGCCACTATCAGGAGCCGAGGGGCTGCTACTTTCCCTCTGTCCTCTACTGACCATGCTTCTGGATTCGTGCGTTCCTACTCGGCTGCCTTGACCTCGCGCCTCGTCCCTTCATCGTGAGCATGACCGAGGCTCTGCCGGGCGGACTGGGTCCTATACACGGCCAAGGGGAGGGGGACGGAACCGCACCAAGATCGGCGTCGCGGCAAAATGAGGGCCGCTTGGGAAAGGTCCGAGAGTGGCACTTGCCTCAAGTACACCCAGCGTCCGCTCAAGGGTGGAGGAGCAGACATCCCAAGACGCCTGCAATTTCCTGGGATGACCCGTTGCAGGCTCTGGGAAGACGGACATTGGGTGCTCAGGTCATAGGCATTCGTGGTATAATGCCCTCGGCTGCGGGGTGATCTCGAAAGGGAGGCTCTCATGTACGCCGTGATCCGCAAGTTCAACAAAATGCGCTCGGTTGAGGAGGTCGCCCGGCGGGCCGAGGCCGGCCTCGCGCCGATCCTGCGGCAATCGCCGGGGTTCCGGGGTTACTACGTCATCAACGGCGGCAACGACGTCGGCGTTTCGATTACCCTGTTCGATACGCAGGACGCGGTGCAGGAGGCGCATCGGCGCGCCATAGCCTGGATCAAGGACAACCTCAGTGACTTTTACGAGGGTGAGCCGGAAGTGACTATGGGCGAGGTCGTCGTGAACGTTCCGGGCCAAGGGGCAATGGCCGCCTGACATCTCACTTCAGGCCTTCCCCAACAAGCGGGCCGGTTGTCCGGCTCGCTTTCCCGTAGAAGACCCAGCCAGGAGCGACAGTGGCCAGCGACAGGTGCCATACCGTCGTCATCGGTGGCGGCCAGGCCGGGCTGGCCGTGAGCTATCACTTGGGCCACCACGGTTGCGAGCACGTCATCCTTGAGCGACACCGGGTCGCGGAACATTGGCGGAGCCAACGGTGGGACACCCTGACCTTCCAGTTCCCGAACTGGAGCCTGCAACTACCCGGCTATGTCTATCGCGGGCCGGACCCCGATGGGTTTGCGCCCCGCGATGAGGTTGTTCGCTTCATCGAGAGCTATGCCAACCTCATCCAGGCGCCATTGCGCTGCGGAACTCCTGTGACTGCCCTGCGACAGCGACCGGGATCGGCTCGTTTCCTGGTTGAGACAGAGGGTGGAACCATCGAGGCCGCCAACGTGGTGGTTGCGACCGGTCCCTATTAGCGTCCGGCCATCCCGCAAGCGCTTGCAGCCGCCATGGGGATCGTCTTCCAGATCCACTCAAGCCACTACCGCAACCCAGCCGCCCTGCCGCCGGGAGCAGTCCTCATTGTTGGCTCTGGAGCATCCGGGTGCCAGATCGCCGAAGACCTTCTGCCGAGTGGCCGCCGGGTCTACCTCGCCGTTGGTGCTCATCGCCCGGTGCCGCGCCGCTACCGTGGCCGCGACTTTGCGTTCTGGGAGTTCGCGCTCGGCGAGTTTGACCGCACCGTCGAGCACCGCCCACCTGAGCGAGTCTCACCACTCCTGACCGGGGTCAATGGAGGCTATGATCTGAACCTGCGCCGTTTGGCCCAAAAGGGAGTCGTCCTGATCGGGCATGTCGTCCGAGGCGAGGGTGGCAAGCTGTCCCTGGCACCAGATCTTCGCGCGACCCTGATGCGGGGCGACCAGTGGTACACCCAGTTCACGAAGGCCGTGGACGAACATGTATGGCAGAACGGGCTTGATGCGCCTGGGGACGAGGGGACACGGGAGAGACTGCCAGATCCGCATGAGGCCTCGACGTCGATCCTGGAACTGGACCTGAGAGCTGCCGGGATCACCTCGGTGATCTGGGCCAGCGGCTTCCGCTATGACTTCGGTTGGCTTCAGTTGCCGGTCTTTGCCGTCATGGGCGCCGACCAGACCTCGACACCAATCCACCGGCGAGGGATCACACAGGTCCCGGGGCTGTACTTCGTTGGGTTGCCGTGGCTCTCCAAGCGCAAGTCGTCTCTGCTCGCTGGGGTCGGCGAGGACTCAGCATTTCTTGCAAATCATATCAACCTTCGAACTTAGCCCTTTGGTGGAGCAGAAATCCCTGATCCACACCCCTCCGGTGTCTGAAGCAGGAACGGCCGCTGTTGGCACATTTGCGAAGTAGACCGAATGTCTGCTGATAAAGGGTACAACAGACATTCCCGAGGCATTCGCAATTTCCTGGGATGACCCAAAGGAGACTTTCCGGCTCGGCAGCAGGGTGTAAAGCAGCAGAGTCATTCGAACGGATCGCTGCATCGGCGAGTTCAG
>NZ_JBWBEW010000095.1:0-3863 GCF_056148915.1 Microvirga sp. jy35 | reverse complement strand
GGCATCGAGACCACCCAGATCTACACCCATCTCGACACCTCCCGCCTCCACCAGATGGTTCGCGACCTCCATCCGCTGAACGCACAGCGCGCTCCCGATTGAGATCCGCGGGATCACGCCGGGCGCAGTCTCCGCTGCGCAAGTTCAGGCTGAGTTGAGGGCTCTCTGGTTTGGGCTTGGGCACTTGAAGCGCTGGTGTGTCGACCTTTAAAGCGACAGAAGGATGGTCTTGAAGTCTCAGGCCACTTTGCCTTCGGTCTGGGCGGCTCGGGCCTCAGCTGCCGCGGCAGCCTGCTGCTGCAGGCGGTGCTCCGCCAATTGCTGCCTGACGTCTTGGTAGAGCGGGCGGAAGGCTGAGCCATGGTTTTCGACCATATCAGCCAGGATGTGAACAGCCCGGACCAGCTTTTCTTCCGTGATCGGACCGCGGTCTCGGTGATGCCATTCGCTCATGTGCCGTCTCCTCATAATGGGAGTGGGCACAGTGCGCCGAGGATCTTGATAGCAGGTTAAGCTTGCCTGAGGCTTGAGGATCCTCCACAAGCTGGCGCACCAGCCCGCAGTGAATTAGCATCACGGCCAAATCACTCACGAAGTGCAGCCTGCTTTTCCCGATCAGCCCAAAGACACTTACGAAACTATACTATGAAAGCTTCAAACAGGCACGTCGTCATCGACGTTGAAACTGCGCAGTCCTATGATCATCTCATTGAGATTGCTGCTGTTGAGGTTGTTGACGGCACAATTTCCTCGCGCTCGTTTATCCGCAGGATCAAGCCGCGCTCACCTATGAGCTCATTCTGCTACGCGGTGCATCGCATCTCGCTGGCGGATCTGGAGAATGAGCCGCATTTCGACGAGGTCGTTCACGATCTTATGGACTTTGTCAGCGACGATACGATCATCGCTCACAACTATGCCTACGAGTACAACACGCTTAAGCGGGAGTTTGAGCGCGCAGCACAGCCGACTTACCCGCGCGAGCGCTTCCTTTGCACCATGGCTCTGGCCAAGCGCTCGGGTCTACCTGGCAAACTCCGTCACGCCTGTTCGCAAGCAGGCATCAGCATCGCTCACCTGCGTGATGCGCACGATGCCTTGAATGATGCCCTCTTGGCAGCCCATCTGTTTCTAAAGCTCAGCCCGACAGAGCGGCCCTGAACTCGCAGCTTTTACAAGCTGCGGCTGCTCCATACCATGACACCCTCACGCAATCTTCGCCCGGTAAATCGGCTGGGGATAGAGGGGATGTCATGTGCAAGCGCCAAATTGACAAGCGGCTAACAACGCCTACGCCATCTAATGACAACGAGCCAAGCACTGCTAGACGTGTCATGACCCAAGTTCCGGCTGTCTAGCAGTCGGATACTCTATCCGTTGTACTCGAGTGTGCGGTAACGTTCAGGCTGAATTTATGGCAATCGGAGTGCGGGCAATCCCGCTGAAGAACCGCGCCCTGCCCTGCTCAGGACCGCGCCGGTAGAGCACCAGGTGTTGCCGAATGGGCGAGTGGGCGTCGGGCATTGAGCTGACAAACCTTACTCGGGTCTGCCCTTCTGAAGCGTTCTCTCCATCTCCTGCATCATGGCCGCCTCGATGTCATCGAGGTTGACCTGGACAGCCTGCCCGTTCGTTTGTGCCGAACCAGACTGAGCCCTGGTTACAGAACCCTGCTTTGCCGAAGGGCGGCTGACGGTCATGCGCCGCTGAACCGGAAAGCGGTTCTCCAGGGTGTCCAGCAGGCCAGCAAGCGCCGCATCGGAGAGAGGAACGTCCGGAGATTGATCAATAGCGCGCAGAGCAAGAGACTGATTGCTGTAGCGGGCCTCCGTCGTAACCTCAGGTCCGAACCACGGCAGAGGAACAAAGCCCCTCGCCTGCTCCTCGTTCTGGAACTCAACCGAGACGACATGCAGGGCCTTGGGCCGATTGAATTGGTCGATGAGGGCGTCGCGATCGCCAATCTGAAGCCTGGTGCCGGGTGTAGTCGATCTCACCGGCGCAGACATCGAGCAGCGCATGGCCGTGCGCCACCGGAACCTCGGTATGTTCTTCCCTGTCACCATCAGGACCAGCAGTTCTCAGGATGAGTAGGGCCCCTGTTCTCCTCGAGGCGAACCCAGGAGGTGCGGTCTCTCTGCTCCGGAAAGAAGCCCTCAATCTGACGCAGACCGCCTCTCTCCCGCTGGATGAGGCGGGCCAGGGATGAGGCGAGGAGAAAGCGGCGGCGAATAGTCATGAACCCCACAACCAAAAGACATGAGATCGGCTCCCTAGTTCGTACAGGCGATGCGAAGGTTGGGGCAAGTCCGATTGCTGACGCCTCCCTCAAGAAGCTGAGTTCCTTATCTAGGAAAACATTGCGCTAAGCGTTTGTAAACGGGTCGGACTGGACGATGTGCCCTGTAGCTTAGAGTCATGTTGTTCCACAGGTGTTTTCATGAAGAATGTTCGACGCTTCCTTGTTGCCCCATGCATTGCTCGCCTGATTTCGAGAGATCAAGGTGTCGACCGTCAGGTTGTCGAAGGCTATCTCTCGTCCCAACCGGGCAAAGACCAGTTTATCCGGTTCGAAGCCAATCAAGTTTATTTTGTCCTGTCAGGGCAGGATCCATCAGGGGAATTGGTCGAGAAGCTTGCTCCCTTACCCCATGAACATGCCGAGGCTCTGTTTGGCCTCTGCATCGGGCAGATCTCCTACGACCGGCTCCAGATGCCTCCGCAAGGCGGGCTGAGCCATAAGGTACAGCTTGACCGTATTGTGTATCCCGGCAGTGTTGATCTCATCACCGTCGAGTTTGACGACATCCAGCAGGCAGAGGCCTTAGAGGTCCCGACCTGGTTCGGGCCTGAGGTGACCACTGAGTTCAGTTATGAATGGCGCTATATCGCGTTGAACGGTCTTCAGGCGAACCTTGATGTGCCGCTCTCAAGCCAGCAGGTCGAAGCTGCTCTTGATATGCTGGATCAGTCTAAGAAGGCCACTCACGCGGACAACTTGTCCGCTGCCGACGACGTCATTGTAGCTCTCAGCCGCTCACTTGAGACATCTGGTCTCCTGAAAGCGACAAAGGAGGCTGCCGCACCTTTAGAGGCAGAACCACTTGCTGCGGCTTTGTGAGCTGAGGCAGAGCCCAGCTCAGTAACTTGAAACAACCCTGGATACCTCAGGAGTACTGCTATGTTTCGGCAGCGCTCTTGGCCCCTGAGCTCTTTACTCGACAGCAATCGCTTTGAGGGCACGCCTGATTGCAACCCGGGCTGCCTCGACGTGCCCTCCTGCCAGCAATTCATCGACGATCCTGAGCGCCATCACGGCATCAGGGCGTTGGATCGTATCTGAGGCTGATGGTGCGATGCCGCGATCACCTGTGGCTTCGGCAGGATCATCGCTTTGGCCCACAAGATAAGCTGGGCTGCACTGGAGCACGGAAGCAAGGTCATGGATGCCCTGCCAGCATGTCCCCATCTGCTCCATCGTTCAACGTTTGGATCCGGATTGCTGTTTTTCTGGTGAGGAGCCAACGGAGGAAGCGCTCGGATGTGAAACTTCGTTCTGGATGAGGTAGGTGTTGATCAGAGCCACAACCTTTCGGCCCAGCGCCTGATCCTCTTCAATGTTACCCGTGTCGAGGATCTCAAGCCGGATCTCGAAATCGGCGTCGCATATGAGAATGGCCGGATCCTGCTCGTCCCCATCTCCCTGACTCTCCAGGAACCAGCGCTCGTCCGGATTCGGGTCTTCTACATCGAGACCTGCATTCAGGCTCTCGACAAGATACCTCCCCAGACGATCGTTGATCCTCGTGCCATCGTCTTCGCCAAAGATGATCCGGGGCTCGCCTTGAGGATCCCGAATGACG
>NZ_JBWBEW010000094.1:0-3913 GCF_056148915.1 Microvirga sp. jy35 | reverse complement strand
GGTCACAGGTTCAAATCCTGTCCCCGCAACCAAACACACAACACAAGCCCTCGACTGGTCACACCAGCGAGGGCTTCTTGCTGTCCGGCATCCTGCTGTTCGGCCGAGCACAACACCAGGATGGGTGCCAGGTCGTCGTGCAGGAGCGCATCAAAGCCGCGTCTGTACACGAGGAGAAAGCAAGAACGAGCTCGACCTTGAGGTAGACACCGGACATGGCTGCAGCCCTACGGCGGAGAAGACACGACGCCGCGCCAGCACCAGCATGGGGCCTGAGTGCTCTGCGGCTAGCCGTTCTGTCGTCCTGAATGACCTCAATGCGGCTTTGGTTTGGATGCGAGCGGTATGGGGAAGGGCGTGATGAGCCAGGAGAAGACTGCAATGGTTCATTCCCTGCGCAATCCTCTGCTGGCCGGTCACTCCGTGTTGGAGGCGCTGTTCAGCCCGAGACTGCGGAAGAGGTGAGCCTAAGGCCTGACCGAGTGAGCACGAAGCTGTTTTGCCACTCGCCTGATCTATGTCTCGTTAGGCAATCGATTTCGATAGGAGAGAGCCAAAGCAGTCAACGAGGTGCGGTTGTGAACCTCCAACTTTCTGTAGATGTTATGGAGGTGAATTTTGACGGTACCGTCGGTAAGTCCTAGCCGCCGTGCGATTTCCTTGTTCGATTGACCTTCGGCGACAAGCGTTACGATTTCCCTTTCCCGAACCGTCAATGCGCTGTCGAGCTGGCTGACCTTAGCCCGTTTCCCTTCCTCCCGCTCGACTGCCGCTTCCACGAGGTCGGAAGGAAGCCATCGTCGTCCGACTGAGACCGACCTCATGCATTCGAGAAGTGTATCGGCCGCTGTGTCCTTGAGCATCAGGCCGTAAGCTCCACGTGCGACTGCCTCCACGATCTCGTGGTCTCCCGCCGATGCGGTGAGCAGGATGACTCTTGTGCTGAACCCGCGATTACCAAGCTCCGCGAGGACTTCGACCCCAGTGCAGCCGGGCATCGAGACATCCAGGACCGCGAGATCAGGCTTGCTCTCCAGAATTGCCTGGAGCGCCGCCTTTCCGTTGGGGCAGGTGGCCACAACCTCAAACATCGGATCTGTCTGGAGCAGAGCTCGGAGGCCATTCAGGAAAACCGGGTGGTCGTCCGCGAGAATGACCCGCAGGGCTGGGCTTGCTTGACTCATAGGGGCACCTCAACTCGGAGGACTGTGCCTGACGGCGCGGTTTGCAGCGCAAGAATCCCGCCCATATCTTTGGCGCGCGTGCGCAACGAATATGGGCCTATGTTCTGTGCCGATAGCTGCTCACCTGAATACGAGCCGTGAAGGCCTTGGAAGCCGGTGCCATTGTCCGTGATGGTGAGATGAAGAAGACCCGATACAGCCTCGACAGATACCTCGATTTGGGAGGCTCTGCCGTGGCGTACCGCGTTTGATGCGGCCTCGGCGAGGAAATGGCGTACGTTGCGTGCGGTCTCTCCAGATGCCCGTATATCAGGCGGGTTGATTGCGACGTGGATCTTGCAGCCCCAGATCTGACCGAGATGGTTGAGCATCTGATGGATGTCAGGGGCAAGATCGATCTGCTCAGCTAAGGCCTTGGAATGGGCTCGACTGTTCTCGACGAAGGTGCGAATACGCTGCTGTTCCGCTGAGAGAAGCTCTCGTGTTTGAGTAAGCTTCTCTGCAACATTCCGTTCAGCGCGATCCGCGCTGAGGCTCAGGTGTATGTTAGCTGCGGCCAAACCCTGCAGAACGCCGTCGTGCAGGTCGCGCGCCAAACGCTCCCTTTCTCTCGACGCAGCAGCTTCTTCAATCTCGCTGCGCAGCCAGTAGTGCTCCAGGTCGATGCCGATGCGGGTGGCGACGAGCTCGGCGATGAGAAGATCATTCTCGTCGTTCACCTCTCTATCCAGGATGAAGACTCTGCCTCGGCAAACCGGCAGAAAGAAAGGTGCAGTGATCGCCTTCTGGATCGAGAACGTGTGCTGCAGATCCTTATCGATCACGTCGCTTGCGTGGAGCCCCTCTGCTGCAGGCAGGTTCGCGGCTCCGTCCCTCAGGGGATATTCGAAGCTCCTTTGAGCTAGAGGCTCTGCCACCAGCATGCCGAAGCGGTCAGGAGGTTCGCGGCTGTATTCGAGGCCGGAGGGCGACCAAAGAGCAAGGTCGCGAAATGGCTCCTCGGAGAGTTCCCAAACAATCAGCACCCGTGGCGCGCACATGATTTTACCCGCATGCGCGAGCGCAGATTCGATCGGAACCTGTAGACCTCTGCCGTAGTCTGGACCTGGCCAAGTGGCGAGCTTTGCCAGCTGCTTGCGGCTGCGTTCTTTAACGGCAGCCACATAGCTCAGCATGAGACCTGCGACCACCAGATAGGCTGGTCTGAAGATTGCGAGCCCTAGCTCGGTGATTTCGGCGGAAACAGGCCTGCGGTCCAACAGGAGAACAAATGCGATGAAGAGGAGAATGAGCAGAACAGTCGTTTGGATCGCCCCTCGCCAACCCCATCGAAGCGATGCCGATAAAAGGATAAAGGTGAAGAAGATGAAGTACGGGCTGTTTGGTCCGTCATTGAAATGCATCAAAAGGCAGACACAGCTGATGTCGACCGTATGGGCGATGAGCTGCTCCCGATGTGTCGGCGGCCTGGCCAACACAATGCAGAAGCCCAAGGTAGCAAATGCGAGATAGCTACTCGCGACGACGTAGGTCACCTGGGCATCATAGGGATCGTCAGGCGGATCTAGGAAGATGGCATAGAATGCGAAGACGGTGAGTGTAAGCCGTGCGAAGGCGATCACGCGCTCTGGCGGCAGGATGAAGATCTTCTCAGGAAGGTCGTGATGCTTAACCCACAAAGGCATTCCCTATACTCTGTACGCAACTAACGAATGGAAAAGCCCCGGTGGACGTGAATGCTATGGCTATTGTGGGGGTCCTCAGATGTGCAGCTGAAGATAACGCATTGATTTTAGAGGGATGGATCGATTGCCCCTTGGGGCTACTCAAAAGTGGCACCGCAGAGGGAGAGGATCCCTTCCACAACTGCGGGGCGTCCTCCAGGCTGGGGGTTCTTTCATCTAACGCAAGGGTGTTCCGGCCGACAGGCTGGGAGCCTATGAGATAGGTGGCAAGCAGCGCTTCTTGCGCTCCAGCAGCCTGATGTCAGGAGGTCTCTCAAAAAGCGAGCGCCGCTGGGGCGCTCGAGGTGCGGTCTCCTGTAGGGGCAATGAAGACCGAGATCGTCAATCATTCAACGGATGCTGGCCTCAGCCGACGATACTGCCTGCGGAAAATGCTGCAGATGTCTACGCAGTTCGCTCAGGAGTGCCACGTAGGGTTCACGGCGCTCGCGGTGCTGAGCAACCAGCTTCCCACGGATGAAGCGCTTCTGATCATCGCTTGATCGGCTGACCTCAAGATTCATCATCGCAAGGCTATGCTCGAAGTCTATGTTGCCGAGGGTCTGCGAGACATCGTTGATCAGCGATGCAATGTTTGGAGACTGCGCTTCACGGTCCTTTTGATGTGCTTCATCCACACTGCTGGTCATGACCTTGCTCGCCATCAATCTTCCCGTTCCGCATTCAAGCTCTGTCTTGCCGCATTCAGGCTCTGTCTTGTCGCCGAGGCGCTGTTTTGCCGGGCTGCTGGCCGCATGCCGCGGCAGGGGCTCCGTTGCAGGCCGGGATCATATCCGGGAAATTGTCCCGATCCATATACTATTGGTTATAGACGCCTGATCTTCGCTGAAGCGCGCCGCCCCGGGTATGGCCAAGTCAATCCTCAGTATTCCGCGTCGTCTATACCATCAGATCTATACTCATCCCCCTGATCTTCGGGCACAAGGCTCACCATCGATCGCAGCATCTGGGCCGCCTCACAGGCGGGCCACGGCAAGAATGACG
>NZ_JBWBEW010000093.1:0-4211 GCF_056148915.1 Microvirga sp. jy35 | reverse complement strand
CTGACCGCAGCCCTGCTGCTCGCCAACGACTACGATCCTGACAACGGTGATCTCTCGATCATTGAGATCGACGAGGACGAGCACGGGACGGCGGTTCTCAACCAGGACGGCACCATCACCTTCACGCCCAAAGCCGGCTTCACCGGCGAGGCCTCCTTCACCTACACGGTGGCGGACGGCCAGGGCGGCTACGCGGAGGGCAAGGTGTCCATCACGGTCGAGAAGCCCGCTCCGGCCGCCGAGATCCCTGGTCCGGTTGCCGAGGCTCCCAAGCCGATCTCCGTCAACGGCGGGCGTGGCAACGACCGGCTCCACGGCGACGAGGCCGACGACCGGCTCAAGGGCGGTGACGGCCACGACCATCTCAATGGCGGCGCCGGGGCCGACAAGATGTGGGGCGGACGCGGCCATGACACCTACACGGTCGATGATCGCGGCGACAAGGTCTACGAGAGCAAGAACCAGGGCACCGACACGGTCAAGGCCAGCGTGTCCTACACCCTGGGCAGCCAGGTCGAGAAGCTCGTGCTCACCGGAACGGCCGACCTGAACGGCACAGGCAACTCTCTCCACAACAGCCTCACGGGCAACAGCGGAGACAACGTGCTCAAGGGCCAGGGCGGTCACGACACCCTCAAGGGCATGGTCGGCAACGACAAGCTGTATGGCGGCTCCGGCAACGACCGGCTCGATGGCGGCTCCGGCAACGATCGGGTCGATGGCGGCTCCGGCAGCAACCGCCTCACCGGCGGCTCGGGCGACGATGTCTTCGTGTTCAACAAGAAGCACGGCATCGACACGGTGACCGACTTCCGCACCGACCATGACAGGATCGACGTCAGCGGCCTGGCTGGGGTCAACTCCATGGCGGACCTGACCCTGACGAACACCGCCCACGGCGTCGCGATCGGCCATGCCGCCGCGGTTCTCGTCCTCAACGGTGTCAAGGAATCCGATCTCGACAGCAGCGACTTCATCTTCTGACGCTGCCGACCCGACATCGGTATGACCCCGCCGGGAGCTATGCCCCCCAAAGCTCCCGGCGGGGTTACTCCAACAAGTCCGGTGCCGCCAGCGGCACCTTATGTGACGCAAGCTTCCCAAGGTACACGCCGATGACCAGCCCTCTCAAGAAACGTCTCAGTCTCATGGCCTCCTGTCGCGGTGCCTTCCTGGGCGTCGCCGTGTTGAGCGGCCTGATCAACCTGCTTTACCTCTCGGGCTCCATCTTCATGATGGAGGTCTATGATCGGGTTCTGCCCAGCCAGAGCATCCCGACCCTGGTCGGCCTCTCCGTCATCATCGTGGTGCTCTACCTGTTCCAGGGCCTCTTCGACGCCCTGCGCGGCCGGATCATGGCCCGGGTCGGCGCTGCCGTGGACGAGGACCTGAGCCAGCAGATCTTTCAAGGGCAGCTCAAGGCACCCCTCAGGGGCAAGGTCGACGGCGACGGGCAGCAGCCCCTGCGCGATCTCGACCAGCTGCGCGCCTTCATGGCCGGCGGCGGACCGTCCGCTCTCTTCGACCTGCCCTGGATGCCGCTCTACCTGTTCATCTGCTTCGCCTTCCATCCCTGGATCGGCCTCGCGGCTCTTGGCGGTGCATTGCTTCTCGTGGTGATCACCCTGCTGACCGAGGTGCTGACCAAGGAGGCCTCGAAGGCCGCCGTGAGCGCAGCCCTCGTGCGCAACGGGATCTCCGAGGGCGCGCGCCGGAACGCCGAGGTGGTCCAGGCCATGGGCATGGCCCAGCGGATCGGGGTGCGCTGGGGCGATGCCAACGCCAGCTACCTGGCGCACCAGCAGCGGACCTCCGACGTGGCAGGCGGCTTCGGCGCCATGTCCAAGGTGCTGCGGATGCTGCTGCAGTCCATGGTGCTCGCCATCGGCGCTTACCTGGTGATCGACGGCCAGGCCACGGGCGGCATCATGATCGCCAGCTCGATCCTCACCTCGCGCGCCATGGCGCCGGTCGAACTCGCCATCGGCAACTGGAAGGGCTTTGTCGGCGCGCGCCAGGGCTGGCGCCGGCTCAAGACGCTTCTCGAGGCCAGCGCCCGGGCCGAGGAGCCCCTGAAGCTCCCGGCGCCCCGGTCCGTCCTGTCGATCGAGAATGCCGGCACCGGAGCGCCCGGCGGGCAGCGGTTCTCGGTGCAGGACGTCTCCTGCGAGCTGCGGGCCGGAAGCGGCCTGGGCATCATCGGCCCGAGCGCATCCGGCAAGTCCTCGCTCGCCCGCATGATCGTCGGCGTGTGGCCGACCTGGCGCGGCAAGGTTCGCTTCGACGGGGCCGCCGTCGAGCAGTGGCTGCCGGAAGATCTCGGGCACCACATCGGCTACCTGCCGCAGGACGTGGAACTCTTCGCCGGAACCGTGGCGCAGAACATCGCGCGCTTCCATCCCGACCCGAAGGCTGAAGCCGTCATCGCCGCCGCCAGGGCCGCCAACGTCCACGAGATGATCCTGCAGCTGCCGGACGGCTACGAGACGCAGGTCGGGGAGGCGGGAGCGGCCCTGTCCGGCGGGCAGCGCCAGCGCATCGCTCTGGCTCGCGCCCTCTACGGCGATCCCTTCCTGGTGGTGCTCGACGAGCCGAATTCCAACCTCGACAACGAGGGCGAGCAGGCCCTGACGTCCGCGATCATGGGCATCAGGGCGCGGGGCGGGGTGGTCGTGGTCATCGCCCATCGGCCGAGTGCTCTGGCGGGCGTCGATCTGGTGCTCGTGATGGGCGAGGGGCGGATGCAGAGCTTCGGCCCGAAGGACGACGTCCTGAGCAAGGTGCTGCGCCCGGTTCCGACGCCCCAGGGCGCCGAGCCGCGGGTGGCCGCCACTGCGCTGAAGGCCGTCTAGGATTGGGTTATCTGGGATTTGGGGGAATGTCATGAAGTCCGAACGCACAACAAGTGCCCGCGCGGCCATCCGCCGCTACTCGCTGGTGGGCCTCTCGTCTGCCTTCTTTCTGGTCGGCGGTCTCGGCGGCTGGGCCGCCGTGACGGAGCTGTCCGGCGCCGTGGTGGCGCCGGGGTCGATCGTGGTCGACAGCCACGTCAAGAAGGTCCAGCATCCCACCGGCGGCGTGGTCGGCGAGATCCTCGCCCGCGATGGCGACCGGGTCAGGGCCGGCGACGTGGTGGTCCGCCTCGACGAGACGGTGGCACGGGCCAGCCTTGCCATGGTGTCCAAGAGCCTGGACGAACTGGCCGCCCGCCAGAGCCGGCTCGAGGCCGAGCGCGACGGCTCGGAGCAGGTCGCCTTCTCGGCTGCGTTCAGGAGCCGGCTGCAGGAGCCGGAGCTTGCGCGCCTGGTCCAGGGCGAGATCAACGTGTTCCAGGATCGCCGCGAAGCCCGGGCGGGCCAGAAGGCCCAGCTGCAGGAGCGCATCGCCCAGCTGCAGGAGCAGATCGACGGGCTCAAGCTGCAGGCCTCGGCCAAGGGGGACGAGATCCAGCTGATCCAGGACGAGCTGACCGGCGTCGAGCAGCTCTGGCGCAAGAACCTGGTGCCGATCACCCGGGTGACCTCGCTCAAGCGCGAGGAAACCCGGCTGCGGGGCGAGCGCGGGCAGCTTATCTCGAACATCGCCCAGGCCAAGGGGCGGATCAGCGAAACGTCGCTTCAGGTGCTCCAGATCGACCAGGATCTCAGGAGCGAGGTGTCCAAGGAGCTGCGTGAGGTGCAGGCCAAGGTGGCGGAGCTTGTGGAGCGCAAGACCACGGCCGAGGATCAGCTCAAGCGCATTGAGATCCGGGCGCCGCAGGATGGTGTGGTGCACCAGTCGATGGTGCACACGGTCGGGGGCGTCGTCAATGCGGGCGAGCCTCTGATGCTTGTGGTTCCCGAGGCGGACGAGCTGTCGATCGAGGTGAAGGTCCTGCCGCAGGACATCGACCAGCTCCGCCCGGGGCTCGACACGGTGCTGCGCCTGTCGGCCTTCAACCAGCGGACCACGCCGGAACTCAAAGGCAAGGTGAGCCTGATTGCGGCCGATCTGGTGACGGACCAGCGCTCCGGGGTGCAGTACTACCCGGTGCGGGTGGCCTTTGCGGACGGCGAGCGGGCGCGCCTGGGCGATCTCAAGCTGGTGCCCGGCATGCCCGTGGAAGGGCTGATCCAGACCGGCTACCGCACGGTGTTCTCCTACCTGACCAAGCCCGTGGCCGACAACATGGCCAAAGCCTTCCGCGAGGAGTAGCCGCCACAAAAAACACC
>NZ_JBWBEW010000092.1:0-4219 GCF_056148915.1 Microvirga sp. jy35 | reverse complement strand
CAGCTTCCCGGCGGACGAATGCCAGAACTATCTCAGCAACTGCGGATACGAGTTCACCTAAATCGAATCCGCTCTAGTCTTCGGGAGAAAATTTATCAGCTTGGGAAAACTGGCCGAGGAAGTCTGATTGTGTGCGTGGTTGAGAAGGGAGGCAAAGCCCGCAATGTGCCATTCCCAATTCCGCTTGTCCTCGCCCTCCTCCAACATCTTTGGGGTGAACGTGAACGTTTCCTGACCGCGGAAGGAAGTTCGAGTCTCAGCAAGCTATCTGGGGGTTTGTGGCTGTCCGATAGGGATGCCAGCCCACTGACAATTACCGCAATAAAGGACATCGTGAAGGATCACGGCTTTGAGGCTGCTAACGTGAGAGGCAGCATCCATTCACTTCGAGCGGCATTTCTCACACAGTACGCTTGTCGCCTTCTCCGGGAGGCCAAAGGGAAGTTTGGCGACAACTATGATACTCGTGGGATCCTTCTCATGCTTGCTGAGATCGCCGGCCACGAAAACCCAGAAACCCTGAAGCATTACTTGGATGAGGCTCAAATTCGAGAAGCGCTCTTTGGGGAACGGGAATTCCTACGGGGCATCTAGGCTACCCGCTATTTGTTTGTTGACCGCCAAATTTTCTGTCTTTGTCCGGAACCCAGCTAAGCAACCAACTGTGATTTAACCCATCCCGTAGAGCATCCGTTAATCGTCCGTCGCTTAGAGCGCTTTCGAGACTTTACCAGCAGATTGGCTATTTGGTCGGGTGCATTGGCCACGCGATCCCGAACATCAGTCGCATGGCCGTGCACCCTCCGCTCGATAGAGCCGGTGTAGGCGCGATCAATCTGGCTTGATGAGCGAGTTGTCCTAGGGGACATAAAGAAGACTAGGTATCGGTTCCATCATTTATCTGACAGAGACAGCAGTCCCTCAGCTAAATTGGTCTCCTCATTTCCTGACAGTTTGACGGATCTGATCGTAAGCCAAGCGTACCGTTCCCTGACCGTAGGTCCGCTCCAAGCGGCGCACCGTGAAATGCCCGCGGGCCAGCGTCTGGAAGTGATCGATGAAGGCGGCATTGACGGCCGCGCCCCCGATCGCCCCGACAACCGGAACCGCCTGGGCGGCGACCTTCTGCGACACGACCACCCCGAAGCGGGCTCCGATCTGGGCCAGCAGGCGCACGATAGACGAGGCGCTTTCGTCGACGACCCCGCGCCCGGCCATCTGCTGCAGGGCGCGGGTGACGGACTTCGCCATGGCGGCCCGCACGGCGAAGTAACCGGCCTCGTGCAGATTGTCCGAGCCGGTGCGCCCACCCAGAGCGAAGACCTGGACACAGGCCAGCGCCGTCTCGGGATCGTCGAGGTTCTCGCCCTCACTCTGCGCGACGCGGGCGATTGACCGCAGCATGATCGTGGTTGAGACCGGGAGTTCCACCATAACTGCCGAGATGCCGAGCGCCCCGCCCATAGCCCCGGACAGGACCGCCAGCGCCTTGTGGACGCGGGTCTCGGGATCCCTGCCCTCCTTCGGGATCGTCTTCAGCGCGTAGCGCAGGGCGCGGGTCAGCGCCGCCTGCGTGGCCTTCGAGATCACGTCGGATACCGGCACCGGAAGCGCCTGCCCGAGCAACTCGATCGGCCGGCCAGCCAAGGCCGACAGGCGAGCGACGTAGCTCGGCCCCTCGAGCGCGAGCACGGCCTGCCGGAGCGCCTCGCGATCCTCATCTGAGAGGGCGATCTCGGGTGTACCTGCGTGAGTGGCCGAGGCCGGAAGGGGCTCCTGGCGGCGAAGTTCCTGGCTCATGCAACTTATTTGGGGATCCGGAGCAGCCGCTGACAGGCCCGCCTCTGGAAACGGCACCGTCTTGTTCCGCGCGGCCAGCGAAGGCCGGGGCTCCACGGCCGGAACGGCTGATCGGCGCCTGCGTTGACGCAGCGAGGCAGTTATCGCGAGAGGAGCATGCAGATCCTACCGGATACACATCGCCTCACATCCTGCACACCATGTTCATCCTCGGACCACGTCGTTCCCACGGTGCGGATCGGCACCGCCGCCTGGAGCATCCCGAAGCAGCATGCCGCCCCCTTCCCGGCGGTGGGATCGCACCTGGAGCGCCATGCGGCTGTCCTCAATGCGGTGGAGATCAACTCCTCGTTCTACCGCCCGCACCGGCCAGCCACCTATGAGCGCTGGGCCGCATCGGTGCCGGAAGACTTCCGTTTTGCCGTGAAGGTCCCGAAGACCATTACCCATGAGCGCCGGCTGAAGGATGTCGATGACCTGCTGGACCGGTTTCTATCGGAGGCGGCGGGTCTCGGGTCCAAGCTCGGGCCGCTGCTTGTCCAGCTTCCGCCGAGTCTGAACTTCCAGGAGGGCATCGCTGACCGTTTCCTGAGAAATCTGAGAAGCCGGGTTTCCGACAGCATCGTCTGCGAGCCCCGTCATGCCTCGTGGCTCACGCCGGGGGTCGAGGAACTGCTCGCCGAACTTCGGATCTCCCGCGTCGCGGCTGACCCGGCCACGGTTCCCGGAGCTGACGAGCCAGGTGGCTGGCACGGGCTGTCGTACTATCGCCTGCACGGATCGCCCCGGATCTACTACTCGACCTATAGCGCGGAGTACCTGGCAGCCATCCCGGAGGTGCTCGCAAGGGATACCGCGTTAGGCGTCGAGACCTGGTGCATCTTCGACAACACGGCGGCCTTCGCCGCCACCGGTGATGCGCTCGCCACCCGAAGCCTGGTGATCGCCGCCGATCGTTCGCGCACGTGAGCAATCCGAGCCTACCACATATCCAGGCGGTCACTCGCCGCTCAGGGGTTCCGAGACGGTTTGAGCCGCGCACAGTCCGGTGAGACAGCTGGCCTCTTCAATAGACGGCCCACACAGACGCGTGCGGGGCCGCACCGCCGGCGGGTGGACGCTGCGGTATTCCACACGCTGCACGCGATCATGCAGGAGGGTGCCATGCAGGAGAAGAAAGAGCGGTTTTCGTTAGCAGCGGCGATCACCGCTGTCTTCACATTGGGCTGCACCATCGTTGTTCTTTACCTGCCGCTCTTCCTGCGCTGAGCGCCGGCTTGGGTACGGCCCCTGCCTGGCCCTTCCCCTATCCGGTCGGCATCGTCACCATCACATCCGTTCGACCCATCCGCCGCTGCAATTCATTACGGTTCTGTGCCCGAAGACCCTGGAGATGCTCCGGGCTCTGCGCCTCCTGGCCATTGATGACAGGTACTGCGAGACCGTCGGCCTCCCACGCAACCGTGGCGATCGTCACAAGCCCGGTCGGCGTCTCCCGCTCGATCCGACCACCCAGAAGATCGTCGCATTGCAGGCGCAGTATGACGTCCATCGGAACCTCCTCGAAACTTGCCCAGCATCGAATCAACGGAGCAGAACCAGCAGAGGGTCCTCGTAAGCGATGGGAGAGCGTCCTCACCACCTATCGATGGATGTCCACACATTCCACAGGCTGGGAACAAAAGAAGAACATTTTTGTGGTACCCCCGGGCGCGAAGCAGTACCATCGTGACTTCCAAGGGAGATGATGATGACCCAGCAGGAACACGCGGTATGCGACGCGGATTCGATGGAAGCGGATGTCTCGGCCGTGATCGAGGCCTGCGGTGGTGATCCCAGGACCGCCATTAAGGCCCTTCTCGTCGAGCAGCTCATTCAGGAACAACGGATCGAGCGATTGGCGGCTGCCCTGTCGTTCGGATATGTGCGCGGACAAATCGGCGTGATGTGCGAGCGGCCCAAATCCTCAACCTCTTGATGCCCGCCATTCGTGATCGTTTGAGTGACGTCTGTAAGATCGGCCCGGACGGTGCTGGAACAGCAGCCGCCCTCTGGGTCATGGGCTGTAGGTGTTCGGCAGCCCCCCTCAGTGAGCGGACGTTAATGTCTTTGACACGGACCGCCTTCGCGGCCTGACAAGAAGATCGGACGCCTCGACGCCCAAAGCTTTGGCAAGTTGATCGACCACGTCAATGGATGCCGCGTAGACACTGCGCTCGATCGAACTGATGTAGGTTCGGTCAAGCTCCGCCCTGTGGGCAAGCTCCTCCTGCGACAGACCGGCGGTCTGTCGGTACTTTCTTACATTCTTGGCGAGCACATCCCGGATCGACATGCCCGGAATCGCACCGCCTTGTAGAGTATTTCTCCACGGAGTATACTCTACAAAAGGCTCTTACCCGCAGGAAACTGCCCCTAC
>NZ_JBWBEW010000091.1:0-4379 GCF_056148915.1 Microvirga sp. jy35 | reverse complement strand
TCGCCTCCAGCTTCCGGCGCTTGGCGAGCTCGTCGCGGTCTTGGGGTCTCAACGGGTTCTCCTTCCAGCGAACCCAATCCATACCAGCCCTGCATTCGGGGGAAAATTCAACCAGATGGCCTATGCTGCGGCGCACCCATGCACGTGAAATGCGCAAGCTACGATCGCATAAGCCGCAGTATGAAACGCGATTTTGCGTATTCGAAGAGTGTTCCCGCGGACTTATGGAACGCCACGCCGGCTATTCAGTATATCAGGATCCGGCTAGCGCCTCGGCCCGGCCGTGAATACTGGCGGCAACTTTCCCTCGACAAGCGCAAATCCGCCTCGGTTCAAACCGACACTAGAGCCGCTTGCCGACCCTTGTACCCTTGGCAACTTTCCGTTCACTCCTCCCTTGCATCCTGCTCCCTCCTGGTCTCCGGCGAGGGAGCTTTCTCAGATGCAGATCTCTTGGCACGAAGTGAACCGAACGGAGAGAAGGGGTCCCCATTTCGTCGCAAGATTGGGGATTGACGTTTTTATCACGGAGAGTGCCATCGCAAGATGGAAAGCCGATCCGGAGTGTCATCATAGGATCATCCCGATCTCGACTACCTTCGGAAAGATCTATGGTCTCGGGGCTTGCGAGCCATCACAGAAAGACCAGGGCTGAACCGCCGGTCCGATCGAGTGAGAGGAGAAGCCGGGAACTGAGCTTTCCCGGCCCCTCCCGCCTGGTCCCGACCATCAGTCAGGAACCGCCGCATCTCCAGGCTGGCAAATGATAGCTGGCTCTGCATGGTCCTACATCAGGATCGTTCGCCTGCCGCAGCGGAAGGAGATCGGATGAGGACAGCCGCTCAACGGATTAACAGTCCGCTGCGCTAGGGGTACGCAATGGACTACAAATCCTTGCACCCTGGGTTGCGAAGGGGCGGACTGTAAATCCGCTGGCTAGGCTCCATTGGTGAAGAAGGGATAAGGGGCAAGGGTCATCGTTGGTCGTGGCTTGCGGATTCCGGAGGGGCTGGTGGTCGGGGAGGATCCTAATTGGGACGAGCAGCGCTTCCAGCGCACCGAGAGTGGCATCTGCCTAATCACGCAGACCATGCTTGACCGGCTTGAACAACAGGTCTCCTGAGGAGGAGGCCTGGTCTGGTGAAAGACTGCTTTACACGAGCGAACCTGGACCTGCCAGTTGGACTGGCTCTGCCGGGTTGATCGCCGAAATGGCATGCTTGTAGATGATTTGGGAGCGACCATCTCTCACAAGCTCGACCGTGAAGTTGTCAAACCGCCTGATCCGGCCCAGCAGCCTGATCCCGTTCACAAGGAACATCATTACCTCTATCCGGCTGTCACGAAGATGATCGAGGAACATGTCCTGGATCAACGGGGTCCTTTGCGCAGTCACGGTGGAACCCCTTTCTAGCGTCATCGCAGGGACGCTCCTTCGTAGCGCTCAGTGGCACCAATACAGTCGCAGGCAAGTTGATCGGCACTGCTCACACCGCGTGATGGGGCATACGGATTGCGGGAAACCGCTCCACCTCAACAACTCTTGCTGCTTGGGGCAACTCCCGTTCAGCATGATCTCGTATCGGTCGTGCTGTCTCGTGAAGGCGAACGCTGAGTTGTTCGATCTCGGATGCCGGCATGGGCGGTCCGTGCGTGGTGATCATCTCTGCGAGGTCTTCCGGAAGTGCGTCCACTTGCTCTTGAAGGAGGAGAAGGGCTGCACGAATGATACTCAACTCTCGTTCGTCAACGACAAGGGCGAGCTTCGTCATGGGGTAGGGCTGACCTCTGAGCTTACCCTTTTCAAGGTACTGGTGGATGCGGCGGAAACAAGGCACCGGCTTTGAAAAGCATTCCCAACAGAGTGACTGGTCACGTCACGCCACAAAGCCAAGTAAGCTCTAGGGCATAAACCTCAGGATGGCGTGTTCGCCTCGGTTTACGAGAGTGCGGGTCACCTCCCAATGCAGCCCAGCTGCCGCGCAAGGGCAGAGCAGCCGGGCGGAAGGACATATGTCCGGCTATCACCAAGCTGTTGTCCGGCTGCTGGCATGACTATCGATTGCCGATTGCGGCGCTCTGCCAACCATTAACCTGCACCTGCCTGAGGCGGTAACGAACTCTCTTTCCCTGCCCATCGTCACACCGTAACCTGACAAGCAGCTGGCGCGACCAGCGGCACCCGTTGTGGAAGGCTGATATGTGATGAGCACCGCCCGCGTCTTTCTGCTTGCCCCCTCCCTGGCTCGGCTGATCGAGAAGGAGGGGGAAGGCCGCCCTGTCCGGCAGGGCTACTTCCCGGATCGACCGGATCGGGGCACCCACGTGCAGCTGGGGGAGGAGACAGGTCGGCTTGTCCTGGTCTCCAATCATCCGAATGGCCCTGTCGAGGACGCCACGAGCATTCCTCGCTCCCAGGCCGAGGCTCTGCTTGAGCTCGCCGCCGGACAGGTGGAGTACCTGGAGGTCAGCCTCGACATCGGCTCCCAAACAGCCATGCTCCTTCGCATCCTCACGCCAGGATCGCTGGATCTGCTCACCGTCCCAGTTGAGCACGGCAAACAGGCCCGCAAGTTTCAGCCGCTGGCCTGGTTTGGCCCCGAGGTTACGGGAGACCCTGCTTACCAGAGCCGAACCATGGCTCTGAACGGAATGCCGCCAGCACCTGATGTGGAGATCACAGACGCGGCGCTCAACAGCCTGCTCGATGTCCTAGAGGGCCGCTTTGGAGCCCATCAGCCGCAAGCCGCGGCTCCTCAGCCTGCTGCTCCTTCGAAACCGGCTGAAGCTGAGGCTGAAGCGGAAAACGAGGATGATCAGGATGATCTTGAGATCGAGGACAGCGTCATTCGCGAACTCGCCCGTTCCTTGAGCCCGCGCCAGCGCTGATACGCCTGACGAACGCTCAATGCCCTTGCGGGTCAGGCGGTCCTGATCAGGCCGTCTTCAGATCCACGGCCGATTCTTTGCCGGAGCGGCGGTCCGCCTCAACCTCATAGGAGATCTTCTGGATCTGTCGCAAACTTTTTGTTTCAGAGTTTCGGCTACTCCTCCCTGGGTTCGGGGGCGGAGGACGCAGTGTTCAAGGGCAGGCAATTCGATAAATCCGTGATCCTGCTCTGCGTCCGGTGGTATTTGGCTTACAATCTCAGCCTACGCGATCTTGAGGAGATGATGGCCGAGCGGGGCATCTACGTTGACCATGCGGCGGTGCATCGATGGGTAGTTCGCTACTCCTCCGAGTTGCTGGAGCGGTTCAATCGCCGCAAGCGAGCGGTCACTGGCAGGTGGCATATCGACGAAACGTACATCAAGGTCCGTAGACGGTGGATGTATCTCTACCGCGCGATCGATAGCAACGGTGACACGGTCGAGTTCTAATTCAGCGAACGGCGCAATCTGGCTGCTGCCAAACGGTTCCTGAGCAAGGCTCTCAAGCGGCACGGCCGCCCCGAGAGGATCGTGATCGACGGCAGTCAGACGAACCGGGAGGCCATTCTCACCTGTGACGCGACCAACCGGCTCCAGGACGGATCGGGGTGCATGTTGAAACCGATCAGGATCAGGCAGAGCCAATATCTCAATAACCGCATTGAGCAGGATCACCGCGCCATCAAACGCCGCGTGCGTCCGATGCTCGGCTTCAAGTCCGCTGACAGTGCCCGCGTGATCCTGGGTGGCATCGAGTTGATCCATATGATGCGTAAACAGCAGGCGAAATATGCCTGCAATCAGCAGCTATCGCTAGCCGAGCAGTTTCACCTGCTCGCCGCATGAGGGCGGCACGATGCACCTGCTGTTTTCTCGTCCCTGTTTCAGAGTTGCGGCAGAACCCTTTCCGGAAGTACAGCGAACTTCTGCAAAGGCGCGACAAGCGGACCTTCATTTGGTTCACCTAACGTTACCCTTTGACCCTCAGCGGACCTTTCATGTGTTTTTGCGAAAGGCTCCGCCAGCGGCGGCATTTCAATCCCGCAGGGGCGACAGCGCTGCGGTCTTCGCGTCCGAATATCCCGTCGGGTTCGTCCAAGCGGATCGCCAGGGTCTCAGGTGCACAGACATTCATGAGCTACACTCATAGCCCTTTGCGGAATTCTCCAGCTATTCACTACGGCGCACAGGTTTAGAGTAAGAGCCCTCGAGACCGCCAGCTAGCGGAGACGAAACTGTTCCAACAGTGGTTCGGCAGTGAGAAGGAACACCACCGTGTCCTAGGATTGCCGAGGCGCCAGAGGCCCTTTGCCGGACATCCAGAATGGAACCTCCCATCTCAATTAGTCGGGACCTCGCAACTGTTTGGGTTTGCCGGAGTTCTCATAATCACCAGACGGACAGGAACCATGAAACAGCTCAGCTTTACTGCTGTCATCGCTTCCGGC
>NZ_JBWBEW010000090.1:0-5109 GCF_056148915.1 Microvirga sp. jy35 | reverse complement strand
ATGTCAGCCCTGACCACGCGCTGCACCGATCCGAAGATTCTTCTTGCGTCACACGGGGCGTCCACACATGTCGCAAACTTGAAGTATAGGCGATTTTCAGCGCCATTTCCGGTCACGATGGAAGCGCTAAGCCGTTGATTCTGCAGAAGCCGGTCATCGCGAGATCGCCAGTATAGGCAAGTAAAAAACGAATTTGCGACAGAACCCCTAATCCTGGGGCTGCTCGTGTCGGGCGAGCCGCTCCACAAGCTCCGTCAAGCGAGCCGGGAGGGGAGCCTCGACTGGTCCGTAGGCAACTCGCAGCCGTTCGCCCAGCCACTGGAGGTCACTGGGATCAAGAGATTGGTTCAGCACCGGATGGGCTGGGAGAGGACACTTGATTGTTGGGGCTTCAGTCCGGAGCAGGGCTTGCATTGAGACACTTTCATTAGCGACACGCACGTGCCGGTGAATGCCCCTATGTTCCCGCCCTTGTCAGGTCTCTGTTGTGCAAAGCAGCGGTACTTTGTGGCAATTATGCGGACAAGGCAGTTTGCAACCCTGTTCGCGGGTTCGGGGCAGGCCATTTGAACCGCCTCGGTGCAAAAGCTCAGAGGCGACGAGGGTGGATTAGGTGTGGAGTGCGTCACCAGTCATTAAGACCTGCATCCAATCGCGACCTCCCGGACAGGAACCTCTTCGAATCTGCCCACGTTGGCTCAGGTCATGAGAGGTCGTATCAATGAAGAAGATTGCGCTCGCAGCTACCATCATGCTCACGTTCGGCCTTATCGCAGGAGGTGCTGAGGCTGAGAGCCGTCCTGGTGGTTGCCTGAAGTATGGGGTTGGCGGCGCGGTCGCCGGTCACTTTGCAGGCGGGCACCGGATCAAAGGTGCTCTCGCAGGCTGTGCTCTTGGTGTTTATCAGCGCAGAAAGTACGAGCGCGCTGTCAGGGAGCAGAATAACCGCAACAGGAATGCAGAGCGCAGACGCTTGCCCAATGACGAACGAGCGAACCGCTACGAGCCCCAGGATCGCAGTGCAAATCGAGCCCCCTTGCCTCGCCAGGGGGAATGGGTCCTTACGACGACCTCGGCTTGGACATGGGGCGTGGTCGGCCTGCCAATCGTGAGCAGGCGGACGGGCCTGAAAACCGGACGCGCGGTTCGGGTCGCGGGCAGGACGGCTATGAACCAGGAGGGTCTTTCGCACATGGCCAGAGCCGGTCAGGTAACAGCGAGGGGGCTAACGGCTCCAGATCGCCATGGCGTTATGATCCCGAGACCACCGGCAGCTTCCCCCGTGGGAATGGCACCATCTACTGATTTGGCGCTATCTCACAATGCTCCATGAGGGATCAACAGAGCCCCAAGTGCTTATGGATACGGCTGGGCTACCCAGAGGAAGCTGGGTCAATCAGGTGAATCGGCTCTGCTGGGTTAATCGCAGAAACTGCATGCTTGTAGACGACTTGCGTCCCATTGCCTCGGACAAGCTGTAACGTGAAGTTGTCAAACGATCTGATCTGACCCTGTAGTCTAATTCCGTTCGCCAGAAAGACAGTGACTTCCACTCTGTAATCGCGGAGGTGCTTCAGGAAAAGGTTCTGGAGACTCGGGGCGCTCTGGTTGGGCAATTTCCTGCTCCTGATGGAGGATTACTGCACCAGAGCACCTCAATGCTGTCAAAGAAATTGGTCTCGGCACCCATAATAGCCCTCCTGCTGAGAACTAGAGTTCCTGCTGAACGACGTTCTGCCCGTCAAAATAGGCTTGGATTATCCCGGTATCCTCTTCTCGTGAGAGGACATCCAATGAGCTTGATGCACCGCGAGCAATGATCTTCCCGTCCTCCAGATGGACGTGACCCGCGCTCACCACCGTGGCTGGAACTGACTGAGCCATGTGGGAGTGCTGCATGAACTCGGGAAAGAGCAGCGGGAGCAACTCACCGCCTTCGAGTTTCAGCATGACATACTTCATAGGCATTAGGCTCTCCCATTGAAGCCACAGCAATGGTCTCCCTAACTCAGATAGGAGCCCTGCCGGAAATAGCTGATGCTGCGTCCCTTCTATTAAGTTGCAATGCTCACCTTCAAAGCTCGTCCGCCAAGCTTTTCACATAGGTTAAGGCATTCAGGAACGTGGCTCGCAGCCTTAGCGTTACAAGTCGTGCAGGTCACTAATAACCTGCACTGACTGTTTTGGAAGGCTCGTATGGTGAACCCGCTCGGTATCAACGGCCAATCCACCCCTGAAAAGAATGGGGGTAAGTCTATCGAAAGTTCGTTGGACAACAGTCTGCCTGAGAACTCGCAGGAGAACCTCGATGCAAGACTCGACCATGCCATTGAGGAGACCTTCCCAACGAGCGATCCGGTCTCTGTGACCATCACCAAAGGCCCTGAGCCTGATGGCCCTGATCAGGGAGTCCGTTCCCCATCAGCGGGTGATCAGGGAGGCCCACTGGAGCAGGACACCGCTGAGCGAATTCTGGATCAGGTGAGGGAAGCTCTGCACGACGTTGCAGATCAGGCGTCCGGTGCAGCCCGCGACATGTACAGCCGAGGTGAGCACTACGCGCGGCAAGCACGAGAACAGTACCCGGAGGCAGAGCCGTATATTCGTGAGCGGCAGCGAGCCGTGACCGAGCGGGTGGCAGGAAACCCGTTGCCCGCGTTGCTTATGGCAGGAGCTTTTGGCTATGCCCTGGCATGGATGATCCATGGGCAACGACGCGGACGAGACGAACACATTCCGGAGTATGGCCGAACCAGCCGAGGCTATGCTTCCCATCGGGACGAGCAACGGATGCGATGACCACGAGATGGTCTCGCCCTCTCAGTTCCATTGCCGACCTCGGCACCTCAATGGTGAGAATTGCGCAGGCTCTGGATCATTGATGCCGTGGTGATCTGCTGATGCAGATCGGCAAGGCGCTGGACCAGAGGCTCCCGCGCCTTGGCATGGCGAGCGTCAAGCTGCTCGATAAAGCGCACTCTGATCGCCTCAGGGCCAGACCAGCCCTTGAGGCATTCACGTTCGCTCTCGTAGCGGGCTTCAACTTCGGACAGCGCTGCCAGTATCAGTCGTATCTCAGGGGGCAGAGTGCTACGATCAGCTTGGGACAGGGCCGCTGGCTCGTGAACCGGGGCGCGTGACATGGTAAGCCTCCCTCAATTCTTGTTCTTGAGGCTAATCCTACGCCCAGCGTAACATTAAGAACACGGGTCTGTCTCGCAGCGCACCACAGCACTCTCCGCACAAGCCATATTCCCGTTCAATGTTAGAAAATTCAGAACGGATGATAAACGAACCGCATAGCTCATGGTCCCGTCTTCATGCTCTCTATCAGGGGATGGGAAGGGATATGAGGTGCGTGTTCACTTATCCATCCTGAGACTGCTTATGACGGCACATATGCGGAGGTGGTGCTCAGGGATGCCTCGTCTCAGAAGCAGATGTGAGTGATCCTGTAGAGATCGCCGGTAATGTCCGGGCCAGCACCGCCCAGCCGCAACAGCCCGGATCGGTCATGAGCCACCGCAGCCTCGTCATAGCCTTCGACCAGCAGCACCCAATCGGCCACCGCGTCCTGCCCTGCCCGAAGGGCTGTCTCACGGGTCTGTGTCCTGCTCCTATCTTGATCCGCAATCAGGGGGTGAGCGGCGCAGACACCCCTTTGATGGGCAAGTGACTGCGCTTCACTCGTCAATACACCGCTCAGGTGTGCCTCGCGTCCGGGTTCAGGAGCAAACCGGATGGTTTGAAGCCAGCAGCCCGCCCCCAACCCACTTGATGCCTCAACACGACATAGGCTCCGGTTCATGTTACGCAGCGCAGGCATAGCTTGCTGAGTCCAGTCCGTAGGATGGCTCAGGTGCTCCAGGTAGGTTTGCGACGTAAACACATTGGGGTTTCTGACGGTGTATAAGATCAGAAACTGAGGTCCAGAGCCTACAACGGAGTACCGGCGTCCTTGAAGAAAACCAGGGATCGCAAGCCGCTCCTTCATATGTTCATGGGAATGCCAGTCGAGGTACTCGGCCTCGCGACCCTCCTCGACATCGTGCCATGCGATCAATGCCCCTGATCCAGCCCAACCCATTGGCACCTTCCCGGCAGATCACCTCCAAACCGTCTGCCCGACCAGTGAGCTACTCTAAACCCTGCTTTGCGAGGAGTGAACCTGCCCGACAAAGCGGCGCTTCTTAACACCTCACTGGTCACGGCCATTCCGGTTCCAGACATGCACGAGCATCTTCCACTCATTCCCTACCTTCTGAGCCAAAGCCGCGCCTTTTCCCTCAAACTCCTGGGGTGACTGTCCTCTGGTTTGCCCCACTGTGGTGAAGATCACATGTGCCATGTCGTTGCTGAGAGCCTTGGCATCGACGACAGTGACCTGCTTAATTTCGGCTCGCTGCGCCTCCCCCTTCCAGAAATTTGCGACGTTACTCTGGCCCTTCACCATAGGAGCTTGCGGCGGGAGAATAGCGGCGTCCTCGGCATAGAGTTGGAGGACCGCATTCAGATCGCCTTTGGCGTATGCCTCTACGAAGCGATCTGCCACCTTCTGAAGCTCAGCTTTATCTTGTGCAAGCCCAGGTAGTGCGGCCAAACAGAACGCGACAACCAGCGCAATTCTACGCATCGTCACCTCCTGTGATAGGAGCAAATTATTGTACACTTGCTCCCGAGCACAGACAATATTGATCATCAGTCGCTGATCGTGGGGGCTTTCATCTCTCGGGCAGGAACGAGAAAGTCATTCCAGAGACTGTCGAAGGGGTGAAGGCGTTTGGCCTTAAGACGATAGCCGCTGCCATTGCACAGGTTGGTGGGCGATCATGGCCATGACGCAGGCGTTTGGGGATCGGTGGTCGCGCCTTCAGCGGTAGGTAAGCGATATACATTCTGATGCAGCGTCTTGATGCTGCACTTTGTTACAGACTCGGAGGTGACTCGTGAGAGCGTCTCGGCAGATGGCATTAACGCCAGACCACATCGCGCAGGTCCACCGTGTATTGGATGATCCGGGTCCAAACCCGAATTGGACCTACCATAGCGAGGAGGATTACGACGCAGTCGTGCAGACGCTGCTAACCTCGCGTCCAAAGGGGCCTGACA
>NZ_JBWBEW010000089.1:0-2500 GCF_056148915.1 Microvirga sp. jy35 | reverse complement strand
TCTAATCCCTTCATCTGACCCTCCGTAGTGCAACACCACTGTTTCCAATGACGTCACAATACAAAGGGTCGAAGGTGGGTTTCCCCATTCGGAGATTCTTGGATCAAAGCTCGTTCGCAGCTCCCCAAGACTTATCGCAGCGTACCACGTCCTTCATCGCCTCTCAGCGCCAAGGCATCCACCAGATGCTCTTACGACACTTGATTACTCTCATGATCGATGTCCGCTCGGCAGAGCCGAACACGATCATCAAAGAAAGACCTGTCTTGCGGATTTCTCCACAAAACATGTTTTTGCTTGCCAAGCATATCCGGCGCTCCTGGCTGCGGGCCAGGGCTGGTGCGCGGGACTAGGTTGCCCGCTTGCCGAATATGCTGCCTCTTTACGATTTCAAACATCCGCGCCACCCACCCGAAGGAAAGGGCACGAACCTCATTTGACATTCCAAACACGCAAAACCGCACCCATCGAAGGATCGATGGTGGAGCCTGTCGGGATCGAACCGACGACCTGAAGCTTGCAAAGCTACCGCTCTCCCAGCTGAGCTAAGGCCCCATGTTCCGTCACGGAACAACTCGATAATGGTGGGCCTGGGACGACTCGAACGTCCGACCTCACCCTTATCAGGGGTGCGCTCTAACCACCTGAGCTACAGGCCCAGTCGACCAGGGCCGATCCTGCAAGGACCAGACCTCAAGCCAACCGATGTTTGGAATTGAGAGAAGAGAAACGAAGACGGCAGCGTCCCGCATATCAGGGTCTGACTGACCCTATTGTTCAAAAGAGTTCCGATAGAACCAGCATGATGCCGGTTCGTAAGAGAACATCCTTAGAAAGGAGGTGATCCAGCCGCAGGTTCCCCTACGGCTACCTTGTTACGACTTCACCCCAGTCGCTGACCCTACCGTGGTCGCCTGCCTCCTTGCGGTTGGCGCAGCGCCGTCGGGTAAGACCAACTCCCATGGTGTGACGGGCGGTGTGTACAAGGCCCGGGAACGTATTCACCGTGGCGTTCTGATCCACGATTACTAGCGATTCCGCCTTCATGCACTCGAGTTGCAGAGTGCAATCTGAACTGAGACGGCTTTTTAGGATTAGCTCCCCCTCGCGGGTTCGCTGCCCTTTGTCACCGCCATTGTAGCACGTGTGTAGCCCAGCCCGTAAGGGCCATGAGGACTTGACGTCATCCCCACCTTCCTCTCGGCTTATCACCGGCAGTCCCCCTAGAGTGCCCAACTGAATGATGGCAACTAGGGGCGAGGGTTGCGCTCGTTGCGGGACTTAACCCAACATCTCACGACACGAGCTGACGACAGCCATGCAGCACCTGTGTTCCGGCCAGCCGAACTGAAGAGCAGTGTCTCCACTGCCCATACCGGACATGTCAAAGGCTGGTAAGGTTCTGCGCGTTGCTTCGAATTAAACCACATGCTCCACCGCTTGTGCGGGCCCCCGTCAATTCCTTTGAGTTTTAATCTTGCGACCGTACTCCCCAGGCGGAATGCTTAAAGCGTTAGCTGCGCCACTGACGAGCAAGCTCGCCAACGGCTGGCATTCATCGTTTACGGCGTGGACTACCAGGGTATCTAATCCTGTTTGCTCCCCACGCTTTCGCGCCTCAGCGTCAGAACCGGACCAGTCAGCCGCCTTCGCCACTGGTGTTCTTGCGAATATCTACGAATTTCACCTCTACACTCGCAGTTCCACTAACCTCTTCCGGTCTCAAGCCATGCAGTATCGAAGGCAATTCTGTGGTTGAGCCACAGGCTTTCACCCCCGACTTACAAAGCCGCCTACGCGCCCTTTACGCCCAGTGATTCCGAACAACGCTAGCCCCCTTCGTATTACCGCGGCTGCTGGCACGAAGTTAGCCGGGGCTTCTTCTTCCGGTACCGTCATTATCGTCCCGGACGAAAGAGCTTTACAACCCTAAGGCCTTCATCACTCACGCGGCATGGCTGGATCAGGCTTGCGCCCATTGTCCAATATTCCCCACTGCTGCCTCCCGTAGGAGTTTGGGCCGTGTCTCAGTCCCAATGTGGCTGATCATCCTCTCAGACCAGCTACTGATCGTCGCCTTGGTGAGCCATTACCTCACCAACTAGCTAATCAGACGCGGGCCGATCCTTCAGCGATAAATCTTTCTGCTCTCGCACGTATCCGGTATTAGCCCAAGTTTCCCTGGGTTATTCCGAACTGAAGGGCACGTTCCCACGCGTTACTCACCCGTCTGCCACTCACCTTGCGGTGCGTTCGACTTGCATGTGTTAAGCCTGCCGCCAGCGTTCGTTCTGAGCCAGGATCAAACTCTCAAGTTGAAAGATTTGATCTGACTGTCACTACACTCATATTGACAGAGTCCATCCATCTGCAGGTTTCCCCACAGCGGTGTACTCACCAAAGCATAGATCAGGTCGGTATCTTCATCCGATCCTTGCGGATCGGCGCAAGGACACCGCCGCCTACGCTTCTCTTCCCCTCTCAACAATGTCAAAGAGCA
>NZ_JBWBEW010000088.1:0-5795 GCF_056148915.1 Microvirga sp. jy35 | reverse complement strand
CGACGGCGCTTAAACAGAGACAACTGGACGGCTCCTCAATTAGCCATCCCTCGCTACACTGCCAAGGTTAATGCAACGGTGCCGTTCATACGGCGTATCAATCCTGTGATAGGTTGCGTCACGATACTTGGGACATCACGCTCTGAGCCAAGCAGCCTACTGTTGCCTTGGAAGGCCGAGCGACCAATGCACTACTACTTTCACTTGGTGAGTAGCCAGCAGATCATCCTCGACACTACAGGGGTCGAGATCAGCGATCCTGCGACAGTGCAGTACATGGTGCGCCGGTTGATCCATGAGGTTCAACAGGAGCCTGACCACATCACCAAAGACTGGCAGGGCTGGCGGATCGATGTCGAGGATACGTCCGGCAATGTCGTCCTATCCGTCCCCTTGGACACCAAGCTGCCATAACTATCACAGTAGACTTACGTGGTGCCGATTCCATAGCGCCGCTTCTGCGCATTACGCACTCATCCAGATTAAGCGACTGGGCCTCGTCAGACTATTTTTTGGATGCTGCGACACGAGCGAGTTCTGCTCTGATCGCTTTGGCTGCGCTAGTCCCAATGCCTGGTATCACCCGTTCGATCTGGTCAGCCCCAGCCCTGAGCTGATCGATGGCTGAAATGTTCCGTTCTGCCAGCGCTTTCCGAACGTTATAGGGCAGACGCAGTTCAGGAATCGGCCCCTTGCAGTCTTCAAAGTAGGGTTTGCTCACTCCATTAACTCCTGATCCTAGTCACCGCCTCGCCTTCAACAGGCGTTCCGCTACCGGAAGACCGGCGATACACAATGGTAGGATGTTCCGCTGGTAGTGGGTGAGTAGGAGGTCTTAGGGGATCGTTGTACTGATCCAACCAGCGGGTCAGCTGTTGAAGGATCCAACGTTTGGTGCGTCGTGCTGAGGATCGTTTCATCACCACCTCTCAGTGACCCAGAGGGTTAACGAGCGAGCAACCCCGCGAGGTTGCTCTCGCCCTAGGCAATGCTGAAGGCGGTAACGTTCAGGCTCGAAACCTCGTCCATCGTCAGTAAGGTCGCCTCAAAGCCAACATAGGCGTCCCCACCGTCGGCTTCGATCTCAAAACCGAAGTTTACGGCATTGCCATTAATGGTTGCCTCGTCGCCCACCTCGTCCGGTTCCACTACAGGCTCAGTTGTGGTCGTGCCGGTGGGCAGGCTTACCTCCTCATCGAGGTCAAACACAGTCGTGGTGGAGGTCGCTGTTGTGGTGATCAGGTCACCGCTTTGCTCGGTGTTGGATGAGTTCACCGTCGCCGTCTCCAAGACGTCTTCGCCCTCCACATTGATATCGGTGATGGCCGTCGCGATGGGCTCGCCATCGGACGATTGGGCGGTCGCCGTGAGGGTCGCCTCGCCGGAGACTGTGGTGACCGGCCCATCATCCGTGGTGGTGACCGTGATCCCCCCGGTGATGCGGGTACTGTCCCCACTGGCCACCGCACTCCCGCTGATGGTGGTCTTCAGGCCTGTCGAAGCGGTCAGTCGAGCGATAAGCTCAGGTGGAAGATGAAGAGCTGATAGATCAATTGGCATGACTGTATCCCCGTCTTATCTGATGCAGTGATAAAGCACCCCGTTTAATCGAGGGACCTGTTCATGCGGTGGATCGCCGGAGGCGCAGGCTCTCCGACTTTTGAGTATGGGTTAACCAAGGAGCGTACACCCCTGAACCCACAGATCCCGACAAGACGAAACGAAGCCACCAATCTGCCTGACCTGATTGAGTACTGTCCCCAGCCTATTCTGCGCTTCTTCGGCCCTAAGATCCGACCGAAGAGGGGAATGGATGCGTGGAATCCTACGTCCGATGCATTCAAATCCTACGTCCTGTGCGTTCTTGGATGCGTTGCCACCGACTGTTAGCCTATGGAGGCTTTTGCTGTAGTGGGAAGATGAGGATGGACGAGATCGGATTCTACATCGTAGAAGCGCCTGCTATCATTGGCTATACGGTTGATATGCCAGACTGTAGCATACCAGGGCCTGCTCCCCTCGATTATACTGTTAGCAAGCCAGACTGGGGCGTAGGAGACTCTGCGGTCATCACGCCTTCGGACGAGGATGTGCGATTTGGTGCACTGCTGGATATGCTCAGCAACGGCAACGGCTTCAGCACTAGTTTCGTGGCGATCGATGAGAACGGCAAGGCCGATATTGAATTCTATCTTGACATCGATGGGGATGGGTAGCGGGAAACGTACACCCGCGCAGAGCTATTGGGAAAGTACACCGGCACGGACCAAGTTGTCGGTTAGCGGTCGAGGTCAGGCTCTGAAAGCCTCTCAGACTTTAGCTGTTGAACAAATGCAGGAATCTTGAAGTTGTCGGGCCAAGCCAATCTTGGCAGCGCTTCACGAAGATAGGGGACAACAATGCCTCTCTATTACATCGATGTTAGGCGCCACTTTAGGACGATTGAGGATTCCTTTGGGATTGTCCTGCCGACCATCGCAGCGGCCCATCTCAGCTTGGACAGCTGAGATGGGCCAACCAGTCTGCTTGGCTGAAGTGTACGCCTCTTGATTGAGCGCCCTTTGATAAATCAAAATGCCTCAATTAGATCAAAATTCAATAAGTAGATGGAGCTTACGAGAATATAAATACAAATCACGAGGCGACATGTGTCATGTTTGTGATAATTTTCTTTGCGGGAATCGGAGAAATTTTTTTATGTTTACTTGCCTATCCGTATGGATGGCCGGCAATACTTCTGGCATACATAGGATGAGGTACAATTTTCCCTGTTCTCGGAGCGCTTTTATGTTATGGAAGGCGCACTGGGTACAACGATACAGGCTGTTCTGCTGATAGATTTACTCCAAGTCCACCGGCGACAAATCCTATAATATCAGAGGCGGCGCTAATGGCGAATGACGCCATGCTTAGAGGATCACACAACTTACACTCCGGTTACTTTGATAAGACCGGATCTTCTTAGGTCTGATCCACCCCCATTGAATTGGTCCACCCTGAAGTATGTCTCGAGGCTCACATGGACCTGCCCCCATATGTGATCCACGGGCTATGCAACCTTCCGGGCTTGGTAAGTTTGTTGGGCGAAGGCGCTCGGGGTCAAGCCACCGAGCGCTGTGTGCGGCCTGGTCTCATTGTAATCTCTCCTCCAGTCTTCAATCCGCTCCCTGGCATCGGCCATGGATAAGAACCAAGAGGCGTTCAAGCACTCCGCCCTTAGGCGGCTGTTGAACGCCTCGATGTACGCGTTGTCCGTGGGTGTTCCGGGCCGCGAGAAGTCGATCTCCACCCGGTTCAGATACGCCCACTGGTCGAGCACTCGACCGGCAAATTCCGGGCCATTGTCCACGCGCAGGCTCTTCGGCCGACCGCGGCTTCTGGCGATCTCATCAAGGGCCTCGACGACTTGGTAGGCACGGAAACTCACTCGTGGGACGATCGCCAGTGACTCGCGCGTATGGCAGTCCACTACCGTCAGGATGCGGAATGCACGCCCGTCGAAAAGCTGGTCGGCCATGAAGTCCATCGCCCACACCTCGTTGGGTCCACCCACCTCCGGCCGGCCCTGCCGGTAGCGCCAGGCCCGCTTGCGCTTGGGTGCCTTGGGCCGGATTGATAGCCCTTCCTCCCGGTAGAGGCGGTAGGTGCGCTTGTGGTTCACCGGCCAGCCCTCCCGCCGCAGCAAAATGTGCAGCCGACGATAACCGTAGCGCACTCGGGCTGCTGCCAACTCCTTGAGACGCATGCGCAGCTCGACCTGCGGATCCGACCGCTTGCGGTAGCGCTGTGAGGAGCGCTGGAAGCCAGTGGCGGAGCATGCCCGCCGTTCGCCGATGCCATAGGCCTTCTGCAGATGGCCTGCGACCTCACGCCGAACGACGGGCTTCACCACTTTCTTTTGAGCACATCCTGCAGCATGGTCTTATCAAGGGTCAGATCCGCTACGAGCCTCTTGAGGCGGGCGTTCTCATCCTCGAGCTGCTTCAGGCGCCGGATCTCGGCCACGCCCATGCCGGCAAACTGCTTCTTCCACCTGTAAAACGCCGGTTCGGTGATGCCCATCTTGCGGATCACCTCAGACACCGGCGTGCCGCCTTCTGCCTGCCGCAGCGCGAAGGCGATCTGCTCTTCCGTGTAGCGCGTCTTCTTCATGGCACTGACCCTCCTCAAGCATCAAAATGCCCGAAAAAGTTGTCCTCCAAATGGACCAGTTTGGCGGGTCAGGACCAGTCTCAGACCATACTGCGGAACAGGTGATGTCATGTCTGGATGGCGCCCGTTTGGCAATGTGATTGTTGATGACGTTTGGGCCTAGCGGGGCGGGTGCTGTTGGGGTGGACGGCCCCCTTACGGCATCGCTGTGCCAGCATGAGGTCGTTGCAGATCTCAGACACAGGAGACCGTCCATGGACCAGATTATCCGCATCGGAATGGATACGTCAAAGCACGTCTTCCAGCTGCACGGGGTGAATGCCGCCGAGGAGCCCGTCCTGCGCAAGAAGCTGCGGCGCCAGGACCTGCTCACCTTCTTTGGCAAGCTTCCGCCTACCGTGGTGGCCCTCGAAGCCTGTGGAGGCTCGCATCATTGGGCGCGCGTGTTGCAGTCGTTAGGGCATCATGTGAAGCTGATTGCGCCCCAGCTGGCCAAGCCGTACGTCAAGCGTGGCAAGAACGATGCCGCTGATGCCGAGGCGATCTGCGAGGCGATGAGCCGGCCCACCATGCGCTTCGTGCCGGTCAAAACAGCGGACCAGCAGGCTGCTCTCATGCTGGTGGGGGTGCGCAATCGGTTGATCCGCCAGCGCACCCAGCTGATCAACGTGATCCGCGGCTACGCGGCGGAGTTGGGCTCATTGCCCCTAAAGGGCTGTGCCGGATCGAGCCCCTTCTGGAGCGGGTCAAGACCGAAGAGACCTTACCGGCTCTGGCCCGGGAGCTGTTTGAGATGCAGGCCGCGGAATACGCGCGCTTGCAGGCCCAACTGGAGGAGGTTGAGGATCGCCTCATGGCCTGGCACCGCGCCCATGACGCCAGCCGACGCCTGGCCCGGATTCCCGGGGTGGGGCCGATCGGCGCCGCCATGCTGGTGATGAAGACGCCCTCACCCGAGGCTTTCCGGTCAGCCCGCCACTTTGCCGCCTGGCTCGGCTTGACCCCGAAGGATCATTCGACGGCCGGCAGGGTGCGGCATGGGGTGATCACGCGCGCTGGCGACGAGGTTCTGCGCAGCGTGCTGGTGGTTGGGGCCACGGCGGTCATCCGGCAGTTGCGGCGCGGCCAGAGTGCGCCCGCTTTGCCCTGGCTGGTGGCGTTGCTCAAGCGCAAGCCGCCCAAGCTGGTTGCCGTGGCGCTGGCCAACAAGATCGCCCGGATTGCCTGGAAGCTGATGGTGACAGGGGAGAGCTACAGAACCCCAACGTCGGTGTCGGCAGCGGCGTGTGCTGTTTAGGGATCGGCCCGACATGAGATCTTATCGAGCGCTCTCATGGTGAGCTGGTGTCGGACCTTGCAAGGAAGCGAACAGATGGTGTGATCGATCGATCCAGACGGTGAGACACTCCGCACATGACTGTGGTCTGGGAAGGCCGCGGTACTATTGGGAACTCACAGAGCGGATGCCATCTTGGCCAGCGGTCATGTGCGACTGCAATGAAAGGCCGGACATATGACCGCAAGCGATCCGATCAAAACACTGTCCGTCACCCTTGCGAGGCGGGGGCCGTTCTCTAATCGCGGGTCTCCAGTCAAGCGCAAACAGCTCTGGCACCTTTGCTTCTCCCCGGATCACGGTTCTC
>NZ_JBWBEW010000087.1:0-6475 GCF_056148915.1 Microvirga sp. jy35 | reverse complement strand
CGCTTGAACAGAGACAACAGGGCGGCTCCTCGACTGGCCGCTTTCCTCTAAACTGCCAAGGTTAATGCAACGGCGCCGGTGTTCTGGAGGACGGGATCATTATGGCAGGTTCTGAAGCTGATTCATTACTGAATGCCCACAGATCCTTATGCCCACCAATGATACATCGTGCGACTGCAAAATTCGATAGTGTCTCTACCACGCGGAGAAATTCGCACGCAGTAGAGACACACACTTTACCGTAATCAGGGGATGACCGGCGGGATGTAAGTGAAGGTATGCATCAGAGCGACAGCCAGCAGCATCACGATCGGAAAGTGCATGAAGAATTGCATCGACGTATAGCCGATGAGATCCTTCGATTGCAGCTTGAGAACGCCAAGTAGTGGAAGCATCCAGAACGGATTGATGAAGTTCGGAAGCGTCTCTGCGATGTTATAGACCATTACGGTCCAACCTAGGTGTGCGCCGATCTCGTTGGCCGCCTTCATGATGTAGGGTGCCTCGATGATCCATTTCCCGCCCGCCGACGGGATAAAAAAGCCGAGGATGGCGGAGTAGAGACCTACGATGAAGGAGAAGATTGTGGAATCGTGGGCAAAGCTCACGAACCAATGGGCAATCGTGTCGGACAGGGAGGCACTGTCGCTTTTGACCCGAGTGAGCATGTAGGCAATGCCGCCATAAAACGGAAACTGCAGCAACACCCCGGCCACACTGGGCATCGCCTGCGAGAAGCTGGCGAGGAAGCTGCGCGGCCGCCAGTGAAGCAAAGCGCCAACGAGCAGAAAGACGAAGTTGTAGGTGTTGAGGCCCGACATTGTAATGAGCGGGTTGCCCGACTTAAAGGTTTCGTAGAACCAGCCGGCTGCCAGAACCACGATCAGGATCGTCAGGATTGGGCTGAACTCGAGATAGTCGCCTGGCCGGGACGGCTTCTGCTCCACCTTCACGTCCACGAGATCGACGCCAAGATCGGCAGCCGTTCGAGCGTTGGCATCAGACGGCGCCGTGTAGTAGCAGATCATGGCCGAAAGCACCGTGCCGATCACAATCACCAGCAGGTTCTGCCAAGTCAGGATGGTCTCGTAGAAGCTGAGGACGCCGGTGATCGGCATGAGGGACGGCGGAATGCTCGCCGGATTTGCCTGGAGCTGCGCCGCCGATGAGCTGATGCCAAGGGTGAATCCGAAGCCGAGGCCCAGATAGCCGGCTGCGCCAGCCGCGCGGTAGTCGAGACGAATATCTGTCCGCCGGGCGATCTCCCGGACTAGCAGGCCGGAGAAGATCAGGCTGACGCCCCAATTGACCAGAGACAGCAGGATGCTGATCACGCCAACGAATACGACTGCGCTACGCCCGGACTTCGGTACCGCAGCTGCCCGGCGCATCATGGCCGCGACCGGAGGCGAAAGCGCTACGATGTAGCCACCGATGGCAACGAGCGCCATCTGCATGGTGAATGGAATGATGCTCCAGAACCCCTCACCGAAGGCCGTGCTAACTGCAACGGGGGAGGCGCCGTGCAGGATTGCCGCGAGAGCAACCGCGACGGTCGCCAAGAGGACAAAGATGTAAGCATCTGGGAACCAGCGCTCCGAGAAGGCTACCATCCTCTGTGACATACGGACGAGCACGCCTTCCTGCTGCGGCTCGGCTCGATGGTTTAACGTCAGGTCCGTCATTCCTTCCTCCATGATGGGCAGCACCCTGCCCTTGAAAGCATCAAGCTTCGAGAACGAGATCGGTTAGCGGTACCGCGCAGCATGTCAGGCAGGCATCGGCTGGACCGTCGTAAGGCACGAGGTGAGTGACCGAGCCTGCGAGGATACGCAATGTACAGCTCTCGCATTGCCCGCTGCGGCAGCCGCTTGGTAACGAGAGGCCAGCCGTTTCGCCTGCATCGAGAAGACTGCCGGCCTGCGCCGACCATTGGAAGGAGGTTCCACTGCGGGCCAGCCTGACATGGCGGGGCGCAAGATCGGGTGGGACCGTGACCTGGGATGAGAACACCTCACTGAAGATGTCAAACCCGGGCATGCCATAGCTTACTAAGCTATCCCGCATTGCTGAGAGGAAGCTCTCCGGCCCGCACAGATATGCAAGCGGGCGTTGATCGCTGGTTGGCAGTTCCAGGCCTCTGATGTCCTGGCGACCAGCATGGTGATAGTCGTGACCATGCCGATCATCTGCCAGCGGACGAGTGAAAACCAGCATGGTACGCAGTTCTGGAATGGTCGGAGCGATTTCTCTAAGCCAGTTCCCGAACGGCTGCTCTTTGCTGTTTCTACAAACGTAGACAAGGTGAACCGATGGTGGCCGCCGTTCGGGTGCCGTGCGAGCAAGTTCCGTGAGATAGCTGATGAAGGGCGTAATGCCGACACCTGCCGCGACGAGGATCACCGGCCGACTGGCCTGCAACGGTGGCGTGAAGACCCCTGACGGAGGGCGCAGGTGTACAATATGCCCTGGCTCAAGTTCATGCATGCGCGACGACATCCTACCTGGCGGCGTGCCGTCGCTGCCGGAGCCAAGTCGCCGCACTGCGATCTCGAATTCGAGCGGATCCTTGCTGTGGCCCGTGAGCGAGTAGCTGCGCGTCATTCGCGCCTGCGGATCCGTGACCTGAACGTGCTGCCCTGGCAGAAACTCTGGAAGGGGATCGCCATCGACGGGGGCAAGTCTGATCGCGAGGACATCGACCGACTCGGACCGGCACGACGTTACACGGAAGGCGCGCTCGCCGTCCCACCAGCCTCGCGACGCGAAATCGTCGCGGATCACCTCGCATGCGACCGCTCGTAAAGGGACCGAACCGCTGATCGGGTCGCGGTCCCGGTCTGAAAGCGCAGCGTTCATGTTTACGGTCAGCGGCCCGACAGATGGTGCGCCAGGGCGGCCAAGCGGAGTGCAAGCGTCCCACCAGCCGAATTCTGCGATCACCGTTCCTGCAGGCAGGGTCGGATCTAGGCGAGCGCGCAAGCGTGCCTGGCCGTCGCGAGTGCGCACAATGACCCAATCGCCTTCAACAATGCCGCGAGCTGCTGCGTCCTCCGGACTAAGTTCGACCGCTGGATCGGGCGCCTTGCGCCGCAGGGAAGCGACATGACGATGTGAGCTATGAACGAACCAACCGGATTTTGCAGTGGACAGGAGGAGTGGCAATGCCATCGATCCTTCCACGGCGCTCGCCGCCTCTACGTGGCAAGGTAAGGCCGGATGGCCCAATTCGTGGAGCTGTTCGGAATAGATCTCGATCCTGCGGCTTGCCGTAGGGAAGCCCACTACGGAACCGTCTTCGCGGGTAACGGCATATTTGCGCTCACCATTGGCCTGCGGCACGCGGATCCCTTCCGGGTTGGCGCGCAATTGCTCAACGGTGAGACCGAGGGGTTCAAGTTGGTAGTTCCAGCCGGCCTCGATCGAACCATCAAAGAAGGCATCGCTATGTCCAAGCCGGCATGCAAGATCGCATACGATATCGTAGTCTGCTCGAACATCACCGCGCGGCGGGACCATGCGCTGCCGGAGCTGGACGAGTTCCACGGCCTCTTGGGTGATCTCGAAGCCAACTTTCAGGGCCTCTCTCTCCCAAGGCATGCTCGCCGGCAGGACGATGTCGGCCTGTTCGGCGGTCGGGTTCATGAACATGTCGACGTGGACATGGAAGTCCAGGGCTCGAAGAGCCGCTAGATTGCGCTCTGAGCCACCCTGGGAGACCACGAAATTCGTTCCGAAGCTCATGAGCGCCCGGACCCGATAGGGGTCACCCTCAAGAACGGCCCGGCAAAAATCCCGAGCGGTGATCCACCCACGCGATGGCGGGCCGAGCGGGAGTTCGGCGAGGCCGAGCGCCTTGCGACGCTGAACTTCCGGTAGGAGTGAGTAATCGTTTACGGCTCGGGCCGGCGGTGCCGTGGTCCAGATGTTGCCGCCCTCGATATCGCTTGCGTCTGTCAACGCGTAGAGAGTGCCGATCGCGCGCTCAGTCATTGTCGCGTTGGAATGCTGTCCAACACCCGTCCAGGAATGGTAAGCGAGCCGGGGCGAACCTTCGAACAGCGCGTAGAAGCGAGCAAGATCGCCACGGGCGAGGCCAGTTAGTCGCGCCACGTGGTCGGGGGTGAATGCGGCCACTTCCTGCGCCATCAGGCGCATCACTGTTGCGCATGTGATTAAGCGACCGTCGACTCCGGATAAGGTCGCCGCACCATCAAGAACGATGTCATCCGGCTTATCCAATGCCTGGCGGGTGTCATAGGTATCGGCGGATCCGTCCAGTCTCAGGACCACGAACCGATCGCTCGCCCCATCCTGCCAGAGATCGCTGGCGCGCAGCAGGCGCCCGGTGGCAAGGTCGACGAGCATTGGCGCATTCGTCCATTGACGAACGAAGGCGTCATCGTAGCTACGGGTCGCGAGCAGGTGGCGGATCGCTCCCATCGCGAGAGCGCCATCCGCGCCGGGGCGGATCGGCAGCCAAAGATCGGCCTTCTCCCCTGCCCCACCACGCTTGGGGTCGACAACTGCAACGGTTGCTCCACGCTTCTGGGCCTGGGCTATCCGGGTGGCCTGTGCAAGCCAGGTTCGGGTTGGGTTGTGCCCCCATAGGACGATCGTGTCAGCATGGTCGTAGTCAGCGGCGCCGATGCCACGCCCATAGGTGAGGGCCTGTGCATAGTCCTTATGCCAGCCGCAGATCTCGACGGCATAGATGAGGTTTGGGCTGCCGAAGCACCGAATGAAGCGCTCAACCCATTCGAAACTGTCCACCATCGGCGTGCCACTGGGCGTTGTCACCGCGAAGGCGACCGCCTCGGCTCCAGATTCATGGCGGATGGCAGACAGCCGCTCGGCGACTGCGTCGAGCGCCTCGGACCAGCTGATCTCGACCCACTCAGGGGACTGAGCCCCTCGCGGCGTCGTGCGCCGGAGCGGCTTCGTCAGTCGCAGGGGGCTTTCCACCAGTTCCGGCGCAGCGCGCCCCTTTGCACAAAGGGCAGCCCCGGTCGGGTGGGATGGGTTTGGGCTCACTGCGACAAGACGTCCGTCCCTGACGTGGTTCAGGGAGCCACAGCGGGAGCGACATAGGGTGCAATACCCTTCTTTGATCTCGACTTCCGACATGCTAGCCATAGGGTACCGTATGATGCGTGACGCGCTACCGCAAGCCGAAATACAAAGCTAGAGATGTCTGGTAGCCTAAAGAATGCGCAACAAAGCCTCAGCCTAGCAGCAGGTATCCTGCTGGAATTTCTCTATTTAAGCCGTTTCTCGGTGGATAGATCACCGAAGACGATAGATTGTTCCATTCGCCATTTGCCTTTCGCGAAGTAGCGCGCTACGCCGGATTTATGACTGCATTTGAACGACCAACGGACAGCAATTTAAGGGAGCAGGTGCTCCAGCAGGTCCGCTCTGAGATCATCTCAGGACAAAGCGCTCCTGGAACGATGTATTCCGTGCCCAGCTTGGCATCGGCGCTTGGGGTTTCGACGACCCCTGTCCGGGAGGCCCTTCTGGAGCTTGCCCGGATCGGCCTTATTGAGCCAATGCGTAATCGTGGCTTCAGGGTCGTCGCCCCGTCCCTCGCCCAACTCCGGAGTCTCTTCGATTTGCGCGAGGTTCTAGAGCTCTACGGCGCTGAGTTGGTTGCCCTCAAGCGCAAGAAGGATCTCGCTCCCTTGCGCCTGATCGCCGACAAGATCGCCAAGACCGTTTCGTCCGGTAGTGTCAGGGACTATCTGGAGGCCGATCGGCAGTTCCACTTTGTACTGACTGAACTGGCCGACAACGAGTACCTGACTGAGAATGTGATGTCGTTGCGTGATAAGATGCGGCTGTACGGGATCACATCGGATGTCGGTCGGGAGAGACAGATAGAGTCGGTGCCAGAACATTTCCGTATTATTGAGCTGGCGGAAATTGGCGATGTCGATGGGCTTCGGGATCTCCTTCGCCATCATATCAGGTCTTGGCAGCCTATCTTCACGGACGCACTTCTCGAGGCGACGCGGAAGAACCAAACAACCGATGCGAAACCCCGCGGTTCTGGAGCCGGAAGTGCCAAGGTGGCTCTGTAAGACCGATCAGAATGCTTCAGAGTAAGGTCGAGCAGCAACCGGGGCATCTTCGTGGCCTGCCCCATGTGGGTGATCCGTGTGGCCCCTTGCGGCCTTCTCCTCGGTCATGGCCATCATTGTCTTGATCGCCCGAGGGTGGTTGCGTTACCGAGAGCGTATGCGAGCGTGATCCACCGAGAAATTGGGCATCTCGCTCAACTTCTTAGATGCTCTCCCAACGAATCGGGCACTTCGTTTGGAATGTCTGCACTGGGTCAGTTTCTGAAGCTCCCCTGCCCTTAATGGTCGTCCGATTACGTCGGGTGAGCGGACATCCGGCTTAATTCCGAGAAGTGCCGATTTCGTTGAAAAAGTCCTCGTGATTAGCGACGGATCGTGATTCCCTGATCGGG
>NZ_JBWBEW010000086.1:0-7220 GCF_056148915.1 Microvirga sp. jy35 | reverse complement strand
GTACGGGGCTGAAGGTGTGCGCGAGGACTTGCGTACTCAGCCCGTCATCGCGAAGCCCTTCCCGCAGTCACAACTCCGAAAGGCACTGACTAAGGCGGTTACAGGATAACGCTCAGCCCAAGCTATTCTCTCAGGCGCTATCTACGCCAACAGCCCGGAAGGTTGCGACCGGTGCTCACTGGTCCTTTGCATCACTTTGACGCTCTTGAGAAAGCTTTGCAGATCGTGGGTCAAAGGAGAAAAGAACGGGATTGCCACGATCCCGGGCAGGCTCTAGGTACTCACGCGCTCTGCCATGCGGGCAGAGGCATCTCTGATGCGTACGCCCTCGATGGATGTTCAACCCGGTGGGTTGGAGTGCCTGCGCGTCTAGGATGTGAACGGGAAAGCAACCATGGCGCTCGGCGGAGGGGCGCCGGTCTTGGCTGGTAACCAGGGGGCATGAGGCGTGAAGTTCCTGAGCAGTAGCGCCCCTTGGGGTGAGGCCCATCACGCCGGAGCGCTGCGCGATGCACGGCAAGGCTGATCTCACGGCTCCTCTGGCGTTCCTCGCCGGCGGCGGGCACATGGGAGCGATGGTCCGCGCCCACGACTGGTCGGCTACGCCGCTTGGCCTGCCCAGTGCTTGGTCGCAGACGCTCAGGACGCTGGTCAGCGTGATGCTTGGCTCCTCCCAGCCGATGTTCATCGCTTGGGGACCTGAGCGCATCCTGCTCTACAACGATGCTTATGCCGAGATCCTAGCCAGCAAGCATCCAGGTGCGCTCGGTCGCGACTTCCTGAAAGTCTGGTCCGAGATCCGTGATGATCTCAGACCCATCGTTGAGCAGGCCTATGCCGGCCACCCAGTTCACATGGACGACATCACCCTGTTCATGATGCGGCGGGGCTTCCGGGAGGAGACCCACTTCGCCTTCTCCTACACGCCGGTTCGGGATGAGACCGGCGAGGTCGCCGGTTTCTTCTGCCCCTGCATCGAGACCACGGCCCAGGTCATGGCCGAACGCCGGCAGGCTGCCGAGAAGGAACGGCAGCAGCGCCTGTTCGAGCAGGCGCCAGGCTTCATCACCGTCCTGACGGGGCCCAACCATGTCTTCGAGTTCGCCAACCAAGCCTATACCCGGCTGTTCGGGGATCGCGATTACGTCGGCAAAACCGTTCGCCAAGCGTTCCCGGAACTGGAGGGTCAAGGTTTTTACGAGTGGCTTGATCAGGTCTATGCTACCGGAGAGCGGTTCGTCGCCAACCATCTGCCGATCCGACTGCAAGCCTCGCCGGGCGCTCCCGCACAGGAGCTCTTCCTCGACTTCATCTACGAGCCCATCCGGGATGAGGCTGGGGCCGTCATCGGCATCTTCTGCGAGGGCCATGACGTTACTGAGACCCACATGGCACAGCGGGCGCTCGCCAGGGAGAAGGAGCGCCTGGAGATCCTCAACCGCACCGGTTCGCAGCTTGCCTCCGAGCTCGACCTCGACACATTGGTCCAGGCCGCGACTGACGCCGGTGTAGCTCTGACGGGCGCACAGTTCGGTGCCTTCTTCTACAATGTTCTGAATGAGCGTGGCGAAAGCTACATGCTCTACTCCCTCTCGGGCGTGCCGCGCGAGGCCTTCTCCAGGTACCCGATGCCGCGCAACACGGCCGTGTTCCACCCGACCTTCGCCGGGGAAGGTGTGGTGCGTTCGGACGACATTCTAAAGGACCCGCGCTACGGCAAGAACGAGCCTCACTATGGCATGCCGAAAGACCACCTCCCGGTGAGGAGCTATCTGGCAGTGCCGGTGGTGTCGCGATCCGGCGAAGTTCTGGGCGGACTTTTCTTCGGCCATGAGGCACCTGGGGTCTTCACGGACGAGCACGAGACCCTGCTGACCGGCATCGCAGGCCAGGCGGCGACTGCCATCGACAATGCTCGCCTGTTCCAGGCTGCGCAGTATGAGCTTGCCGAGCGCAGACGGGCCGAGGAGGCGCTGAGGGACCTCAACCATACGCTGGAAGCTCGCGTGGCTGAGCGCACGGCCGAACGTGACCGGGTCTGGAAGAACTCGCGCGACCTGCTCGTGGTCGTCGGTGCGGACGGAATCTTTCGAGCCGTGAACCCTGCCTGGACCGAGCTTCTCGGGCATGCACCGGACGAGGTCGTCGGGCGTTCGTTCCTGGACTTCATCTGGCCCGAAGACGCCACTCTCACCCAGAGCGGCCTTGACGACGCGGTGGCCAGCCGGGACCTGACGAACTTCGAGAACCGCTACACGCACCGGGACGGCACGCCACGCTGGATCTCCTGGCATACCTCGGTGGAAGGAGACCTCGTCTACGGCTATGGCCGCGATATCACGGCCGAGAAGCAGCAGGAAGAGGCGCTGCGGCAGACGGAAGAGGCCCTGCGGCAGGCGCAGAAAATGGAGGCGGTGGGCCAGCTCACCGGTGGCATTGCGCACGACTTCAACAACCTGCTCACCGGCATCGTGGGCTCGCTCGACCTGATGCAGATGCGGATCACCCAAGGTCGCACGGATGCCCTGGAGCGCCATGCCAAGGCGGCCATGAGCTCGGCCCAGCGTGCCGCCGCGCTGACCCACCGCCTGCTCGCCTTCGCGCGGCGCCAGCCACTCCAGCCCAAGACGGTGGAGGTCAACAAGCTCGTGGTCTCGATGGAGGATCTGCTCCGGCGCACCCTTGGCGAGGCCATCCAGATGGAGTTCGTCACGGCGGGTGGGCTCTGGCTGACACGCTGCGATCCCCATCAGCTTGAGAGCGCCATTCTCAACCTGGCCATCAACGCCCGCGATGCCATGCCGGACGGCGGCAGATTGATCATCGAGACGTCCAACACGCATCTCGACCGCGCCTACGCGGCACTGCACCCAGGAGTGCGCCCAGGCCAGTATATCTGCGTTGCGGTCACGGATACCGGCACCGGCATGCCGCCCGATGTGATTGAGCACGCGTTCGAGCCGTTCTTCACCACCAAGCCTCTTGGGAAGGGAACGGGGCTGGGCCTGTCGATGATCTACGGCTTTGCGCAGCAGTCAGAGGGTCATGCCCGGATCTATTCCGAGGTCGGCCACGGCACCACGATCAAGATCTATCTCCCGCGCTTCACCGGCACGGTTGAGGAGGTAATGGAAACAGGCGGGCTGATCGATGCCCACCGCGCTGCCGGGGAAACGGTACTCGTGGTGGAGGATGAGCCAGTAGTGCGTGATCTCATTGTCGAGGTTCTCAAGGACCTCGGCTATCGCGCCTTGGAGGCGACGGATGGCCCCTCTGGCCTCAAGATCCTCCATTCGCGCCAGCGCATTGATCTTCTGGTGACGGATGTCGGGCTGCCGGGGATGAACGGCCGCCAACTCGCTGACCAGGGCCGGGACCATCGTCCTGACCTCAAGGTGCTGTTCATTACTGGCTATGCGGAGAACGCGGCGGTGGCGAGCGGCTTCCTTGATCACGGCATGGAGATGATCACCAAGCCCTTTGCGGTTGAGGCCCTGGCCGCACGGATCCGCGACATGATCGAGCAGTGACCGATAGCACAGGCCGGAGGGCCGCCAGCGGCCTCCGCGTTCGACGGTGGCCAGCTCTGATGGCTGTGCGCTTGCGCATGATCCCCCACAGATTGTTCCACGCGGAGCTTAGACGCTTCACTTGGACTCAGTAATACTCAGGAAGGACCGCTTCGGGTCACGAGCAGGAGATCAGTGCAACGAATTGGACGTCCGGCTTACCTTAGTAAGCTGACGAGGGCTTTGGAAGGAATGCTCGGTCTGGGTTTCACCGACAGAACGGCCAAGGTTCATTGAGGGGGGCTTCGTTTTAGGAGCACTGCAATGCAGGACAGTATCGCCGAACATCCCTGCCGAACCATCACACCCTGGAACCGTGGTAAGCTGATTGGCCCCAAACCGCCTCTGAAGGCCATGGAAATCTGGTCCATTCGAGGCACGCTCCAAGTGGCGCATCGCATCCGGGACTTGGCCCTGTTCAATCTGGCGCTCGACAGCAAGCTGCGCGCCTGTGACCTGGTCGCGCTTCGGGTCGACGATGTGGCACTCAATGGGCGGGTGCGGTCCCGCGCGACCGTGATGCAGCGGAAGACTGGTCGCCCCGTTCAGTTCGAGATCACCGAGCAGACCCGCGAGGCTGTGGGGCGCTGGTTGGAGAAGAAGGACCTGCATAAGGGCGAGCCGCTGTTTCCGAGCCGGATCGATCGACAAAGGCCCATGACAACGCGCCAATACGCCCGGCTGCTGGCATCCTGGCTTCGCGCGATTGGACTCGATCCCCTCGCGTACGGCGCTCACTCCTTGTGGAGGACCAAGGCGTCAATGATCTACCGGAGAACAGGCAACCTCCGGGCCGTCCAGCTCCTGCTCGGGCACACGAAGATCGAGAGCACGGTTCGGTATCTTGGGATTGATGTCGACGATGCCCTTCTGATTGCGGAACAGGTTGAAATCTGACCGCCTGAGGCGGCTCGATGACGAGCCGCCTCAGAGCCTACTGCATGCGACAGAGCACGGTCCGAACCTGGGGCTTAAGCAGCCACGAGACAAACGACCGAGGCGTGCCACGAGCGGACCTACTAGGCATCCTAATGGCAGCATCCGTGCTGCGACTGCGAGCGATGGAATCATAGTTCCTTGTCACCCTGTTCGATCAGTTCAGATGGCCACCCTACCGATCGACCCACCGCCATCGACGAACAGGATCTGCCCGATGACATAACCGGCCTCTTCTGAGAGCAGGAAGTCAATGGCCTCGGCAATCTCTTCCGGCTTGCCGAGGCGCCGTACTAGAATGAGCGAAAGGAAACCCTACTCAGCCCCACTGTCGACGGGCGTGTTCTGACGGAACAACGCGGCTTCCACTAGGTCAGGTGCCGCCGCGTTGACGGTGATGCCGGCCTCGGCCAATTCCAGAGCCCAAGTACAGGTGAAGCTGTTGATCGCCGCCTTGCTGGACGCATAGGCGCTGCGCAACATGACAGCGTCTGCGCCGGAAATTATGTTCAGCTCGCCTGCTTATGAGCCGATCTGCGAGTGCGTTCGAACTCGTTGAGGTCAAGCGCCAAGGCGAACAGCTTTTCCCATTTCACTTTGGTCGGGTCGACAGGCCCGCCAAAACCATGGCTCAGATAGATTTCCTGGACATCGACAGACCGCATAACGCCTCCCATAGTCCACTCGGGGAAGGAGCGCTCTGCGACGTCACGCGTGTTCATGACAGTTGACATTCCGTGGCGAGCATCACGGGCGATTCTAGTGTACGTCTCTGAGACTTTCGCGCGATCACCCTCCAGGATCTGGACGAACCAGGACTTATCGAAGATCAGGTACCCGGTGATGCCATCACGGGCATTGTTTCGCTGAGACGTCGATAGGATCTCTCGCAGGCTATTGAGCTGAGCTCGGTCATCCCCGGGCATTTTGTTGCGGCTGCAGTAGATGAGTTGATGAACGATCATTGGGCAATCTCCCCTGCGGGTTTCTTCTACGGTGACGCATTCAGCCCCGAGACAGTTTAATGAACGGCTAATTTGAGGGTTGGCACACCCGATGGCGTGAGAGGCAAAAGAAAATCTTTATTAACACAATCTGAATTACAGCTCATTGCTGACCCAAGGTGCCTGCATGGATGTAGTAACTCTTATCCCCATTCTGGCGGATCAGTTTCCGATCCCAGTCGTAGTCACAGGGCCAGTTCTTGCTCGCCCTGGGCCGGTTATCAGCTACGTGAATACAGCCTTTGAGCAGATGGCGGGTTACTCGAAAGACGAGCTGATCGGCCAGTCCCCGAGGATCCTTCAAGGCCCGCGCACGTCACTGCACACCAAGCAAGTGATGATGCACACGCTCTTGCGAGGCCGGCGTTTTCATGGGTTCCTCACCAATTACCGCAAGGGGGGAGAGGAGTATGAGTGCGAGGTCGACGTCCGCCCGCTTCAAGACACCGCAGGACAGGTGGGTGCATTCATTGCCTTTGAGCGAGAGGTTGCTAGGCGTCGCGGGAGACCCCCAAGCCACAGCAGGTTCATAGCGCTCGACAATTTGGAAATCACCGGCCTCTTTGCAACCTAGATGTTCAGTCCCGGGATTTGATAAGCCGGTTCAGAGCTGGAGCATTTGAGCTTCGTGAGCTAGGTTTTGCCGATGAACTCGTATGAGGTGAGGCCCTTCAAGGTCTTGAGTCAGCCGGCAAAGTACTGGCCCTTACGAAGGCAGCAAGATGCTCCGGCAGGGAACTGCTGCTACAGCCCCTCGGATAGCGCGCTACAATGAATTGCGAGCCCGTTGGAACTCTAAGAGTCGGCTGTGGGTCAGCCTCGGAAATTCCCTCCACAGCAGGAGCGTCCGGTGTTCCCCACCTGAGCAGACCCAAGGTCTTCTTCCGAGATGTGCAAAGAGCTGCCCTTCGCAACGCTTCCGGTCAAGCATCTTAGGCCTGTTAAGCGAGAATGTGGACGCTCTTCAGCCCACGAATGATATCGTCCTGCGCCTCCGCTCCTTTGCGCAGGAACACCGCAGGCTTGCCTAAAGGCGCCGGCATCCGGTCCCATTCACCCGCCGTGCCTGCGTTGGCACCCGTCCAGAGGTCCACCCACTGCGTACCTTCCGGGAAGTACACCTCGACAGATGTGCCCCCTTGTCGACAACCGGGGCGACCATGAGGTCAGGACCAAGCAGGTACTGGTAGCGCAGCCCATAGGTGTTCCGGTCATCAGGGTAGTGAAGGAAGAGGTGGCGGGTCAGCGGATAGCCCTGCGCCGCTGCGGCTGCAACATGACGTTTACGATAGCTCGCCAGTCCTTTGTAGACTCTGGCAAAGCGCGCTGTGTGCGCCAGGAGTTCGGGACTTGTGTCAAACTGGGCCGAGATGGCCGGAACAAGGCCCTCATGGGTGCGTAAGACAGCCGTGAAGGCGTTCAACTCAGTCCACCACATCATGAGCTCCGGCGTGCGCGCGATGATCGGGATCTCCCGCCCGGCGACACCGAACTTGAACGCGCTGTAGCCGCCCGTATCGCTGTGGATCAGGCTTCCTCCCGAGATGCCGCCAGACAGCATGCCGACCACGGCGGACTTGATGCCATCATACTCGCTCCAGTTCTGGATCTGGTCACCGAGCCAGAAGAGCGTCGCCGCACCCGGGCTCTGGGTGAAGCCGGATCGGTCGAAGAACACAATGTCATCGCCCCGCCCCGCCTCCTCGATCGC
>NZ_JBWBEW010000085.1:0-7533 GCF_056148915.1 Microvirga sp. jy35 | reverse complement strand
ACTTCGATAGAGCCTACGGTATCTACCCAATCAAATTGCGGGCGAAGCGAAAGATTTGATGCAAGGTCTGGGAACGGGATTGCGATTAAACCTTCTATGATGACCTCTTCCTGTGAAGGCAAAGACGGTTCAGCCGGTTCCGAGGGTGGAGGTATGAGTGCGGCGACTGGAAAACTCGGCTCAGCGGGATCGGGCAGTGGTGGCAGCGCCGCTCCTACAGGCACCTCTGGCAGGACAGGCGCGGCAGGCTCCAGTGGAGGCGGTAGTTCAACGGTTGGCGAGACGGAAGAGAATGTCGGCTCAGCAGGTTCCGGTGGTGGAGGCATCAGCGCGGCGAACGGGAAGTTGGATTCGTCAGGCTCCAAGGGCGGCGGAAGCACTGTAGCAATAGGTGCCTCGGGCGAGGTTTGAGCTTCCGGTGGCTGTTCGGATGCTTGCGGCGGCTGAACTTCAGATTCTGGCGGCTGCTCTGACTTGACGCTGGAGCTTGGAGTGATCTGCCGAGGGCGGACAGCCGAGCGCCTTCTGACATCCTCTGCAATCGTCTCAGCCCGCCGCCTCATGTCTACATTGTTCGGCTGTGGTTTGGGTGCAGCTTTCGGTGGAGTTGGCTGGGGTATAATGGCTGGATGCACCATTCTTTCAGCGCAAGATGCGGTGATCCAACTCAACGCAAGGACGGTAAGCACCCCAGACCTACGCATGCCTCGCGATCTCCCCTGATCTTCTCATCAGGTTAGCGAAGAAAAACGATGCAGAGGAGGACCCGCGTCAATTCGCGTTCTGAATGAACAGGATTTTTTGAAAGTAGTTGCAGGATGCCGGTTCATGAAATCGTATTCGATCTTCGCCCCAGAGCCTGTTTTAGAGTATGGGGTGGCCCGCGATTTCAGACATTTGGCTCGCCGCACCCTGCTTGTACCAACTTGGATCATGTGTCCTCTAACCGATACTGAATCGGTAGGATCAAGCCGCCTTAGCCACATACGGCGCATCACCAACGTGGTATGGGTCTCGCGAACGACCTCAAAGCCATGTCGCTGATAAAAATGGTAAGCCGGATTGTTCCTGAGCATGAACAGTGCCATCGACTTTGCCGTCCCAACCTGTTCGTTCAGCAGCCGTATGATTTGTGAGCCAATGCCCTGTCGCTGATGCTTCGGCGTGATATAAAGTTGCTTCAGAAAGAGTTCATCACCTGTCCATCGAAACTCGACCCAACCGATATCCTCGCCTTCGAGAGTGATGATCTTCGTATCATCCGGACGCCACAGGTTCGCAAACTGAGCTTCCTGCTCCTCATCAACCCAGCCCACCAAAGCAACTACGAGGGGTTTGATGGCTTTGAGATAAAGGTTGAGAGCGAAGTTGTAGTCGTCCGAACAAGCCGGTCGTAGATCGATAGTCATAGGAGTGTCAGCGAACAGAACCGGGGTGAGGTCGAGCACCAAACATATATCGCTTGTTACTAAAGGCTCACAGACCTGATCAAAGGATTGGATGCACCGAAGGATGTCAGCTTACAAGGCGGGCGATCAGAACAACTATAATCGCTCCTATCATTGCGGTGACAATCCGGCTGGCGGTCTGATTGCGAATGCCGAGATCAATTCCAAAGCGCTCCAGAAGAAAGCCGCCAACGAGTGATCCAGCAAGTCCGGTGACCACGTAATGAAGCAGGCCAGAGCCGCCAACAAGCCAGCTTGCCAGCCAACCTGCCACGATCCCGATTCCAACCTGGGCAGCGATGGCTCGCTTATCCAGCGCATCGAGGGCCTCCCGATCCACACTGATGCGGATTGGCAACCGAGCGCGAGTTGGCCCAGGTGCTTTGCGCGAACCTCGCCTTTGGCCTGGGTTGCTCTTGGATGTTTTCGCCATGCGCTCGATATGGATGCTCATGGTCCAACTATCCAGGAGCTACGCTGGGAGAACCGTAGACCGGCCTGCCTCCGATTATCAGGACAGCAAGGGCTGTGGTGCCTCCCGGAGGACTGCCCCTGTGGCCCTATTGTTCGGCGACTGGACCTTCGCTCCAGCCTTCAATCTTGCGTTCTCAGCCCGGAGCGCCTCAAGATTCTCAACCTGCTCCCGGTTGGTACGGATCAATTCCCTGATCTCACCCTTCAGGTCAACAATCTCAGCTTTGAGTTCCTCACGCTCAGTAGCAAGGCCATCCTCGTGCTTGGCCTGAGCTTGGAACTCACGAATCTGCTGCTTCTGATCCCCAACCTTCTCTTGCAGCTTCCTGATCTGCTGCTCAGCTTTTGCGAGCAACCGCTTCATGTCCTTTGCTTGTTGCTCGGGTTCACTCGGCGTGACGAGCTTTCGGTCTGATCCGGTGCGAATCATGGTCTGGTGGCCTCTCTTGATCTACGCCTCGAAAAGAACAAACATAGAACATAGGTCAGGGTCAAGTCACGCTCTGACCTCCTATCGTTCCTTTCGAGCTTGCTGAGAGCCGACCGCGATTCCGGTACCGGTAGGCTTGGGCGAAGTAGCTGGGAGCGAAGGAGCCCCACCTCGTCAGCAATGCAATCCCGCGATAGAGTCAAAGAGGCTGGGAATTCGACCCAGCAGGCACCATGAACCAGATGTTCCGACCCGCACAGGCTGAACAGAAACCTGCCTTGGAAACCCTCGCGGGTTCGGTCGAGCGCGTCACCTTCCACAATGCCGAGAATGGCTTCGCTGTTCTGAAGGTCCACACCCGTGGCAAGCGTGACCTTGTGACAGTGGTTGGCCATACCCCCAGTGTCTCCGCAGGGGAGTGGATCACGGCCAGCGGCATTTGGATCAGTGACCGAACCCACGGCCTCCAGTTCAAGGCCGAGGTCCTCAAGACAACGCCCCCGACTGGCGTCGAGGGTATTGAGAAGTACCTTGCCTCAGGGCAGATGCGCGGCATCGGACCGGCTATGGCCAAGCGCATCGTCGCTGCTTTTGGAATCGATACGTTTGAGATCATCGAGGCCAAGCCCGAACGTCTGACCGAGGTTTCTGGAATTGGCCCCATGCGAGCCTCCCGCATCGTCTCAGGTTGGGCGGAGCAGAAGGCCGTGCGGGAGATCATGATCTTCCTGCATGCCCATGGCGTCGGCACGGCGCGAGCAGTGCGCATCTTCAAGACCTATGGCTATGAGGCCATTCAGGTCATGACCGAAGACCCGTATCGGCTGGCCAAGGACGTGCGCGGGATTGGCTTCAAGACGGCGGATGCCATCGCGGCCAAGCTCGGGATGGAAAAGACTGCCCCGCAGCGCATCCGGGCCGGTATCTCGTTCGCCCTTCAGACGGCGACGGACGAGGGGCACTGTGCTCTGCCCGTCGAGGCTCTCACCCGTTTGGCCGAGCAGTTGCTCGAAGTGGACGGAGAACTGATCCACACGGCTATCGTCGAGGAGTTGGCCAAAGGAGAAATCATCTCTGACACCATCGGTGACGAGACCTGTCTCTTTCTCAAGGGCCTCCATCTGTCAGAGCAAGCCATTGCGTCTCGGCTGATGGAACGAGCGTCTGGCCCACTGCCCTGGCCTGAGATCGACATCGACAAGGCCATTCCATGGGTCGAGAGCCGCACGGGCACAACCCTGGCGACCTCGCAGCGCGAGGCTCTGAAGCTGGTGCTCGGCTCCAAAGTGGCGGTGGTGACCGGTGGCCCCGGCGTCGGCAAGACAACGTTGCTTGACACCATCCTACGCCTTCTGGTCGCCAAAGGCGTCAAGGTGGCGCTGGCCGCTCCGACAGGACGCGCGGCCAAGCGCATGACCGAACAGACCGGGTTGGAGGCCAAAACGATCCACCGTCTTCTGGAGATTGATCCGAAGCATGGTGGCTTCTCACGCAACGACGAGAACCCGCTCGACTGCGATCTGCTGGTGGTGGACGAAACCTCGATGGTCGATGTGCCGCTGATGAATGCCCTGACCAAGGCCATTCCAGCACAAGCTGGCCTGCTGATGGTGGGAGATGTAGATCAGTTGCCCTCGGTCGGCTCAGGGCAGGTGCTGGCTGACATTATCGCCTCCGAACGCGTTCCTGTCGCCCGTCTGACCGAGGTCTTCAGGCAGGCAGCAGAAAGCCGGATCGTGGTCAACGCCCACCGGATTAACAAGGGCCAAATGCCTGAGCCACCGAAGGCAGGGGAAGAGAGCGACTTCTACTTCGTCGAGATCAACGATCCCGAGGAGGGAGTGCCGAAGATCATCCAGATGATCAAGGAGCGCATGCCGCGCCGGTTCGGGCTCGATCCGATGAAGGACGTTCAGGTGCTCTGCCCGATGAACCGGGGTGTGCTCGGCGCTCGTAACCTGAACATCCAGCTTCAGGACGTGCTCAATCCCAATCCTTCATCCAAGGTGGAGCGGTTCGGCTGGCGTTTCTCTCCGGGTGATCGGGTCATGGAAACGCAGAACGACTATGATCGCGAGGTCTTCAACGGCGACCTCGGCACGGTGGCCAGAATCGACGACGAGGAAGGAGCACTGATCGCAGCGTTCGATGGGCGGGAGGTATCGTACCCCTTTGGCGAACTCGACACCCTCGTCCCTGCCTATGCGACAACCATTCACAAGTCGCAGGGCTCGGAATATCCCGCTGTTATCATCCCGGTGGTGACGCAACACTTCACGATGCTGGCTCGCAACCTGCTTTACACAGGTGTCACCCGTGGCAAGCGGCTGGTGGTGCTGGTGGGCCAGAAGAAGGCCGTCGCCATAGCAGTCAGAGGCGGGCAGATGAAGCGGCGCTGGACGAAACTACGCGAGTGGCTCGTCGCAGCCTGAAAGGCCGAAGTGAGCACGTTCTAAATGGGAACTTTACTCGCGTGTCCGAAGCTCATTGATCGCAGCGGCAAGGTCTTCCTGATAGCGCTGGCGCAGAACGGCTATCACGTTCTCCGCAGACCGGTTTCCGATCCTGCTGACAAAGAAGCTGCGGAGCCTGCTCTCCTGAGGCCGACAACGGCGTAAGGCAGTCCTGGCAAGGGCGTCTGACGAGACTTGAGATTGGAGCCGCTGCCGTACATACGACGCGGCACAAGCTTGCCAGCGGTCATTCAGGGGTCTTGCCTCGCCATATACGGCCAGAGCATCAAACTCGTCTGCCTGGGCAGGAAGCTGAATAAAGATAGGAGCTATCAGGATACCCGCAATAATCCCGCCGAGCCAGCAAGGCGTTGATCGTCCGGTCGCCAGAGAACGACCTTGGCACGATGGTTCCTCTGGTCGTCCTACTCCTGCAATCATGATCGCACCCTTTCAGGTGGGATCGTCAGCAAGGTCAATTAAGGAACCGTTGCACTGCGTGGAGGTCTAAAGGAGTGTGGCCTCGACCGGGATGGTCGGTGCTGCCTGAAGGTGCACAGGCAGCATAGAAGTGATTGACGTGGCAGGCCCGTCATCAGGTCAGGATGCGAGGTAACCAGACCGCACCTACTGCCCACTTTCTCGATTAGCTGCCTTGTTTCCGCCGCATCCACCGGTAGCCTGAATGGATAAGCTGAGAGGCCGATTCTACCCGATGAAGAAGCTCACCCTTGTCGTTGACGAACGGGAGTTGAGTACCATCCGTGCCGCCCTTTTCCTCCTCCAAGAGCATGTTGATGCTCTCCCGGAGGACCTCGCTGAAATGCTCATCTCACATGGAAGGCCAATGACCGCGTCCGAGATCGAGCATCTCAGCCTTAATCTTGATGAGGCGGCAAGCCCGACCCGCGACTATGCCAGTCTGGAGTTGTCGGAAGTGACAAAGGTTGCTGCCGTTGAACGCCCTCGCGCAGCCGCGATCCGAGGCTCTATCTGAACATTTCCGACACCAGTCAATGTTGTGTCGTTATTATGTTAAAAGGCTGGGCGCGATAGAGCGGCATCCAAGCATGAGCCGCTTCCAAGGACCCCGTTGATCGATCTGACAGGAGCCTCGCATGAAAAAGCGCGCAAGTTCTACGAAAGCTCAAGCGGCGACCGCTGGTATTTGATCCGTGATCCATCAGGGGTTCTGTTCATCCATCACGAGGGATCGTCAGCTTAACCCGAGTGTTACGGGATGCTGACATAGGTAAGGGATGAACTCGACCTGTCATCCTCGCTACGCCCGCCAACGCTTCCCAGCTGAAGTGATCAGCTACGCCATCTGGTTGTACTTCAGGTTTCCCCTGAGCCTACGCATGGTCGAGGAGATGCTGGCCGCCAGAGGTATCGAGGTCAGCCATGAGACGGTCCGGCAGTGGGCCCTCAAGTTCGGCCAGAGCTTTGCCAACCAGATCCGCAGGCGTCTTCCGGCACCCGGAGACAAGTGGCACCTAGACGAGGTTGCCATCAGCATCGCGGGTCGGAAGCATTGGCTCTGGAGAGCAGTGGATCAACATGGGATCGTGCTCGACATCCTGGTCCAGAGCCGTCGCAATGCCAAAGCAGCCAAGCGTTTGCTGCGGAAACTACTCAAGAAGCAGGGCATCACTCCACGTGTCATGATCACCGATAGACTGGCCAGTTACGCCGCTGCCAAGAGAACTGTGATGCCTGGCGTCGAGCATCGGCAGCACAAAGGCCTCAACAATCGAGCGGAGAACTCTCATCAGCCGACCCGACGACGTGAGCGGATCATGAAGCGCTTCAAATCAGCCGGTCAGGCGCAGCGCTTCCTCTCGGCCCACGATCAGGTTGCAAACCTCTTCCGCCGTCCTGCAAACATTACCGCTGCCGCTCATCGCACGTCCCGAGCTCAGGCTTTCCAAGTCTGGGCCGAGGTAACTGGCATCGCGAGTACCTGATCTGTCGCTCCTGAAGGGGTAGACCTGTCCCAAGTCGTAAGTTGACGATGCCCACGAAGGAGCACGCGGCGAAACTGGTTCATCAAGTCCTTGAGGAAATTTGCTCCACACTCGAATTGGGTGAGACCGTGAAGCTAACCTCATTCGGGGTCTTCACAGTGCGCGAGAAGGCTAAGCGCGTTGGACGCAACCCAAAAACAGGGATCGAGGTACCAATCGAACCTCGTCGAGCCATCACATTCACCGCCTCACCTGTTCTCAACGCATGTGAACCGGGCGCCCTCTCAGTCGGTCGGTACAGAGGCGAAGGCCTCAGAGCCTCAGGTCAGGCGCATTGCATGAGCAGAGAGTTGGGACCGGAATGAAGTCCCTCGAGCAGTGCCTTCTGCGGCTGCTTGGTTGGCTTTGCTGGTACAGCGCTCCACCAACTCTATAGCGCCATCTCCAAAAACATCCCGGACGACATTTACACCCATGTCATCAGCGAGATGATTATCGGAGCGTTAGGCGGCGGTGCCCTGTTCGTGATCATCGCAACGATCAGAAACAGGCTCACACGATGGCGCTAGGCGATTAAGGGACTAACCATCTCAGATAAAACTCCGAGGGACGAAGATCAATCCCTTTGGAGCGGCTGGTCTGGCTGCGGGAGCCCATGGGGCGTTGTCACATTAATTCGGGTACGACTGCGACCAGGTAGACAGGTCGGCATGAGCAGGTCTGTCAGCTACAAACGCCACCGCTTTCCGCCAGAGATCATC
>NZ_JBWBEW010000084.1:0-8164 GCF_056148915.1 Microvirga sp. jy35 | reverse complement strand
ATCCGATCCTTGCGGATCGGCGCAAGGACACCGCCGCCTACGCTTCTCTTCCCCTCTCAACAATGTCAAAGAGCATGCATCTCTCGATGCGGTCGATAAAAGAGACTTCCGCAGAACAGACCTTGTTCCCGACCGAAGTCGGGCTCAACAGCCCGGTCTCTGAGGAAGTTCTTGGCGCCGTTCGCGTCAGCGGCGGCGTCGATGGGCCGTATATAGGCCGAACCCTTTCGGCCTGTCAACGGGCGTATGAAAGTTTTTTGACAGCCTGCTAAACCGCCGTTCCGGAAGGCTGTCGCACAAGTTTTTCGGCCGCTGCCTCACTGCCGACACAGAAAATCGGGAAGCAGAGCCGCGGCAGGTCTCTCTTCCGATGGAGCTGGAGACCTGCGCAAGCTTATCTATTGACCTGTGCGGTTGGCGTCTCTTGTGCTAGATGGCCTTCTGGTGTCTGTGACAGCAACCCACCCGCATCGACACTCGACAGGGACCATGAGCCATCTTCCCCCCGATGACAGCCATGCCAAACGCGCCCGCAGGAACGCGCCGCATCTGTCATCCGGCATCGATCTCGGGCATGAGCCGCCCCTGACCAGCAGCGGCAGCACGGCTCCCGAGGTCGACAAGTGGGAGGTCAACCTGCGCTGGCTCGGCGCCAGTGTCCTGACCGGGGTCACGGGAGCCGCCCTGATCGGGGCGTCCATCTACATCACCTTCGAAGGCGCGACGGTTTCCGCCCTGCCCCCCGAACGGGCAGCTCTCGGCGGCCGCACGCCCTCGGCCAAGAACGAGGAGCGGGCGACGAACGTGGCCCGCAAGGCCGATCGGCTGAACATGACGGAGAACACGGTCTCCGCCCGCCAAAGCTTCAAAGCCCCGATGACGATCCGCAACGGTGAGCGCGAGGCCATCAAGGTTCGCCAGTTCGTGCGCGTCGCCACGAACCTGTCGCTCACCTCCGGCACCTACGCGGCTGACATCCCGCCTTTCAATCCGCTGCGCCTGTTCGCGGAGGAGACGGAGGGACGGGTCGAGCCGGCTCCCGAGGTCGCCGATGCGGATGTCTCGGTTCTCAGGCGGGACCTGGCGCTGGTCGCCATCGAGGCAAGCGCCCCGTCGCTGACCGACAACGACGTGCTCGCGATCCTGGAGGAGGAGCGCCGGGTCTTCAACGAGGCGGGCCGCCGAACCTCGGTGCCGATCCCCGCCCAGCAGATGCTGTCGAGGACCCTGCGGCCGCCGGAGGCCCTCGGTGAGGCTCTCGGCTATGCCCGCGTGATCGACGCGCCCTTCAGCACGATCGAGGTTCGGGTGGTGCCTGAGAATGTGACCGATCTTCCCAAGATCGAGCAGAAGGCCATGCCCCCTCTCATCGAGGAACGCGACGTGGTTCTCCGCAAGGGGGAAACCCTCCAGACGGCCCTGCGCAGCTATGGGGGAACCCCGGAGCAGATCGCCGCCGTCACCTCCGCCCTCTCGGCCCGGATCAGGGTGGAGAGCATGACCGAGGGCCAGCGGCTGCGCATCCTCATCGCCCCGGGCCCTCGCCTGGGGGACCCCCGGCAGATCGTGCGCGTGATCGCATTCGGAGAACGGGGCATCGAGGGCATCGCGGCCACCAACGATCGCGGAATCTTCGTATCCGTCACACCCCCAGAGGATCCCGCGAACCGCCAGATGGCGGACGTGTCCGAGGAGGAAGGCGAGGAGGATGCCCGCGGGGGCGTGCGGCTTTACGAGAGCCTCTATGAGACGGCGCTCAAGAACGATCTTCCCCGGCAGACCGTGGACGAGCTCGTGCGCATCTTCGGCTATGACGTCGATTTCCAGCGCCGGGTCTCACAGGGCGACTCCTTCGAGGTCTTCTTCGGTTCGGATGACGAGAACGGGGTGCCGGAAGTACTCTACGCCTCTCTGACGGTTGGCGGGGAGCAGCGCCGCGTCTACCGTTATCAAGGAGACGACGGCACCGTCGATTTCTTCGACGAGGCGGGCCGCTCCCTCAAGAAGTTCCTCATCCGCAAACCCATCGCCGACGGCATCCTGCGTTCGGGCTTCGGCTCGCGCTACCACCCGATCCTGGGCTATTCGCGCCCCCATACCGGCGTCGACTGGGCCCACAAGGTCGGCACTCCCATCATCGCCGCCGGCAACGGCACCGTGATCAAGTCGGAGTGGGATTCCGGCTATGGCCGACGGGTCGAGCTCCAGCACACCAACGGCTACGTGACCGCCTACTCGCACATGTCGAGCTTCGCCAAGGGCATCTCTCCCGGCAAGAGGGTGCAGCAGGGCCAGGTCATCGGCTATGTCGGCAATTCCGGCCTCTCGACGGGCCCGCACCTCCACTATGAGGTGATCATCAACGGCAGCTTTGTCGATCCTCTGAAGATCCGCCTGCCCCGCGGGCGCGAGCTCGAAGGACGCGGTCTGGTGGAGTTCAAGCGTCAGCGCGAACAGGTCGACGAGCTGATGTCTCACAGCGTGGCTTCCGTCAGCGTCTCCCAGCGCGCCGAACTCCGATAACTCCTGATGCTTGAACTGTTCGCGATCGTCCTGCCGGTCTTCGGCCTGATCGGCATCGGCTATGTGGCGCGCCAGACGGGTTTCGTCTCCGAGCGGGTGGGCGAAGGGCTGTCCGAGTTCGTCTTCACCCTCTCCCTTCCCTGCCTGATCTTTCGCACCCTCGTCCGGGCCGAGATCCCGGCCGTCCAGCCTTGGGGTTATTGGATCTCGTATTTCGCCGGTGTGGCCGTGGTCTGGCTTCTGGCCTCCATCATCGGCCGGCATTTCTTCGGCATCAAAGGGGTGTCCGGGGTTGTGGCAGGGTTTTCGGCAGGCCAGGCTAACACCGTCTTCGTCGGCATCCCGATGATCCTCAAGGCCTACGGCGATGAGGGCGCCGTTCCGCTCTTCCTTCTGATCGCCGTCCATCTCCCCGTGACCATGACCCTGGCGACGATCCTGGCCGAGGGACGGCAGACCTCTCCCCTCGTCATCCTGCGCCGCCTCCTGACCCACCCGATCGTCGTCGCCATCCTGGCCGGATCCGCCTTCCGCCCGATCGTCGCTTATGTGCCCGCGCCGGCCTGGCAGGTAATGGACCTGCTGGCGAGCGCGGCCGTGCCTTGCGCCCTGATCTCCATGGGGATAGCGCTCCGCCGCTACGGCCTGCAGATGGGCTGGAAGCTGCCGACCCTGATCTCGTTCCTGAAGCTCGTGGTGCATCCCCTGGTGGTGCTGCTGCTCGCCACCCACGTCTTCCAGATGCCACCGGTCTGGGCCGGGGTGGCGGTGCTTTTCGCTTCCTGCCCGTCGGGCATCAACGCCTATCTGTTCGCAGAGCGCTATGGGGAGGGGGTGGCCTTGGCCTCGAGCGCCGTGACGCTCTCGACCTTCCTGGCCCTGGGGAGCACCCTCGTCTGGCTCTACGTGCTGGGGGTCGGCTGAAGGTCGAAGCCGAGGCGTTCCCGAACGCTCTGCGGCGTGGCGCCCGCAGCCCGCAGCTCCGCCAGGGACTGGGACTGCCGGCTTTTGGCCAGCTTGTCGCCTTCGTGATCGAGCACGAGCCCGTGGTGATGATAGAGGGGCGTCGGCAGCCCGAGCACATCCTGCAGCAGGACATGGAGATCGGTGGCGGCCTCGAGATCCTGACCGCGGACCACATGGGTGACGCCCTGGAGCGCATCGTCCACCACGACGGAGAGATGGTAGCTCGTCGGCGTATCCTTGCGCACGATGACCGCATCCCCCCAGCGCCGGGGATCCGAAGACACCCGCTCCTCGCGGCCGTCACGGTCGAACCTGCGATAGGCATGCGGCCCCGGCAGGAGTTTCTGCAGGGCCGCCCCGTCGAGACGCCAGGCATGGGGCTCGCCGGCTGCGATGCGCCGTTCAGTGTCGCCATCGGACAGGCGCCGGCAGGTGCCGGGATAGAGCGGGGCGCCGTCGGGATCGCGGGGCCAGGGCTGAGCGGCCTCCGCCTCCCGGCAGGCAACCGCCTCCGCAATGTCCTTGCGGGAGCAGAAGCACGGATAGACCCATCCCCTCCCCTTCAGGCTGTGGAAGGCGGCGCGGTAATCGTCGAAATGCGCTGACTGCCGCCGAACCGGCTCTTCCCAGGCAAGCCCGAGCCAGGCGAGGTCCTCATAGACGGCCTGCTCAAGTTCGGGACGGCAGCGCGTGGTATCGATATCCTCGATGCGAAGGAGCAGACGTCCCTGGAAGCGGCGGGCGAAATCGGCGTTGAGCAGGGCCGAATAGGCATGGCCCAAATGAAGCCGTCCATTAGGACTGGGTGCGAATCGGAATACGGGCTTCGTCACGGGAGCCTGCGGATAAGTAGGGAGCGCGAAGGAATGGCCACCCTCCTCGAAACGGACGCGGTTCTCAAGAGGGGCCTGGCAGTGCTCGCGAAGGCCGATCCGGTCATGGCGCGCCTGGCCTCTGAGGGGATCACGCCGCAGCTGCGCAAGCGCCCGCCCGGCTTCGAGGGGCTCGCCTGGATCGTGGTGGGTCAGCAGGTCTCCACCGCGAGCGCCTCGGCGATCTGGGGCCGCCTGCGGACGATCCTCGAACCTGCGACCCCGGAGGTCTTTCGGCGGCTCTCCGATGAGGACCTTCGGACGGCAGGGCTCTCGTCCGGAAAGGTCCGGACCCTTCGCGCCGTGGCGGCGGACATCGTGGAAGGACGGTTGCCGCTGGACGAACTCCACAATCTTCCGGCCGACGAGGCCCACAGCCTCCTGACGCGGGTGAAGGGGATCGGCCCCTGGACCGCCGACGTTTATCTGCTCTTCTGCCTCGGGCATCCGGATGCTTTTCCGAGCGGGGACCTCGCCGTGCAGGAGGCAGCCCGCCTGGCCTATGGCCTGGAGCAGAGGCCGGATGCCAAGGCGCTTGACGCCCTGGCCGAGCGCTGGAGGCCGTGGCGCGGCGTCGCCGCGAAGGTGCTCTGGGCCTATTACCGGGCGATCAAGGCCCGGGAGGGCGCGCCGGCTTGACGGACGGGCCGTTCCGCTCTGCAATCGCTCGCCTTCAATGTTCAGGGATACGCTTCATGGCCAGCATCGATGGTCCGCGCCTGACGCCGCAATCCGGCGAGGCTAAGCAGCTCGTCGTCTTCCTCCACGGGCTCGGAGCGGACGGGAACGACCTGATCGAGCTGGGACAGCAGTGGCGCGCCTGGCTGCCGGACGCAGCCTTCGTGGCCCCGCATGCGCCCGATCCCTGCAGCAACGTGCCCATGGGCCGGCAATGGTTTCCCCTCACCCTGACCGACCCGCGGGAGTTCTGGCGCGGCGTGACATATGCGGCCCCGGCTCTCGACGCCTTTGTGGACCAGGAACTGGCCCGTCATGCCCTGCCGCCGTCGAAGCTCGCCCTGGTGGGGTTCAGCCAGGGCGCCATGATGGCGCTCCATCTGGGCCTGCGGCGCCGGACGCCTCCGGCTGCCGTCGTGGGCTATTCGGGCCTGCTCGTGCTGGAGGATGGCGAGGGGCCTGAAGGTCTCATGCCCCTGGCCCGGACGGCGCCGCCGATCCTGCTGGTCCACGGCGACTAGGACGACGTGGTGCCGGTCGAGATGTTCTTCTTCTCCAAGGAGGCCCTGGGCGCAGCCGAGATCCCGTGCCAGTGGCATCTCTCTACCGGGCTCGCCCACGGGATCGACGGGGAGGGCCTGCGGCAGGGAGGTCTTTTCCTCGCCCAGTCCTTCGGCCTTCCCTATCCTGGCAAGGTTTAGGCGCGGGCTGCTGCCAGAGCCGCATGAGCCCCGGCGCGCAGCATGGACATGTCGCTGCCGATGGCGACCATGTGGAAGCCCTTGGCGGACAGCTCCGCCGCCCGCGCACCCGAGACCGCGTAGATGGCCGCGATCTTTCCGGCCGCCTTCACACGGGCAAGGGCATGGTCCAGGGCCTTGTCCACCTCGGCGCTGGTCGGATCGACCCCTTTCCCGCCGGAGAGGGCGATCGACAGGTCGGAGGGGCCGATGAAGACCCCGTCGATCCCCGGCACCGCGAGGATGTCGTCGATGATGGCGAGCGCCTCCCGGGTCTCCACCATGGCGAAGGAAACGGCAAGGTCATTGGCCGTCCGGAGATACTCGCCCGGCTCGAGTCCCGTGAGGGCCAGCGCCCCATAGGCGCCCCAGCTCCGCTCGCCCACAGGCGGGAACTTGGTGAAGGCGGCGAGGCGGCGGGCATCCTCGACGGTGTTGATCATGGGAGCGATGATGCCCGACACGCCCGCATCGAGATAGCGCGACGCGACGGCGAAGTCCCCGACGGGGATGCGCACCAGGGCCGGCTTTCCCGCAGCCGCGATCAGGGGGATGGCCTGGAGGGAGGCGGCGAAATCGATGGAGCCGTGCTGCGTATCCAGGGTGACGGCGTCGAAATCCTCCCGGGCCAGGATCCCGGCCACGGACGGATCCGGCAGGCCGCACCAGGCGGTGAACAAGGGCGTGCCGCCTTTCAGGCGCTCGGAGAACGATGGTTGGGTCGGCATGGCGCCCTTTCGGCAGGTTTCGGCTTCAGAAGCAGGTATGGCGGGTGGAGCGGGCCGTTACCGGCCTGCCTTGACCTCCTCGATCGCACGCGCGGTCAGCTCATTGAGCTTGGCGTGGAGTTCGGCATCGCCCGTCGTGTTGCCGGCGCCGTCGAGATCCTGGCGGACCTTGCGCAGGACGTCCGCGTCGCCCGCCTCCTCGAAATCGGCCAGGACCACGCTCTTGGCATAGGCTTCGGCCTCATCCCCGGACTTGCCCAGATGCTCGGCAACCCAGAGCCCGAACAGCTTGTTGCGGCGGGCAGTCGCCTTGAAGCGCAGGTCCTCATCGTGGGCGAACTGCTTCTCGAAGGCGTTTCTCCGGTCGTCGAAAGAGGTCATTCCGTTATTCTCCCTATGCTTGGGCCTTCATGCGATATAAGGGCGCACTCGCGCGGATGCCAGACTCTCCCCATGTTTAGATCGGTGCTTTGATCTTGCTACCCGCCTGCAGCTCTCCCCCGCGTTGTGCTTGCCCAAGGGATCGGATAGGTTGCCCCTTCAAGCGGAGCGCCGGCAGAAAAGCCGCGCTTAACGCCAGCCGCGGATCTAAAAAAATGACTATCCCCAGGAGCCACGGCACATGGATTTTCTCAAACCTCGGTACATGCCTATGAATCGTCGCCGCCGCATCTATGAGGGCAAGGCGAAGGTCCTCTATGAGGGCCCGGAACCCGGTACGCTCATCCAGCACTTCAAGGATGACGCGACCGCCTTCAATGCCGAGGCGAATGCCAAGAAGCATGAAGTGATCGACGGCAAGGGCGTGCTCAACAACCGGATCTCGGAATACCTGTTCCAGCATCTGAACGACATCGGCATCCCGACCCACTTCATCCGACGCCTCAACATGCGCGAGCAGCTGATTCGCGAGGTGGAGATCATTCCGCTGCAGGTTGTCGTGCGCAACGTCGCGGCCGGTTCGCTCGCCACGCGCCTCGGCATCGAGGAGGGCACGCAGCTTCCCCGCTCGATCATCGAATTCTATTACAAGAACGACGCCCTGGGCGATCCGATGGTGTCGGAGGAGCATATCACGGCCTTCGGCTGGGCCTCCCCGCAGGAGATCGACGACATCATGGCGCTGGCCATCCGGGTCAACGACTTCCTGTCCGGCCTCTTCCTCGGCGTCGGCATCCGCCTGGTCGATTTCAAGCTGGAGACCGGCCGTCTCTGGGAAGGCGAGATGATGCGCATCGTCGTGGCCGACGAGATCTCCCCGGATTCCTGCCGCCTCTGGGACATCAAGTCCAAGGACAAGCTCGACAAGGACCGGTTCCGCCGGGACATGGGCGGGCTGGTGGAGGCCTATACGGAGGTCGCCCGCCGGCTCGGCATCCTGTCCGAGAACGAGAACCCGGTCACCGGCGGACCGCGCCTGGTGCAGTAAGGCCGTGCAGGGAGGTTTGGTCACCTCACGTGATGCGAAAGCCCGGCCATCGTGCCGGGCTTTTCTTTTCGCGCCTTTGGGTTTGCCTGACGGGCATGCGCCTTCATGCCCTCCCCTTTGCGGGCAGGCGGCTGTGGGCTTTGTCCTAGCCTGTCTCGTGGGTCGAGGGAAGCGCGGGAGTAAGGCTTGCCTCGCCGCTCCAGCGGAGCGCGCAGAGGTTGAGTTCGG
>NZ_JBWBEW010000083.1:0-8312 GCF_056148915.1 Microvirga sp. jy35 | reverse complement strand
GGCATCGAGACCACCCAGATCTACACCCATCTCGACACCTCCCGCCTCCACCAGATGGTTCGCGACCTCCATCCGCTCAATGAGGATGAACGCGAGGAGCGCACGACAGCCGCTTGAGCAGTATGGGCAAGGGGCTCGGAGGCCGCGCTTGATCCGAAGTCTTGCGGCGATACACTGAGCTTGTCCATCCTTGCGGGTGACACTCGACACGGGCGACACGGTCCTGGGCACCATCGAGCTGACGGACAGGGCACTGGTGCTGGAGGCGAACTCCCGCGAGCGGGCCGAGCGCGGACAGACCATTCTGGCCGACTTGGCCGGGGCGCTGGTCGGGCCGGCTCTGACAGAGATCGAAACGCTTGACCAAGTCATGGCCAAGCACGACGGTGACGTCCACCAGGACAAGGCCAGTGATCTTCCGGCCGAACTGCAAAACGAACTCGTCCATGGCGCTCTGACTGACCACTACCGCAAGACCCTCGACGAGCCTATCCCGGCGCTCGGGAATCTGAGCCCAAGGGCCGCCGCCCAAACCGCTGCAGGCCGGCGCAAGGTCGTCGACTGGCTGAAACATATCGAAAATCAGTCGAAGAGCCGGAGACTGCCCGACGATCCGATGGCCAGCTACGACTTCACCTGGCTCTGGCATGATCTGGGCCTGGAGAAGCTCAGACGATAGATCCGGCTCGTCGACATGGTAGCAGTGGCTCAGCTCTGAAGGTGATGGCCTTTGAGAGCGATGAGCGGGCCTATGCGGCTTGCCAGGTGAACAGCCTATGCAACAGGTGAGGCTTGCCGTTTGAGACAATGATCCGAGCCTCCCCTCGCCCGTCAGCTGTCGAAATGCGTCAAGGTAGGCCCAAACTGATGGGCTACGAGGGTCACCAGCACTCCAACGTTGCTCCCGAGGATCCGGGCACCTTCGCTTAGCCTTTCCAGGGGCTCTTGCCTCCCAAGAGGCCCTGGGGTATCAACTCGCGTTAGCACTCCCATGCGTCGAGTGCTAATCGTGCTGCTCGGCGCAGACGAGTGCCCCCAATTCCAAATCGAGGAGGCTCACCCATGACATTCCGTCCGCTGCACGACCGCGTTGTCGTCCGCCGCATCGAAGCTGAAGAAAAGACGGCCGGCGGCATCATCATCCCGGACACCGCCAAGGAGAAGCCGCAAGAGGGCGAAATCGTCGCCGTCGGTCCCGGCGCCCGCGATGAGAGCGGCAAGGTTGTCGCCCTCGACGTAAAGGCCGGCGACCGCGTCCTGTTCGGCAAATGGTCCGGCACCGAGGTGCGTATCGACGGTCAGGATCTCCTGATCATGAAGGAATCCGACATCATGGGCGTGATTGAGAAGACAGCCGAAGCCCAGAAGGCCGCTTAAAACAGCTCAGACCAAACAGGTAAGAACCACAGGAGGTTAGCTCATGGCTGCCAAAGACGTAAAATTCTCCTCCGACGCTCGTGATCGCATGCTGCGCGGCGTAGACATCCTCGCGAATGCCGTGAAGGTCACGCTGGGTCCCAAGGGCCGCAATGTGGTCCTGGAAAAGAGCTTTGGTGCTCCGCGCATCACCAAGGACGGCGTGACCGTCGCCAAGGAGATCGAGCTTGCCGACAAGTTCGAGAACATGGGCGCCCAGATGGTGCGCGAGGTCGCCTCGAAGGCCAGCGATGTCGCCGGTGACGGCACCACCACCGCGACCGTTCTAGCCCAGGCCATCGTGCGCGAGGGCGCCAAGGCTGTGGCCGCCGGCATGAACCCCATGGACCTCAAGCGCGGCATCGACCTCGCGACCTCTGAGGCCGTGAAGGATATCCAGTCCCGCGCCAAGAAGGTAGCTTCATCCGAGGAGATCGCCCAGGTCGGCACGATCTCGGCCAACGGCGACGCTTCGATTGGCGAGATGATTGCTCAGGCAATGCAGAAAGTCGGCAACGAGGGCGTGATCACCGTCGAGGAAGCCAAGACTGCCGAGACCGAGCTCGATGTGGTGGAAGGCATGCAGTTCGACCGCGGCTATCTCTCGCCCTACTTCATTACCAATGCCGAGAAGATGATCGCGGAGCTCGAGGATCCCTACATCCTCATCCATGAGAAGAAGCTGTCCTCTTTGCAGTCGTTGCTGCCGATCCTCGAGGCTGTGGTGCAGACCAGCAAGCCCCTGCTGATTGTGGCAGAAGACATCGAGGGCGAGGCTCTGGCGACGCTGGTGGTCAACAAGCTCCGTGGTGGCCTGAAGATCGCGGCGGTGAAGGCTCCCGGCTTCGGCGATCGCCGCAAGGCTATGCTCGAGGACATCGCGATCCTGACCGCCGGTCAGACGATCTCCGAGGACCTCGGCATCAAGCTCGAGAATGTCACCCTCGATATGCTGGGCCGCGCCAAGCGCATTCGCATCGATAAGGAAAGCACCACGATCATTGATGGTGCTGGGTCTACGCAGGACATTGAGGCTCGCGTGGCGCAGATCAAGGCGCAGATCGAGGAGACCACCTCGGACTACGACCGTGAGAAGCTCCAGGAGCGTTTGGCCAAGTTGGCCGGCGGCGTCGCGGTGATCCGCGTTGGTGGTTCGACCGAGATCGAGGTGAAGGAGAAGAAGGACCGCGTCGACGATGCCATGCATGCCACCCGCGCGGCAGTTGAGGAGGGCATCGTTCCGGGCGGCGGCACAGCCCTGCTACGCGCCAAGGCTGCGGTTGCCAAGCTCACCAGCGACAACCCTGACGTAAAGTCCGGCATCAACATCGTGCTGCGTGCCCTTGAGGCTCCGATCCGCCAGATCGCCGAGAATGCTGGTGTCGAAGGATCGACGGTCGTCGGCAAGATCAACGACAACACCTCGTCGGACACCTTCGGCTTCAACGCTCAAACGGAAGAGTTCGTGGATCTGCTTCAGGCCGGCATCGTCGACCCGGCCAAGGTGGTCCGCACCGCTCTGCAGAATGCTGCGTCGGTCGCCGGTCTGCTGGTCACCACCGAAGCCATGGTGGCCGAGACGCCAAAGAATGATGCTGCTCCGGCCATGCCAAGCGGTGGCATGGGTGGCGGCATGGGCGGCTTCTAAGCCCTGCCTCCAGCGTGATATGCGAAGAGCCCCGGAGCGATCCGGGACTCTTCATTTATGTTGTCCGGCTGCTGCAGCCTGGGATTGTTCTCAGGTCGTAAGGTCAATGTCGAGGTCGAAACGACCTCGCCTCTGGCAACCAGGATGACCGTGATCGACTGGTGGGATGTTAGCGGTCGGGAAACGAACGCCGACGTGGTTCGAGATATTGATGTTGCCGGACTCTACGAAACCATCTTCGAAAGCTTCCGCCGTCTGCCCTAATGGCGACCTCATCTCGACGTAAGGAGATGTTGCATTAGTCAAGCCTAGTGGCCTTGCATCTATGAGTTATCTTATGAGCAGCCATACTCCTGCATGGGGCCGCGAGGCAAGTTCTTCGATGAGACGCAAAGCCTGACGAGGCGGAAAATGGCGCACGCGAGCACCGATACCTTGGCGATCCGTGTCATGGATCGCACGGATCTCGATCAGGCAATCGACTGGGCGGCAGCCGAGGGCTGGAACCCTGGCCTCAAGGATGCAGAGTGCTTTCAGGCTGCTGAGCCAGCAGGGTTCCTGATGGGCTATCTTGATGCCGAGCCCATCGGCTCCATCTCGGTCGTGCGCTACTCCAGCACATTCGGGTTCCTCGGGTTCTACATTGTCCGGCCGGATCAGCGCGGGCATGGGTTCGGCTATCGCCTCTGGCAGGCCGGCATGGACTATTTGGAGGACCGCACAGTCGGCCTCGATGGTGTCGTCGCCCAGCAGGAGAACTATGCCCGGTCTGGCTTCGTGTTCGCCCACCGCAACGTGCGCTTTGGTGGCAGCCCGCAGGTCGAACCTCCTCGGGACAAGCGCCTGAGGTTAGTGAGCTCTGACCTCGTCGCGGCCGTTCTGGCCTACGACCGCTCGTTCTTTGCCGCGCCGCGAGAGGCCTTTCTGCGCTGCTGGCTCAGGTCGGAGGCCCGGACTGCCATGGCCTTCGTGGAGGATGGGACAATCAGGGGCTATGGCGTCATTCGGGAATGCCGAGACGGCTATAGGATCGGTCCCCTCTTTGCCGACAGTGAGCGTGAGGCGGACCTGCTGTTCCAAGCCCTTGCAGCGCAGGCTAAGGGGGCTACGGTCTTCCTGGATCTGCCCGAGCCGAACCAGGCTGCCGTTCAGCTGGCGGCCCGCTTCAGCCTTTCACCGGTGTTTGAGACAGCCCGGATGTACCGTGGCGTGCGGCCGGACCTGCCGCTTACCCGAACCTATGGGATCTCGACCTTCGAACTCGGATAACAGCTCAAATCTACGGAGAAACTGGCAACGTCGGACAACCGTCCCGGTTTGTGGCAGGCAAGCATTTTAACAAGAAGTCGGTAGTTAGTACTGTGGCAAGGTCCTCCTGATCAGGAGGACCTCATGAGGACCAACCATCGGCTGGCCCAGCTGTGGCTTGACGCTCTTGCGACGGAACTCGGTGCTGCAGCCGGCACCATCGACACCTACACCGACGATCTCAACTGCTACCTTGTCTGGCTGGATGAGAACAGCCTCGGCCTCAACGATGTGGGCTTGGAGCACATTCGGGACTATATCGCCGCTCTCGATCAGCGCGGCTACGCCGGATCGACCATGGCCCGACGGATTACGGTCGCGCGTGGCTTGCACAAGTTCCTGATCGCCGAGGAGCTCGGCTCCCGCGATCCCACAGCCCACCTGTCGACCATGCGCCGGCCTCGCAAGCTGCCCTTCGTCCTGTCGATTGCCGAGACGGAGACGCTGCTGGAGACCGCCGATGCCCTCGCGGCCGATCCCTCGCTTGGGCTGTACCGGCAGGCCGGGTATGCCCGGCGGGCGGCTCTGTTCGAGACGCTCTATGCCTCGGGTATGCGAATCAGCGAGGCGCTGTCACTGCCCTCCGATGCGGCGCCTTCCGGCACCCGCATGCTGCTGGTGCGCGGCAAGGGCGATAAGCAGCGCCTCGTGCCCTTGCAGCCATCGCCCAGTGGCAGACGCTGGCCCGCGCCTACTCCGGCGGAGCGCCCTCCCCCTGGCTGTTCCACTCGGTGCGCAATGGCGCCAAGGCGCTGACGCGCCAAGCTGCCCTGCTGGAGATCAAGGAGGCAGCGGTCGCGGCGGGGCTCTCTAGCCCCGAGCGGGTGTCGCCGCATGTGCTGCGCCATGCCTTTGCCACCCACATGCACTCAGGGGGCACGGACCTGCGCGTGCTGCAGGAACTGCTCGGCCATGCTGGCATCGAGACCACCCAGATCTACACCCATCTGGATACCTCCCGTCTCCATCAGATGGTGCGCGATCTCCATCCGCTGAATGAGGAGGAACGCATCACCGCTGACTGAGCAACTGGCGCGCGACAGATCTCGATGCCTTAAAAGGATATGGTAAACATTTGTAAACAGGTTCGAGCAGACCATGTGCCCTGCGTTTTAATAGTCATGTTTTTTGCAGGTGCTCCCATGAAGAATGCTCGACGCTTCCTTGTTTCTCCATGCATTGCTCGCCTCATTTCGCGAGAACGAGGGATCGACCGCCAAGTCGTCGAGGGCTACCTCTCATCCCAGCCCGGCAAAGACCAACTTGTTCGGTTGGAAGCGGATCAAGCTCACTTTGTGCTGTCAGGACAAGATTCAGAAGGGAACTTGGTAGAAAAGCTAGCGCCGCTTCCACGGGAACATGCCGAGGCTCTGTTTAGCCTGTGCATCGGGCAGATCTCTTATGACCGCCTCCACCTGCTACCGCAGAGCGGTCTGAGCCACAGGATACAGCTTGATCGTGTTGTATATCCCAGCAGCTTTGATCTCATCACCGTCGATTTTCATGAGATCCAGCGGGCAGAGGCCTTCGAGATCCCGACTTGGTTCGGGCCGGAGGTGACTACCGAGTTCACTTATGAGTGGCGCTATATCGCTCTCAACGGCTTCCAGTCGAACCTTGAGGTGCCGCTCTCAAGCCAGCAGGTCGAGGCGGTGCTCGATATGCTGGATCAATCCCGGGCAGCCACGAAGGAAAGTAATATCTCGGCTGCTGACGATGTCATTGTCGCTCTCAGCCGCTCGCTTGAGACGTCAGGCCTCCTGAAGGCAGCAAAGGAGACCAACCCTCCTCCAGAGCCAGAGCCTCTCCCTGAAGAGCTTCGCGAGCCGGTGAGGAAGACAGCCCAATAACCTGAAACCGGGCCAGACAAAATAAGGGAGCGCTGCCGTGATCAGGCAGCGCTCTTTTTGTTGGTCTCATCGCAAACTCTGGTTCTAAACATAACTCCGCATGAGTGAGTCACATACTGCCGCTGCAGCGGGCCATTCTGACTCGGTTGCATTGCTGATTGTCTGTGTCGACACAAACTGTGATGGAGCAGACTGTATGTTAAGATTGCCGCTGTGCTAACGGGATGCAATCCGGCTCTTCGGTATTGCGACTCGCAGGCGGATAACTCGGGCTACTGTTCGGTACACAAGCCGAACGGAGCGGTCTTTCTGGCGTGCCCTTTCGCCAACGCGATGCTTCTTGTTCCAAGCTCTGTTGCCCCCTCCAGCTTGCTGCAGCCAACTGGAGCGGATCCGCTCTCTCCCGTGTAGACGCGCCCTGGATACCGCAGTCGTGAGCTTTGTCGGGCGCTTGCGCTCAATGTCCTTACCTCGGCCTCGCGTGCTGATCGCTCGCTGCGGGGGTGTTCCAACTGGAGTTCCCAATTGAGTTCCCACTGCAGCAAGGTGCTGGCGAGCCCTTCGGCAGTACTCGATGCTGAGGGCGCTCATTCTGTCTGAGCCGTGCCCGGCGCGGTATTTCATCAGTGCGCGACATAGGTTTCCATTGGCCAGTCTCCAGGCTCTAGCCAGATACCCCACACCATAGCGGAGATTGGTCGTTGGCTCAGCCAGTTCGGCGGAGGATCCCTCAAACCCCAGCAACGCGGCTGTCTTGGGTCTCACCTGCATGAGCCCAATCTCGCCGATGCTGCCAACAGCAGCCGGATCGTACCGGCTCTCAATCTGCACAACAGCGTCAACAAGGGCCGGCGGCACCCCGTTGGCTGCGGCCACTTCGGTGATGGCAGGCAGATACCTGGATCGGTCTTTGAGAGCACGGGGAAGAGAAGCAATCTCCAGAATGGCTGATGTGGTGATCGGCTCAAGATCAGGCGGCAGGGGAAGCGAGGCAAGCTGCCAATCCACATCGACTTCGGCGATGTTAAAGTCTGGCTCGGCCATGCCTGAACTTGGAACCAGCAGGATGAATACTATTCCGCATACGACAAGACGCAAACTGAACATCGGCCAGGTTCCCTCAAGGGCGGCGCTCTACTCAGCTTTTCGCAAATATGTTGAGAGATCGTTTATAGCTGCATTCTGTGTTGCGAAAGGGGTGAGCATACGGGCTAAGCTCAACCTGAACGCGGTTCAAGTCGGCTCCTGCGCGGGAGGCCTGATCTTCGTCCCACCTGTCTCAAAATTTTCAAGCAGGGCTATTGCCAGTTTATGGTATGGATTAACGCTTGATCATTGATTGGCTGTGTCGCTTTACCTGGGGCGACCACACGAGGTCCTTGCCTGCATCTCCCAGCAATCGAGCTTTGCGCGGTGCGCGACACAAGCACTTCATGGTTTGAAGAAAGGATCCCTGAAACGGAAGCCCTCGGGAGAACCAAAAGACTCCCGAGGGCACGGTGTGGAGGTGAGATGAAGCTGGCAGGCTACACCGACTGCTAGAGGCTGAGACGATGCTCGTTTGCGTGTGCCAGTCAGGTCTGCTGTCAGCTTCAGTCCTCGTCCGCTCCAGCCGTTCCGATGAGGATTTCGCGCTTGCCCGCATGGTTGGCAGGTCCGACGATCCCTTCCTTCTCCATCCGCTCCATGATTGAGGCCGCCCGGTTATAGCCGATCTGCAGGCGACGCTGAATGTACGAGGTAGAGGCCTTCTTGTGCCGCAGGACAATCGAGACCGCCTGGTCGAACAACTCGCCCGACCCTAGCCCAATTTCGTTCTCGTCGAAGACCGGAGCCTCCTCCGGCTCCATTTCCTCGTCCTCCTCGGCCGTGACCGCCTCCACGTAGACAGGTTTGGCCTGTCGCTTGAGGTGAGCAACGACCCGTTCGACCTCCATGTCTGAGACAAAGGGGCCGTGCACGCGAGCAATGCGGCCGCCTCCTTGCATATGAAGCATGTCGCCTTGTCCCAGCAGCTGCTCGGCGCCCATCTCGCCCAAGATCGTGCGGCTGTCGATCTTGGACGTGACCTGGAACGAGATCCGGGTCGG
>NZ_JBWBEW010000082.1:0-8330 GCF_056148915.1 Microvirga sp. jy35 | reverse complement strand
TGGGCTGCTCCTGTGTCGCTGGCTGCTGACAACAGCCATGCTACCTCACCGCTGGGTGGGAGCCGTCCACAACATCAGGAGCAGACCTTCCGCGAGAGCACCCACGTCGATGCAGGAGCGGCCGAGAGCGGTATCAGGAGTGATCATCCATCCCGATGGTTCTTGGTCTGGCAGACAACGCCTTCCGATCCCGAGGCACCAGGCCAAGTAGACATCGCCTGGCTTGGGCTAATTCTGCGTGCATCTAACGAATGATCCCACAATCGTGTGGTCATGTCGCCTACAGCCCGGAGAGGCTGAAGGAGGAACGTTTTGCGTGAGGAGTCAGAAACCTACGGCGCACTCGCCGTGGCAGCCGGAGGCCAAGGCAGTAGCGGCAGTCCCGAAGGACCGTCCGATCCTAAACTCGGTCGTACAAGTCTTATGCGGATCGGCAATGGCTTGCGAGTAATCTTTGATGACCGTCCACGGCAGCCCATCCCGCAGGAGTGGAAGGACGTCCTCAACCAGATCGACCCAGCCCAGAAGTCGATCCCCTAGGCCGAGTTGGCTAGCTCGTCGTCGCCTACGTCGAAACCAGGTAGTCTTGGTATAAGGTGAAGCCGAACGAAGGAGTTGTGGCACGCCTTCGGTTGCAAACACCTCAGCAAGCCTAATCCTTGACCGGGTCTTGCACCAAACGCACACCAGCTTAGGCACTTGAAGGCGCGAACGCTTGTCAAGCGTACAACGTCTCGCTCAACTAGTTCTCGCCACGCCCCTGGCTCTCTGAGCTACCGTAGCTGTCAAGATCTGCCAGGATATAGTGCGTGAAGCCAACGCAGGTGCCTAGTTCCGCAATCGCATCACCACGACGCAAACCCATTGGCAGTTCAGCCAGACCAACGGTGAGGATTTCAGCGAGGACATTCATGATCACCTCCTGGTTCCTCAACACAGCTTGCAGCATCTGTTCCTGTTCTTCCGTCATATCTGACCTCACGGATCAATCCCGTGGCAACGCCGCTCATCGCCCAAGCTCCACCTAGACCGTATATTGGGTGATCCTAAAAGGTTCGAGTTTCGGATGGAGATCCGGCTCGATCATCCTTGGCAGCAGGCGACCAACCCGGAGGTATCTTTCAGGTGCGATTTGTGAGCGTAGCTAGCCTACTTGGAGCAAGATGAACAGCAGCTGATAAGCGCGTTTGCTTTCGTTCATCACCGAAAACTGCGGCTGAGGTACGACATATCTCAGATTGGCTTTGAGCCTCCCCGGCGAAGGCCTCAATGTCATTTTGCCATAAGGAAGCCACGCTCTATGATAAGCATTTCTTAGGTTGAACGATTCTATAGGAGAACGGCATGTTGTCGGTGTCCCTCCGTATGTCGAGAACTGCACTTATCTCTTGTCTGCTGCTCTGGGGGCCTTATGCGACCGCCCAAGCGAACCCGGCCTGGATCGATCCGCCTGCTCGTCCAGATAACACTGCCACCCCCGCACAAGCTGCTCACGCTCTAGCTGTCGATTATCTTGACTTTTGGTCTGCGCCGAACCCGTTGACACTCGCTGCGGCCTCATCGTTTTACGGCTCCACCGTTACGTTTCATGGTCGTGAGAGAACTATAGGCTCTGTGCTTGCTGAGAAGCGCCGGTTCGTGGAGCGATGGCCTCAACGGACCTATCGCTATCGACCAGAGACAACAATGGTGGCTTGCGAGAGCGACGGAGCGCGTTGCACAGTTTGGGCCATCTTCGACTTTTCAGCTGCCAGCTCCGGCCAAGGCCGGCGCTCCCTTGGGATCGGGGAACACGAGCTTGTTGTGAATTTATCCAGCGGTAAGCCTGCGATTGTGTCTGAGACGAGCCGAGTTCTCCATCGCGGCGCAGTTAAGAACCGCTGACAGTTATTGCTTGGTGTCACCGTGTTGCGCGTATCCGCCGATGACCCTGCTGAGCCGACCGCATACCTCGATAGCGGCAACGTTTAGATGTTGTGAGGGTCTGAAGTAGGTCATACTCTGAAGCTTCCATACCATCCAGGAACATCTGGCGATGTCTGTCTGAGCGGATATCCGGTCCACTTCTGAAGTGTACCCAAGGAGACAATTATCTAGGGTTCGATGTGTCTGCGCCGCCTTGAGCGAATAAGCTACTTACTCCATATCCCTACACGAGATGATCGTGCTCTATCCGCTGCAAGTGTAAGTGCCGAGGTAGCATCCGCCGTGGCCCGTCCACCGCCATTGAACAACACGACCATGGATAGATCCCTCCCGTTGACTTGGCATCGATAAACATCTGTCAGACCTGCAGGCTCACAATCCACTTCGCGACCATCCAGATACTTGGTCAATTCATCAGAGCTGACTGCATCACCATCCGTCTGAACTCCAAATAGGCGCACGGTGCGATCCTGTAGGGAAAGCGTTGCTGCATCAACAACGATCGGGACGCCACGAAGTTTATCCGTGTCTGCCTGAACAGCCGCCACCCAGACTGGCAATGGCCCTGGTGAACTAGCACTAGGAGGTGGTGCGAGGCTTGCCACGCCTATCGGTTCACCGCTCTTGGTGCTCTGCGATTGTTCCGCCTTCTGGCTCATGGCAGACGCGGCCTGGTTCCTTAGTCGTTCTCGCTCAAGTTCCTCTCTCAATTCCTTTAGTTCTCTGCGGTTGTATGCGGCAAGAACCGCATCCTGCTCCCGCAGTCTCTGAACAGCCTGAAGCTCTTCCGCCGTGGCGGCAAGATCACGCATCACAGCGTCTGCCCGCTCACGTTCCTTCTCAGAAGATGCCTTGAGCTCTGCCCATTGTTGAGCGTTTACGGCCGCAGAAGTGGCCTCTCGCGACCGCAAAGCTTGAAGCGCATGCAGCTCCTCCGTCACGGTCGTAAGGTCACGGGAAAGCGCGTTCGCCCGTTGCTGTTCCCGGTCTCTTGCAATCTTCAACTCTGCAAGCTCATTAGACGTTGAGACAGTGTGAGGCGCACCAGAGCCATTTTGTAGCGGTGATGCTGGTTCCTCAGGAATAGCTGAAGGCATGGTGAACTGATCATCATTTGAAGTACCAAATGCCTGCAGTTCAACTAACAAGCCTGGCGTTCGAAGTTTGTCGAGGAGTAGAATAGCTAAGGTCCCGACGTCTACTGCCTTATTGAGGTGTTTTTCCGCTTCTTCTATTTTGCTCTGTTGCAGGAACAGCTCGATATCCTTTGCGAGTTGCCGCCGTTCCGGTGACATAACAAGCAACGGCAGGATACCGGGAGCAGCACCAACAATGCTTGTCCTTGTCCGACTTACCGGCTCAGAAGCCTGTTCTGTTGTCTGACGATCCTGGCTTTCAGAACGATTGCTCGCTCCAAGCTCGCTCTCCACTGCCAGGACTTGCTTCGCGGCCATCATTAGACCACTGAGTAGCATTCCTAAGAGCGCTACTACGACCGTCTTGCCAACTTTCCTGCGAGCTTCCCCGCGCGCTCGGCTGAATGAGACGACATCCAGGCTCGCGCAGCGACTTGTAAGTTCTGCTAGGTTTCGTCCGCACATATCGGACCTCCATCAGGAGCGCTCCCAGCAGCTAGTAAGCTGGGGCGAGCACGTGAGGTGCTGCTGGATGGGCATCACACAACCGCTTAGATCTATCACTGCAGTGCTCATCCGCACACTGCTTACAACACAGCAGCCAAAATCATTCCTGCAAAGCCTGCTTCGGCAATAAACCTTCAAGAGCAAACGACTTCATCGTATCTTTGCTGCTTTGGCTGTCAATATAGCTACAATTGGTAGAAGGCCCGTGAGAATTTCGCCTTAGTACTAGGTCTCTATTCGCGTTAGATGCGGCCTAAGACGAACTATTTAGTATCGCGGATGCGCCTACATTCTTGCAATTCTCTGTGCCAACTCCCGATCATTGATGATCCTTCCTGCTCAGCACACGACTTGTTTCGGAGATGATCACCGGCCGCTCTCCTGCGAAGCTTACAACCAACTCATGCGTCCCAACCCCGCGGGAGCGTTCGTCCCGTTTGGAGTTGACCGCCTCAAAGTCAAAAGCTGAACGCACCCGACATGTGTTCGTGCCAGAGCTGCATCGCACGTTCAGTGTCTCAGGGCGATAACGATAGTCTCGGTCGGGCCACCGTTGAGCGAAGCGGCGCTTCTCGGCAAGTAGCTGTCCAAAGCTCATCCTCTTTCCGTGGAAGAGTACTCTCGAGCCGTAGAATTCTGGCGTCGTTTGGAGCGCCTGACGGTTTGAGGCCGACCAGAGGTTAAGATACTTGACTGCTAACGTCTGCGCGGCCTGCTCCCGAGAGCTTGACCGACCTGTGACGAGGCTTAGCCGAGTCGTCATGTTATAGGTGCTCGCCGGCGCGCCTGCGGGTTCCGAGGCAGATTGGGCATTTTGCTGTCGCGGAACAGCCTGAGATGGGGCAGATTGCCCCTGCTGTCCCAATGGCTGGAAAGAGAACCCCTCTGTTCGAGCTTTGGAATTCGGATGAACAGCGCTGAGAGAAGGTCTTGGTCCCGCCTCTGATACAGGAGCCGCAATCGCCGGTGCCGATGAGACCCTTGCTTGGGAGGAGTCCTCAACTGAAGGGTGCCGCACGGTCGGCTGCGCTGAAAGCGCAGATAGATCGGCGGGCGGGTCAACCCACGCTCCGCTCGTCTGGCCGAGGGTTGAAGAGCTTAGGACTACGGCCGGAATGACGGCAGCTTTCCAAGCTTGGTTCCAAATAGCTCCCATGACGCTCTCCATTTGGTCCACCGTGACTGATAGGGCTAACTGAAGACAACGTGCGCCAAGTCCATTCTGGCACAGAGAAACCGTCAAACGCGCAATTCGGGCGCAAATAGGCGCCTGCAAATACTTAAGCTGCTGCGATCCTGCAGCCCAAGATTGACTGCCTAATTCGCTGTACGCTCACACACCATCGTCTCACCAATGTCCAATCAGGTTCAATCTGAGCCGTTAGGCTTGGCCAACTGAAGGTCAGCTTACTCCGTGAGTGCGGAAGTAAGTTTAAGTTCGGCCCAGTGCCAGAAGCTCCAGCTAGGCTAGGGGATTGTGAGAAGAACCTGCAAAGGTTCGCGAGTACTTCAAGACTTAGGGGAGTCTTCACATACCCAGGCTCAGTCTCCTTCTGGCATTTGCCTGTGCTCATAGGCCGGCCGTAAGTGAGCAGTCCAGACCCCGCTTGTAGCCCATACCCGGCTTTGTGTGCCTTGATCCGCGTCCGGAGGATGGATTGCCACGTATCCCTCACGGCAGCGCTCAAGACCGATATCTTTCAGGTGTTGATTGTTCAGCGTGCTCAGCACGTCCGGAATGCTGTTCCGGCGGCGGCCCTCGCTTGTGGATACCCGCTTCAGCCACTTGATGAGAGTGGCAGTCAAAGCTTGCTTAAGGGGCAGCATGTTTGTCATACGACCATGCTGCCTATACAAATTTCGTGCTACAATTATCATAGTTGAATTCAGCTTATTCAGAATTGAAGAGCCATGGTTGAGTGGAGCGACCTCCGTATCTTTCTTGCCGTAGCTCGCACCGGCAGCCTTTCAGCCGCAGGCCGGGCTTTGGGCCTCAGTCAGCCAACCATCGGTCGCCGTATCCAGGCTCTTGAAGCCGCCCTGGGAACAGCTCTCTTCCAGAGACGAGTTGATGGCTATTTCCTGCTCGGCCCCGGGGCTGCCCTCCTGCCGCATGCGGAGCGTATGGAGATGGCCGCGAACGCTGCCGTTGGAGCGAGCGAGGAAGGCACGTTTACTCAATCAGTCCGGATCGCAGCAGGCGGGTGGATGAGCCGGTTTCTTGCCGGCATCGCCGCTGACCTCGTGGCAGAACTTCCTCACGTCGCGGTCGAGATCTTCAACTCCTACGGCCTAGCGGACCTGACTCGGCGCGAAGCGGACCTTGCACTCAGAAACCGCCGCCCGGAAACGGGATCGCTTGTAATCCGTCGATTGGGGGCTCCTGCCTACGCCATCTATGCAAGCCGAAGGTATGCGGCGGCCGACCCAGAGGCTTTCGAGGATAGCCGTTACAATGCGTGCCGGTGGGTCGGGTTTGATGAGGCAGGAGCGGCATTGCCAACCGCGCGTTGGTTGCGCGAGCGCCGCCGCAGGCCAGCCGACCTGCGTTGCTCGCAAGCAGTTAACATTCTCGATGCTGTGCGGGCGGGATTTGGACTTGGCATCCTTCCCCGGTTTGTCGGTGACGCGGAGCCGGAGCTTCTTCGCCTCTCCCCGAGCTTGGAGCTCGAGTCGGAGGGACTATGGCTGGTGATGCATGAGGACGTGCGACGTCAGGCGCATATCCGCTTAGCGGCTGACCGCCTAGTCACGCTTTTCGAGGAAAGACGATCGCAACTCACCCCCTCTGAATCGCACTGACGCCTTGCTGGGCAACCCCCTAGTGCCCTCCTGACGGCTTCATCGAAGAGGCCGGCATGAATGAGTGCTGGCTTGTGCGGCTGAACACCTTGGCCAAGCCGAAGCTGTCGTAGAAATGACAGGAATACCTTCCGCAAGAGAGAATGATGAAGCCACTGTTTGACGAAGCTATGCTTGGCACCCTCACCTCATACTCGGTCGGTACGCTTGGCGGCTGCGAGGCGATGATGATCTTGGGCTATGCTCAAGCGCCGGATCATCCGCCACCTGGCGCCGATCACGTGCTGCCACTCGTCATGGCTCCGCAGCAGGCGCGCGAACTGGGCAGGGCCCTCTTGCTGGCCGCCGAAGCCGCAGAGATGGGGCCAGCTGGTACAGAAGCTGCTCATTGATGACTGTCACTCTATCGGAGCACGGAACGAACTATCAGCTGTCAAATTCGGTGACGGTCGGGTGTACGGATGGACTCTCCTCGCGAAACGCGGGGATCACCTCTCGAGCAAAGAGGTCATAGCTACGCCGCAACTGATCAGGGCTGGCCCATTCCCGAGCGGAAATCAGCAACCCGCCGATGGGACCAACCTCCCGTACGATAGAGCTCACGGAGTCAATTACCTCGCCTGGCGATCCTGCAATCAGTCGTTGCTCCGCAACCATCGCGTCAACATGCTGGTGCAGCGGGTACGATGGACGAGGCAGTCCAATCGTATCGGACCAGTATTCGAGCCGTTCCCGCCCAGCGCCAACCCTGATTGCATCGAGGGCAAGTTTGCGGGTTACGTCGACATGCACCTCAATCACGATGAGCAATCGGCTTCTGTCGAGGACTAGGCCCAGAGCTTCGGCCTCCTTCTCTGCCTGGCGTATTCGCTCACCAAGGTCAGGACCACCGCCAAGCTGGAGAACCCCTGCATCGTGTGCAGCCGCTGCAACGATGCCGCGGCCTGAGAACGAATTGGCGATGTAGAGAGGCGGATGGGGCGTTGTGAAGGGACGGGGCTGAAGTTGGGCGTTTGAGAGCGTGAAGCCCCGCCCCTGCCGGGACACTGGCTCCGTGCTTCGAAACAGCGCGAGAACAGCCTCAAGCGCCTCCACAAAGCGGGGACCACGTTCGTCGGGATCAACACCAAGCATCCGGACGTCTCCTGGGATCGCTCCAGGACCAACCCCGAACATCAGTCTGCCGCGGGCTAAATGGTCAAGAAGAACGACGCGCTGAGCCACCATGAACGGGTGGTGGTACGGTAGGCTGACCACTCCTGTTCCAAGTTTGATGCGCCGTGTCCTCTGAAGAGCAGCCGCGACAATAATCTCTGGACAGGCGATGATCTCCCACCCTGCTGAGTGATGCTCACCGAACCAGACCTCATCGTAGCCGAGCGCGTCGAGTTCGGTCGCGAGCACGAGGTCTCTTTCCAGCGCCTCAGTGGGATCGCCTTCAGGATCGTGGAAAGGAGCCACGAAAGCACCAAAGCGGAAGTAAGTACTGGAGAGATTGGGCATGTGACCGCCTTTCCGACACACGCGCCTAACATTGCCGAATTGACGAAGTTCCAGCCGAGAGGGAACATCGCAACTGCAGTCAGGCAGTTGTCATGGATCGACGCAAGCATCGGCTGGCGAAAAAGCATTCTTCGTGCTTTGCGGCCCTTCAGGCGTCACGTTGCCCCTACAAAAGAGCAATCACATATCTGTAGCGGCACAAATAGTGAGGCTTCTATGCCTGTAGGGTACGTCCGCTTCGCGACGGCAAACTGACTTAGCCGCTAAGTCTCAGGCGTGCCAGAAGCGGCCATTAAGGCGCAAGACCAGAAGCGGTATCACGTCAAGTGAATGGTAAGATCGAGAATGGCTTTGCGAGGACATTCTTCAGACTAGGAGGCTTGCGGCGAAGCGGGCGCAGACCAGCAGCAGGAAAATGCCAAAGGCCACTTCGAGCCGACGTTTGGAAAGGCGATG
>NZ_JBWBEW010000081.1:0-8800 GCF_056148915.1 Microvirga sp. jy35 | reverse complement strand
ATCCTCCGCTGAGAATGCCCGATCAGGGAATCACGATCCGTCGCTAATCACGAGGACTTTTTCAACGAAATCGGCACTTCTCGGAATTAAGCCGAAGGTCGGCTTAGGGCAGTAACAGCGGACGTTCCTGAAAGCTGGGGATCGTCGCTGTATGACCCTGGCTGTGTCAAAACGCGGTTAGTGGTAGGACTGCCCGCTCTGTTTGGGGGATCGGATGAGACGCTTTGTTGAAGGCGTGGATCGCAGCCAGACCACCCTGTTTCCCGAAAGCTTGGACGACTGGGTTGATGAGAACAACCCAGTCCGCGTTATTGATGCTTTCGTCGACGCGCTCGATCTGAGGGCACTCGGCTTTAGTGGCGTCGTGCCCGAAGCCACCGGACGCTCGTCCTACCATCCTGCGGTTCTGCTCAAGCTGTACATCTACGGCTATCTCAACCGGGTGCCGTCGAGCCGACGCTTGGAGCGCGAGGCCGGCCGCAATGTTGAGCTGATGTGGCTGACGGGACGCCTGGCTCCTGATCACAAGACGATCGCCAGCTTCCGCAAGGACAGCGCCCGCGCCATCCGTCAGGTCTGCGCCCAGTTCGTCACCCTGTGCCGCAAGCTGGGGCTTCTGAACACCGCTAGCGTGGCCATCGATAGCTCCAAGTTCAAGGCAGTCAACAACCGGGATAAGAACTTCACCCGCGCCAAGGTGGAGCGCCGCCGTGCTCAGATCGAGGAGAGCGTTGGGCGTTATCTCCAGCAGCTCGACACCGCCGATCGGCAGGAGCCCTCCGAGGCCTTGGCGGCCAGGACTACCCGGCTGAAAGAGAAGATCGCCCGGCTCAAGCAGGAGACGCAGCGTCTGGCGGAGTTGAAGGCGCAGATGCTGGCCTCTCCCGATCAGCAGATCTCGCTCACCGATCCGGATGCGCGCTCCATGGCAACCAGCGGACGCGGCTCCGGGGTCGCGGGCTACAATGTGCAGGTGGCGGTCGAAACCGAGCACCATCTCATCGTGGCGCATGAGGTGACCAACGACGGCTGCGATCGGGCTCAACTTGCTTCCATGGGCCAGGAGGCCAAGGCTGTTCTGGAGGTGGACCAGCTCGACGCTGTCGCTGACCGCGGGTACTGGGACAGCGAGGAGATCCTGGCCTGCGAGCAGGCTGGAGTGACCGTCACCCTGCCCAAGCCCATGACCTCAGGCGCCAAGTCCAGCGGCCGGTTCGGCAAGCAGGACTTCGTCTACCTGCCCGAGGAGGACGTCTACCGCTGCCCGGCGGGCGAGAAGCTCAGGTACTATTACAGCAACGTCGAGCGAGGGCTGACGCTCCGGCGCTACTGGACCATGGCTTGCCAGGGCTGCCCGCTCAAGAGCCGTTGCACCACAGCTCCGCAGCGGCGGATCACGCGCTGGGAGCACGAGGCGGTTCTGGAGGCGGTCCAGCGCCGCCTTGATCTGAACCCTGGGGCGATGCGCCAGCGGCGGGAGGTGGTCGAGCACCCGTTCGGCACGATCAAGATGCGCATGGGCGCCACCCACTTCCTGATGAAGCGGCTGCCGAAGGTGAGGGGCGAGATGGCCCTGCACGTGCTCGCCTACAATCTCACCCGGGTGCTGAACATCCTGGGTATCCAGCCTCTCATGGCCGCTCTCAGGGCGTAGGGGCGGGGCTTTGCCCGCTTATTAAGTCCAAGAGCGCCACGCTCACACCACTCCCCAGGTGATTGGAGGCTCAATCGATCAACAATCGGCCGGTTTGGGCACGCCAATGATGTTGAAGGGCTTTGGAGCGTAAAAGGCCGCACTCCGTCTCATGCCAAAGTGTTTTGACACGACCAAGACCCGGAGCGGACCATTGCGTGGCGCTACATTCCATAACGCCCCGTTTAACGAACTCCGCGGAACTTGCGTGGTAGGGTTCTCTCGGCCCAAGCTCTGGCATTATCAAGCTTTTTGAACAGGGGCGCGGCAGCGGCTTGGGGCGTCTCTGGCTACAGCGTAGAGCCATGTCAGGCGTGCGATGCACCAACGTGATCCGCCATGTTGGCACCGCGGGCACCTAGCGGCTTGGGCGTCCCATCCGTGCTGTCTCGGGCCGTTTGGTGCTCCATTTCGGCATTGAGATCAGCACCAAGCAGGACAATCACCACCGACAACCAGATCCACACCATGAAGCCAACGCCAGCACCCAGCGAGCCATAGGTTTTGTTGTAGCTGTCGAAGTTGGCAACATACCAAGAGAACAGCATTGACGCCGCAAGCCAAAGCACCGCAGCCGTGACACTGCCCCAGGTTACCCAGCGCCACTTCGGGTCACGACGGCTCGGGCCGTAGCGGTAAATGACAGCAAGCCACATGCCCACAATCAGGAGAAGGATCGGCCAGCGTAGGATTGTCAGGAGCTGTTTGGCTGGGGTCGCGAAGCCCACAAAGGTGAGCACGACGGGCGCGACCACTACCGCACTGATGGCCAGGATGACGAAGCCGATCATGCCAAGGGTGATCAGGAACGTTGTGGCGTAGAAGCGCAGCAGGCTGCGCTTCTCCTTCTCACCATAAACAACATTGAGTGCATCGAAGAGGGCTGCCACGCCCGAGTTCGCACTCCAGAGTGCCACCAGAAAGCCGATCATAAAGGCGACACTGAGCGTGTCGTTGCTCTGGGTGACGATCAGGGAGATCTGCTCCCCGATGAGCTCCAGCACCCCGCCGGGCAAAATGCCCGATAGTAGGGACAGGTGACCTCTGATCGTGCTGACATCTGCAAAGATCCCGTACAGCGACACGATGGTGGCAATCGCCGGAAAGACTGCCAGCAGGGCAAAGAAAGCAACTCCGCCCGAGGTCGACAGGATACGATCTTCCGAGATCCCCCAGAGCACACGCCAGAGGATATCCTTCCAGCCGCGGGCCGGGATCTGCCCGGGGGTATTCGCCTCCCGTCCCCGGCCGGGCTCGCCGGCGCGGCTGAGATCGTCCGGCAGCACGCCGGGAGCGGCCTCCTCTTCGAGCTTGGAGCGCCAGTCTTCGCCATGTTCGTTCATGGGGCACCATTGAGGTCCAGGAGGATATCGGGTCGGCAGGTTCGTGCCGTGTGAACGAGGCGTTTCCATGCCTCTCCACATTAAACCCCGAGACTGGTCTTCTGGCTCCTTTGAGGCCCGTGCTCCCAATCTGGATCCTCATCCTGTGAAATAGGCGCAAAGCAGCAGGCTCAATTCAGGGAAAGACAATACGCGGGCTTGAACTCGCGACGCAGACCATCCAATTACCATCTATATGGATGGTACCAGGAGGGCGGCTATGGCCAGCATCGTGCACGAACTTCGACCAAAGGCGTCCGATAGCGAGAAGATCACGATCAACCTGGGCTATGTTGACCTGGGCCATATTGATCTCTTGGTCCAAGAGGGCTTCTACTCGAACCGGACTGACTTCATCCGGACAGCCATTCGATACCAGCTTGACCGTCATAACGACGCCGTGAAGAAATCGGTCGACCGCCACCAGCTTGACCTCGGCCTGCGCCACTACAGTCGCCAGGACCTCGAGGCCGTGCAAGCCGCCGGAGAAATGCTGCATATCCAGGTTCTCGGTCTCGCCAGCATTGCTGGTGATGTTACGCCTGAGCTGGCGCGGCAGACGATCGCCTCCCTTCACGTCCTTGGCGCCTGGCACGCCAGTTCGGCCGTGAAAGAGGCACTCAAGGACCGCATACGCTGACCACCGAGTAGCATCCGTCTCCCGTCTTGAGAGCCTGCCTGACCCTTCCCGACAAGAAGGGGCAGGTCCCGCTTTGCCCCATGTCACCCCATAACAGGATCGAGCTCATGAACATGAAGCCAACCATCGACATACTCGAGGCAACCCGTCTCACCCGTGAAGGACGACTTACAGAAGCCCTAGCAATCCTCCAAGGAGGGCTTCCGAGTAGCCACTCCTCACCTGCTTCAAGCAACGCAGGCGGGAATGAGGGCCAGCGTCGAGAGAGACCTGCTGCACGGATCATTGATATCGTGCCACCATCGTCCAGAGGAGCGGCGTGGACTTCGCCGAAGTTCAACTTCCCAAACATGGCTCCTGACGGCCCTAATAGCTCTGCCGGAGGTTTGGGCCTGCCCCAGATGCCGGAGGCGCTGCGCGGCTTCCTCGACCGCATGGGGCAACCCGGCTCCGCGCTCGGTCTTGATGGATTGGTTGGACCTGATCCAGCCGGTGCGCCTGCTCCGCTGCCGGAGGGAGCGCGCTTCGAAGAGAGCACCTTTGCCAACGAGGCAGGGAGCCGTGCCTACAAGCTTTACATTCCAAGCGGCTACACGGGTCAGCCAGTACCGCTCGTGGTGATGCTGCACGGCTGCACGCAATCACCGGACGATTTTGCCGCCGGCACGCGGATGAACGAGTTGGCCGAGGAGCAGACGTTTCTCGTGGCTTATCCGGCGCAGGCCCAGTCGGCTAATGTCTCGAAGTGCTGGAACTGGTTCAACGCAGCCGATCAGCAGCGGGATCGCGGTGAGCCCTCGCTGATCGCCGGCATCACTCGGCAGATCATGCATGACTTCTCCGTCGAGCCGGGACGCGTTTACGTCGCCGGACTGTCAGCCGGTGGCGCAGCCGCCGCGATCATGGGCTCGGCTTACCCGGACCTCTATGCCGCCGTGGGAGTCCATTCTGGGCTAGCATGTGGGGCAGCGCGTGACATGCCGTCCGCGTTTGCTGCCATGCGGCAGGGTGGGGTGCCTCATCACAGAGGAGCCGAACAGCCCGTGCCGACTATTGTGTTCCATGGTGATCGCGACACGACCGTCAGTCCCATCAATGGGGATCAGGTCATTGCTCAGTCAAAGGCGAGCTCGGATCTGCGATCAACTGTCAGCTGCGGGCAGGCTCCCGGCGGGATTAGCTATACCCGCACGGTCGAGTGCGATGGCAGCGGACACCCGATGCTCGAGCATTGGGTTCTTCACGGGGTGGGTCATGCCTGGTCCGGCGGAAGTCCGAGTGGGTCCTACACCGAACCCAAAGGCCCCAATGCCAGCCGGGAGATGATGCGCTTCTTCCTGGAACACCCGAAACCGAGAGCCGCATCCCCCAACTAAGCACAAGGAGCCCGCCAGTCCCCGTCGTGGACTGGCGGGCTACGATTGGACATCTCCCATACGGGTAGGTCTGGAGTGCACCTGTCGAGATCAGTTTGCCTCGTTACAAGCGCCAAAACATTCCAGAGTGCATCAAGGCGGAAGATCGGCTCATGGCACGGAGCCGAAGTAAGCTGAACGTCTGGTTGCACAGGATCAGCGGACATTTACACAGCCATGCTGAAGGGCAGGACGTGACCCACACCGGACGTTTGCGGACCTTTCAATAGGCGTCTTCACAAGCCTATGGCACTGGAACCGGGATGATGTCAGGGGCGATCACCCGGATTGACCTGCCTTGCCTGGCAGGCGAGGGGGTCGCCTGAACGCTGCCCGTGGTCTCAAGATCCCTTGAGGTCGGCGGTGGGGCTGCCGAGGCCACACCAATCATCGTGACCTCCGCCTTGTCCCGCGTAGCCTTTGGCCTTCTGAGCGCCGCGTTGGTCATCTGCTCCGAGATCGCCTCTGTGACCAGCACATCGCTCTTCTTGCGCGCGATCATGGTCTCCGCCTTGCGCAGTGCATGCGCCCAGCTCTCATCCGGCTTCTTACAGGAGCAACTCGGATCGTAGGCTTTCCGGAAGCGCAGCGCATTCGGCAGCCTCATGTACGGCTCGCCTGTGTCCGACACCGCCTCCTCAATGCCGCCCTCGCGGGGAGCATGGAAGACCATCACCTCTGCATTCGGGCACAAGGCGCTGCACAGGCTGGCCACGCTTTCTTTTCCTTTCGGCTCGCTGTCCAGGGGGAAGTACCCTCCATCGCAAGAGCGCACACACACAAGACGCTCATCGCCGTTCAGCTTGGCTCTTGGGAGGGACTCAGGTTCGGCTGCATCGCAGGCCCTGCCGATGGCCGCCCTGAGCTGACGGCGGCGCTCATCAACAGCCGATGTGTCTGTAGTTTGGCGGATGAGAGAATGGTAGCTGGCCTGAAGGGCACGGATCTGCCCGGCAATGGGACCACACTCCGCCGGAGGCGCGAAGAAGAAGCCGCCGCGGTCACAGCCGATGGCGCGATAGTAGCCCGACCGGCGCTCGATCTCACGGGCATGCCGCTGGGCATTGGCTTCGGCCTGGCGGGATGAGGCGCCACTGCGGTTCAGGGAGGCGAGTTCTGCCTTATACCGCTCACAGGACGGTGCTTGGGCGAGCGCTATATTCTGGCCTGCTAAAGGCACCAGCAGGATCCTCGTCGCAAGGGTCAGCAGGGATCTCCAGAGGCGGCTGAGGCGCGACGGCATGCTGGTCCTCCCATGCCGAAGCATTGCCCCTCGATGAGCTGCACCATGATCCTGCCGGAGGACAAACTGTTGCGACGCTTGGCCGATCATCAATCCCATGACCAAAGCCACGGTTCCGGCTCTACTGCTTTTGCGCCAATGGTGACGGATCAACCCAGTATGAGAAGGGCGAGGAAGACTACTCGAGGAAGCTGTTGAGGCTGTCGCGCAGGTGCATGAGCTCGTCCCTGAGCGCCTGGATCTCCTGGGCGGAGCGGCCGCTGGCGCAGGCCACGTTGTGCCGCGCCTTGGCAGCCTGCTCCTTGAGGCCGTGGCCCTTGGGCGTGAGAATAATCCGCACCTGACGCTCGTCCTCGGGATCGCGCTGGCGGCGCACAATGCCGGCAGCCTCCAACCGCTTGAGCAGCGGGGTCAGCGTGCCCGAGTCGAGATGAAGCCGCTCACCAATGTGCTTCATCATCTGGTCGTCCTGCTCCCACAGCACCAAGAGCACAAGGTACTGCGGATAGGTAAGACCAATCTGGTCCAGCCCTGGCTTGTACACGCGGTTGAAGGCCTGCGACACGGAATAGGCTGCAAAGCAGAGCTGCCGGTCGAGCGTCAGGGTGTCTTCAACGGTATCGGGCACGAACGGCTGCGGTTTGGCCAAAGCTTACTCCTAAATGCAATCAGGTTCGTTAACGTACCATCGAATAGCCCCTTAGTATAGTTGCGTGCAGTTCAATTGCGCGTTAATGATATCTCACCTGCTCATCCTGGCAGGCCTCCACCCTCCACCTGCTTGAGAGCCTGCCATGATCCGCATCCCTGCCGCTTACCTCCGGGGTCTCGCTGTTCTGACCCTGGGCGCCACCTTCGTGCTCGGCCATGCAGCTTTGGCTGCCTCGCAAGGTGTCTCTTCCCAGCCTGACGTGCGCAGCCAAATGGCCGAACTGTTGGGGCAGGATCTGGTGGACGAGCAGCAGGGAACGGCAGGCATTGAGCTGGCGGAGAACTGCTACTTGGAAGTGCAGAAGCACCGCACGCCTCAGGGCAAGGTTGTGTCCCGCATTGTGCACGAGTGCGACTGAGGTGAAGCAATGAACAGGATCTTCACCATGCACAAGCGCACTCTTTGCCCTGCGAACTACTTCAGACCTGCGGAGCAACGGGACAGGGTCGAGACCGCCGCTCGTGTTCTCAGTGCATCGCTGGTGTTGGGGGCGATGGTGAGTGGGGGAGCCTTGCTGCTCCGAGCAGCTCCGGCCCATGCCGAGCGGGAGATCGTGCAGGACTCCGCGGCGCTGCAACCAAAGCCCACGAAGTACGTCAAGCCAAACGCAGTTGCGGCGAACACCCCCAGCGCCCGCCGCCTTTGGGTGGACCCGCCACAGCTTCCCACAGGCCAGCAGGCGGCTCGTACAGCCAGCTCCGCAGAACCTGCTTTTAAGGCAGCCCCTGTCACCCAGACAGCTTCCGCCAACTCACCGGCGGCGCCCACTGAGTGCCTGCCGACTGGTCTGCGCAATGTGCTGAAGGATGTTGAAGCGCGCTTTGGTGCGGTGATGCTGGTGTCCACGACGGAGCTGCACACCGATAATCACAGCCGCGCCAGCGTGCGCCATAAGCTTCATAGCGCATGCCGGGCGGTGGACTTCAAGGTAAAGGGTAACGGAAAGGCTGTGGTTGCGTACCTGCGCTCACGGCCCGAGGTGGCCGGGATCAACAGCTATGGCAACAATGGCGTGATCCACATTGATCATGCCGAGCCGCGTCAGGTGGCCCAGCGCTAGGCGCTCCATCGTACCAGGCCATGACCGCCACGCCCACCGCTAACATCGCACGATCCGTCGCCGACGACACCCGTGCCGGCGTGCAGGAGTTCCTCGCTGCCCGTCTGGCGGGGGACACCGAGCGGCTCGTCACCCTCTTCGCCGACTAGGTCGACTGGCTGCTTGTCGATAACCCCGCCGTCCCGTGGATCCGCCCGCGCTCCACTGCCGCCGAATGCGCGGCCCAGTTCATGGAATTGATGGAGCACACCGTGCCCGAGGACGCCCGCGCCTGCGTCGACACCTTCCTCGTCGACGGAACCGCCGCGGTCCTGATGGGGCACGTGTCGGGGACCGTCCACGCAACGGGGAAGTCCCTTGAGGGCCTGTTCGCGCTGCACCTCACCGTCGAGAACGGCCGGATCACCAGGCACCGCCCCTACGAGAACAGCCTCTCGATCGCCCAGGCCTGCACCCCGTGAGGGCGTGGGCAATGCATGTCGTGTGACCGTAGACGATCGAAGCGTGAGGTCGATGTAGCGGATGCGGAATGACCGCTCCTGGCAGATTGCGTTGACAAAGTCGGCATCGAGACGGGTTGGGACAGCGCTGAAGCTTGCTTTATTGAGGTCAGGTCTGAGGTGAGGTGTGCCCTTCGGACCTTCTTAGGTTCCTT
>NZ_JBWBEW010000080.1:0-8884 GCF_056148915.1 Microvirga sp. jy35 | reverse complement strand
TGGGCTGCTCCTGTGTCGCTGGCTGCTGACAACAGCCATGCTACCTCACCGCTGGGTGGGAGCCGTCCACAACATCAAAAGCGGTCGTTAGCCCTGGTCGCATTAAGGCATCTGCCCAGCTTCTGACAAGCACAGCAGCTTCATTGTTAAGCTTATCCTTTGACGCCATAAGTGATTAGATTGCTCTTCTTCATCTTGAATAGAGTGAACGAGGCGCAACATAGCGCTTCATGCGGCTGACTTGTCGATTGATCTCTGCTTCAATGCTTGACCATGCGGCAAACTACGAGCCCCGGCGCTAAGCGTCGTTACTGGAGGCGGTCATGGCACGCTGGTGGCGACATGGTCTTGTTGCGATAGCAGGCACTGCCGCTGCCCTTCCCCTTCAGGTTCAACTTGACCTCGGCCACGGGCTCAGCCTCGCCCTCATGAATGGATCAGCTTTCGCCCAGCTGGGTGACGGGTCCGGGAACAATGGTGGGGGCCTCGGAGGAGGTGGCGCCAGCGGCGGCGCCAACGGTGGTGTCGGAGGTGCGGGCGTCGGCGCCAGCGGCAGTGGTATCGGCGGAGGCGTCGGCGGCAGCGTCGGAGGCGGTATCAGCGGTGGTGTTGGGGGTGGTGCCAGCGGCGGCGTTGGAGGCAGTAGCGGCGGTGTCGGAGGTGGCGCCAGCGTTGGAGGTGGCGGCGTCAGCGGAGGTGTCGGAGGCGTCGGAGCTGGGGCTAGCGGTGGTGTTGGAGGTGGCGCCAACGGCGGAGGCAGTGTCGGAGGTGGTGTTGGGGGCAGCGTCAGCAGCGGCGTCGAAGGTGGCGTCGGAGTTGGGGCCAGCGGCGGTGCGGGCGCTAGCGTCGGAGGCGGCAGCGTCGGTGGCGTGGGAGGCAGTGTTGGAGGTGGCGCCAGTGGTGGCGTCGGCGGCGTCGGCGTCGGAGGTGGCGCGAGCGTCGGCGGCGGCGGTGTCAGCAGGGGAGATGGTATCGGCGGCGGTGTTAGAGGCACGAGTGGAGGCACTGGCGGACGGAGCCGCGCAGCTGGCAGCCGCGCCACAGGCGGCAACACAAGTAAGGCTTCCAAGGCAGGAAATGCCAATAGCCAGCGCAGCACCGGAGCGGCAAAAGCGAGCACCAGCAAAACCACAGCACGCCAAAGCACGTCCGCCCAACCTAAACGCCAAGCGCCCCGCCCAGCCAAAGCAGCCCCTCAGGCACCTGCGACATCAAAAGCTCCGATCGAGGCGAAGACGGCTGCCGTGGCCGTCGATCCTCGTCCCAAACCGCGGCAGGCCCCTAACTTCATCCTGGCGTCAGGCTTGTCTCGCGAGGCTCTGACCAGGCTCACCGCTCAAGGCTTTCACATCGAGACCCAGACCCAGGGCAGCATTGCCCCACAGATTGTCCGGCTTCGCGTTCCACAAGGCACCTCGCTGACCCAAGCCCGGCAAAGGGTCCGTCTGCTCGATGCGCGGGCCTCAACCGATTTCGATCACTTCTACTATCTGGATGAGGGCGCAGTTGCTTGCGTCCACGCCGAGTGCCAGGCCGCCTCGCTCGTCAACTGGTCGTCATCGCACGTAGCTCAATGCGGTCCTACCCCCCTCATCGGCCTGATCGACACTGGGATTAACCTTAAGCACGAAGCCCTGAAGGAACAGGCGATCGAGGTTATGCCGCGCCCTACAAACCATGCGGATGCCTCTTTACAGGATCACGGCACTGGGGTGGCTGCCCTTCTCGTAGGCCGGCCAGACAGCCAGACACCTGGGTTGCTGCCGCAAGCGAAGATAGTCGCGGTGGATGCATTCTATCGCGACGGTGGCACGGCTGATCGCACGGATGTGACATCCCTGGTGGACGCCATTGAGGCTCTGGCCAAGCGCGGGGTGCGGGTGATGAACATGAGCCTGTCAGGTCCGGCAAACGCGATGCTCCAGCAAGCGATCGAGGCGGCACAGGCTAAGGGCATCGTGATCATTGCAGCGGCGGGCCACAATGGTGCCGGCGGCGAGCCGTCTTATCCGGGCGCCTATCTAGGGGTCGTCGCCGTCACCGCGGTGGATCAGGAGCTGAAAGTGTACCGGCGCGCTACGCAGGGAGCGTTCGTTGATCTTTCTGCGCCTGGGGTGAATGTCTGGACAGCCTCGGCCCAGGGCAGCGGCGCCCTGAGGACAGGGACGTCCTATGCGGTTCCTTTTGTGTCCGCCGCTGCTGGCCTACTGCTTGCATCAAACCCGGAGTTGGAGACCAAAGTGGTACAATCCCGCTTGGAAGAGCATACCCGCGACCTGGGCAAGCCCGGGTGGGACCCGACGTTCGGGTTCGGCCTGATCCAAATGGCAGGTTTGTGCGCACCGCCTACGGGAACGCCACCGATCGCCGCAGCCAGAAAACGGTCCAGCGCTCTGCCTTTCAAGGCGCAGACTTCAGACATGCCCTGACACCTGTGAAGGTCTGCACCGAGTCAGGCAGTGAAATTCCCCGACCTTGAGGAACGTCTGTTCCCGCGAGGTTTGCTGCCCTTAGGCTCAGGTCTCAGGTGGGCCATTCTCGGACCTTCGCCGAGGCGACATTATTCTGCACGATAGCGGTCCTGGTGCAGTTCCGCCCTTCGCCTTTGTCAGTGTTACGATGCGCGGTCGGCCCGCCGCAGGATCGAAATTCGGTCATCTCCCAGCAAGGACTCAGCAATTCCAGCGCTGAATGTATGTAGCAGATTGCCCCCTCTTCGACACGCCTAGAGCATCGGACGAGAAGTCGGATCCGGTGAGTTCTGCATCTTAGCAAACCTGGAGCCATCGCGACGCCGTCAAGGGTGCGTCCACTTAACAGTCCGATGCTCTAGTCGGCGGATGGGTAGCCCTAAACCGGTCTATGAGGCGAGAGCCGAGGTCTGACCCGGAACCCGGGGGGATCAGCAGGAACTCCTCGCCGCCCATGGGGCCAAGCACATCCTGCATCCGTACCATGTCGCAGCAGGCATGCGCAAAATGACCTTTTGGCGCAACGCGGTTCAGTTGGTGGAATTAAGTTGAATGTGACGCTCTAAACCAGCGCCGGAAGCGTACCTGAAAAGCCCAAGTCAGAGGCAGGTTTCGGCCGGCCGAGAAGGTAACCTTGTGCTTCAGTGCATCCAGCGGCCCGGATTTGGGCAAGTTGTTCCTCTGTTTCCACCCCTTCGGCGGTAATCGACATACCAAGACCTCTGCCAAGCCCGACAATGGAGCGGATAATCACCATGCAGTCTGGTCGTATGAATAGCTCCCGCACGAAGGATTGGTCGATCTTAATCTTGTCGAACGGGAAGCTGCGTAGATAGCTCAGTGACGAATAGCCTGTACCGAAGTCGTCAAGAGCAATGCGAACCCCGAGATCACGAAGTTCGTGCAATGCCGTCACCGTTGTCTCATTCTCCTCAAGCAGTGCTGACTCCGTTAATTCCAACTCCAGCCGGCTCGGATCGAGACCAGTTCGCATCAGCGCTTTACGGACGCAAGGTAGAAGGGTGCGGTTCCGAAACTGGACCGGTGAGACGTTAACGGCCACCTTCATGTTTTCCGGCCATGTGACTGCAGTCCGACAAGCTTCGTTGATGACCCACTCGCTAAGAGAGGCGATCAAACCAATATCTTCAGCAATTGGAATAAACTCGGCCGGAGAGACACTACCACGTACGGGATGTCTCCAGCGCAACAGGGCCTCGAAGCCCGTGACCTCGTTCGCTTGTAAACTGACCTGTGGCTGGAAGGCTAAGTAGAGCTCATTATTCACCATCGCCTTTCTTAGATCGACTTCAAGTGCTCGACGCGCCTGGAGTTCGATATCCATTTCAGGCTCGAAGAAACGGAAGGTACCACGCCCATCTGCTTTGGCACGGTACAAGGCCATATCGGCTTGCTTGAGAAGCTGCTCCGGAGACGAGGTTCCCAGCTCCGTGGATGCAATGCCAATGCTCGTTCCGATGATGATTTCATGCCCATCGATATCGTAGACGGATCCTATCTCCTTCACGATGCGGGATGCCAGAATTGTGCATTCCTGAACTATGTTGATAGGTCCTATGAGAATGGCAAACTCATCGCCACCGAGCCGGGCAATGACGCTATTGTCCCGGACGCACGCCTGAATTCGTGCGGCAACAGTTTTCAGAAGCCGATCACCAGTCTCATGCCCTAACGTATCATTCACGTTTTTGAAGAGATCAAGGTCAAGGTAGAGAACTGCGAGGGTTGATCCGTCATTGGGGGCGTTCTCCAGCGATTGCTCCAATCGCTCTTGGAATAGGACGCGGTTTGCAAGGCCGGTGAGTGGATCATGATGAGCCAAGTGGGTGAGGTCTGCTGCGAGGTTACCCACTCTGCGATAGGTTCGCTCGAGGAGGATGTTGTGCCTTGCAAGTAGCCCTATGAGGGAAAGCCCGAAAAGTATTAGGAAGCCGACAACGCTAGAGAAGATCCAGTGAAGCTGGGTGAGTTCCTGCTGGTCGTCGGAAGTGAGCGCCGTCCCATGTCTGAATGTAACTGCTGCGAACTGCGTAAGGCTGCTTTGGAGAGGGTGAAGGCTTTGCAATGCCGCTAGAGCGTCATCGGGGTTGTTGAGATTCTCGACTAGAGGAGCGGCATCGTTTGTAGCGCCAGCAAGTTTGCTAATAGTTCTTTCGAAGCTAGGCTCTCTCTCGATGAGAACGCGGAAGCTTCCTTTGGCTAGACTATTGATTGTGCCAGCAAAGATGTCAAAGCGGGTCTGGACCTCTTCCTTGTCTCCATCGCTGTTCTCATCCTTGAACATTCTAAGAGACTGATCGAGTTTCATAAACTCGCTGAGTGCTTGCTGCGCCTGCCAAGTCGGATTGTAGCGAGAAATGCGCCTTAACGCATCCTGACGCTCGGCAATCACTACTGTGAAATATATCGCTGCAAGCAGAAAGCCGCTAACAACCACAGCAAGCAAAAGTTTGAGTATGCGAAATGACAAACGCCTTCCTCTAGATGTTCACTATGTCTCGCAAACACGAGAGTATGAGTGGCCGCAATATATATGACATATGAAGTTTAATTGCTGATTATTATTGACTTCACGCAGCTTTGACGCCTGAAAGGAAATGCTCGACTTCCTGCCCCAAACTGGCGGAATGGCGGGACAACTCCTGGGCCGACGAGAGAACCTGGGCGGCAGCCGCCCCCGTTTCGCCCGCCCCTTGGCGAACCGCGCTGATGTTGCCGGTGACGAACTCCGTGCCACGCGCGGCTTCCTGCACATTGCGGGCGATCTCGGAGGTAGCGGCCCCCTGCTCCTCCATGGCAGCGGCAATCGCCACCGAGATCTGGGACATCTCACCAATTGTGCTGGCGATCGCCTGAATAGCCTGCACGGCGTCCGTCGTGGCCTGCTGCACGCTGGCGATCTGGTTCGAGATCTCATCGGTTGCGCGGGAGGTCTGACTCGCCAGTTCCTTGACCTCGGTGGCCACTACCGCAAAGCCCTTGCCGGCCTCACCGGCGCGTGCCGCTTCGATAGTAGCATTCAATGCCAGCAGGTTGGTCTGGGAGGCGATGGTGCTGATGAGCTGCACCACATGGCCGATCTTCTCGGCCGAGGCGGCCAGCATCTGCACAGTCTGGTCGGTGCGCCGAGCATCACCCACCGCGCGCCCGGCGATCTGCGAGGAAGTGTGAACCTGAGAGGCGATCTCCCGGATCGAGATCGACAACTCTTCGGTGGCGGCCGCCACCGTCTGCACGTTGGCCGAGGTCTGTTGGGCGGTTGATGCGACACCCACCGACTGCTGAGTGGTTCTGTCCGCCACAATGGTCATGGACTGGGCAGTCTCCTCGAGCCCGTTCGCCGCCACCGAGAGGCGCTGAACCAGCACTCCGACTTTCGCCTCAAAGCTCTGGGCAAGCTCCGCCATCATGCGGCGCTTGTCGGCCTCGCTCTGCACGCGAGTGCGTTCTTGCGCGGTTTGCAGGTGCTCCATTTCCTGAGCGTTGTCACGGAAAACCTCGACGGCCCTGGCCATTTCGCCAAGCTCATCACGACGTTTTGCGCCGATCACGTCCACGCTGGTGTTACCGTTGGCCAGAGCTCTCATGGTTTTGGTCATCTCGCTGACAGGCCGTAGGACCCGACGAAGCAAGTAGAGGCAAAGACCCATTGTCATCAGAATAGAGAGCACAGCTGCGGCCGTGTTCATCCAACGGGTCACGGTCGCCAGGCTGCCAGCCTCCTGCTCGACGAGCTCCGATGCCTCTGCAATCCGGCCACTGATGGTCTCCATCGCGTCTTCGAGGGCATCGAACTTCTGCACGAAATCTGGAAGACCCTGCTCAGCCTCCCTCGTGCTCTCAAAGGCCATCTCAACCAGGCTGGAGGCGGATTTCGCATAAGCTGTCAGGGGGGCCTCGACATCAGCGAGAGCGCTGCGGATCTCGTCACTGAGAGCGAGCCCCTTGTTCTCGTCTATGTCTCGTCGAAGCTGGGCCAAGTGGTCGTTCAGGTCCTCCTGGATGTGCGGACGCAGCGTTGGCTCAACCCGTGCCGAATGGAGTGCACGATAGACGTCGCCCCGCAAGGCGTCGTGCATCATGTCGGCGCTGCCTTGGTTGCGGGTCGCATGCGCCAGAATGAGGTTTTGCGAGATGCTGCTCGTGAGAGCAGCATTGCTCCACACCGAGCTTATGCCCGCTCCAAGCCCGACGGCGAGCATGAGGCCAGTAATAATTACAAACTTCGCCCGTAACGACCGCATGACTTCCCCCACTTCCTCAGGAAATCATGTTCGGATTGTTGTTAAAAAAGTCCTACGTCACAGGTACACTCAAGTAATTTATTTGCATTAACATGGCATTGTACTGGATCCGACGCAGGGCACATCGCCTGCTCAAGGTTGGCTCATCAAAGTCAATGGGGCGCCGGATTGCTGCCTCCCTCACAAGGTGCAAGGTCCGGATCGGGTCAAACTTTCACAATCCGGCCGCTCGACGAACGTCAGCTCTGACCAGCCAAAGCTGACCAAGCTCTTCGGCCCGAGGAGTGCCATAAGCAATCGTTCGCTGCGTCGGTAGGTGTACATTTTAAGCCCGATGAACCCGAACAAGCAGGAGACCCGATGCGCAGCTCCCTGATCATGGGGTCCCATCATTCGCGCTCGGCGCCAGGATGTTCGTCACGGCTGGAACACCATTCGCCACTTCGGCTCACCCGGTAGGAAGGGGCTGCTTGACCTCTCACCCAATCCTCGTGTCCGACCATCTAATAGGGCGAGAGAGGATGACCGGTCTGGCTGGTCGGCATATGGAAAATGCCTGTCTTCTCGTGTCCCGGTGCCACCACAAACCGCTCTGATGCTCCCGTTGTCGGGCTCGCGACCCGTGGTTGGTAGAGGTCACCTGGTTGCGGCTCATTCGACGGGTTCAGAAGGAACGACAGCCCGTGCACTACTCTTGCCAGGGGGTGCCTGATCTCCGCCCGGTTGGCTGCACCCCACGTGAAGGCGTCGAGCCTGCCTTCTGCCTGTGAGGCCACCGACGACAAAGTCTTTGCAATCCCGGCGTTCACGACTGCATCCCAGTCCTGATACCCAGATGGAACAAGGTGGGCTGGTCGCTCGGTCAGCAGGCGCCATACCGGCTCATCGGCCTGCTTGCTCGTAATCGGACGAGGGCGCTGACCGTTGGCTGGTGCGGGCTCCCCCGCTCGCATGGGGGCTGTGAAAGCATCATAGATTGAATCAATCAGCTCGGCTCGAAACGTCCTGACAAGGCGGTAGCCAATCGAGTCCGGGACGGCCCGCCCTCCCCAGTTCTCCACTTCTGGGATCAGAGATGCGTACTGCGGATGTCCAGCACCGGCCCGCAGGAGCTGAAGCAGAAAGCTCTGCCAGCGCTCCAACAACACCCCACGATCATCCAGTTGGATCGCTAGCATATCCCGCTCATCAAACCTCTCCTTGGCCAACAACTGGTCCCGGATCTGGCGGGCGCAGGATCCGTGGGCATAGGCGCCGAAGCCAAGCCTTCCCAGCCCTTCGCCACAGATGACCCGGCTGTTTGCGGTCAATATGCGCTGGTTCTCAGGGTTGTAGACGACCGGCACGTCTTGGGGCGCCAGATAGCCGTTCCAGCCTTTGCTGCCATCAGCCCAGGACACCGGCAGTCGTCCATCAAACCTAAAGCGCTGCGGTAGGGCCGTGGTGACCGTCCAGCCAATATTGCCCTGTGCGTCTCCGACGACGAGGTTCTGATGTGGAATGCCGAGCCTATGGGCGATCTCCAGAGCCTCGTGCGCGGTTCCGGCACGCTCGAGTTCCAGCATACCGCGCAGGTTCACTGCAATGGGATCGTGGGCGACCCAGCGGTACGCAAGTTTCCGCCCTTGGCGATCAGTGCCGATCATAGGCCCCCAGAGGCTCTCTTCAATCGCCAGCAGCTCGCATGCTGCACCTTTGGCGCAGATTCTCTCCTTCACGCCGTTGAGCAGTCGAGGGCCAGCGGGAGTGCGATACAGGGATGGGTCTTCCTCAGCAGGTTCGAGGATCACCACGTCACTGGTATCGACATAGCTGTTGGTGAAGCCCCATGCGATCTTGCCGTTACTGCCGGCCACGATGTTTGGTGCCCCTGGAAGGGTTACACCGGTGACGTCCAGTCTGGAGCCAGTATCCTCAGCATTCAGCACGAGCCGTGCCCGGTACCAGATGTTAGGAACCCGCAGACGGAGATGCATATCGTTGGCGACAATGGCAGCCCCGGAGCTGCTGAGAGCACCTTCCACGACCCAGTTATTGCTGCTCAGACTTGCGGTCTCAACGCCTCTGTCACCTGCTAGTGGTTTCCGCCTGACAGAAGAGTCCGATTGAGGATTCCCTTTGAGCCGTGTACATGCAAGGCTGGGGCAT
>NZ_JBWBEW010000079.1:0-9411 GCF_056148915.1 Microvirga sp. jy35 | reverse complement strand
CGTCATTCGGGATCCTCAAGGCGAGCCCCGGATCATCTTTGGCGAAGACGATGGCACGAGGATCAACGATCGTCTGGCGAAGTATCTTGTCGAGAGCCTGAATGCGGGTCTCAATCCAGAAGACCCGAATCCAGACGAGGGCTGGTTCCTGAATAGCCTGGGAGACGGTGACGAGCAGGATTCGGCCATTCCCATTTGTGACCCTGATTTCGAGATCCGGCTCGAGATCCTCGACACGGGTAACATTGAAGAGGATCAGGCGCTGGGCCGGAAGGTTGTCGCTCTGATCAATACCGACTTCATCCAGACCGAAGCTTCACATCCAAGCGCTTCCTCTGCCGGTTTCCCAACAGCAAGGCAGCAGCCCAGATCCAAACGTTGAACAGTGGAGAAGATGGACCACTGCGCCAAGCAATCATAGTGTCAATGCCGGTTGAATCGTCCTCAGAAGCGCCGAAGTTAAATTCCCCACTTGTGCCGGTTACGTCCCCAGGGGCATCGGGCCATTTTTCGGAGGCCGGCCTCGACGCCGCAATGTAATCGGCTAACTGATCGCGCATTACCTCCCCTAGTATTGGATGAGTTATGGATCAGCCTGACCAGCAGCTAGATTTCGCCAGCATCACCGCCGACATCGTTTCGTCTTACGTTGCGAACAACTCGGTTCATCGGGGCGATTTGCCTAACGTGATTGCATCCGTGCACGCTGCACTGCAAGGTCTCGCTGCTCCGAAGCAGGCAGAGCCTGAGAAGCCAGAGCCACGTATTTCGATCAGGAGGTCCATCACGCCCAACTTTCTGATCAGCCTTGAAGACGGCAAGCAGTACAAGACGCTCAAGCGCCACCTCGGCAAGCTCGGACTGACGGCCGGGGAGTACCGTGCAAAGTGGGGTCTCCCGACCGATTACCCGTTGTTTGCACCCAGCTATGCTGCCAAGCGCTCTGAACTCGCCAGGAGCAGCGGCCTCGGCCAGATGCGGAGGAAGAATGCCGCAAAAGCAGCTTCCTCGGACGAGAAAGTCGCGGCACCTATGGAGGCCGTAAAGCCGAAGCGCCGTACACCTTCGAAGAAAGCGGCTGGCAAGTAAGCACGCTCCTCTTCAGGCTCGGGCACTCCTGGCGCTACCTGAGGTAAGGGTTGTGAGCTGCCCTTAGGCAGGAACGGTAGGCGTATGAGGATGAAACTCCTTCGCGATGATGTGCAACGGAAATATGCCTTCTTTGACTGCAGCTCCTTCGAACCATCTGCAGGTGATCTCGCAGCCATCGACCTCGACAACGGTCATCCGATGAGAGGGATAAGCAATCAGATGTACGACATCGCCAACGCTGAACTGCATGGTTCGCTCCTGCTCCACATCACGAGAGTGTAGCCAGCCGATCGGCGATTGGTAAGGCTACGAGGCTCACTCCCCAATCTCGCCTGAGGCAAATCAGGCTGGGTCTCCTATTCGACAGCAATCGCCTTGAGGGCGCGCCTGACAGCAACGCGAGCCGCCTCAACGTGCCCTCCGGCCAGGAGTTCGTCGACAATCCTCAGTGCCATCACCGCATCGGCCCGCTGTACAGTGTCTGAAGCTGACACCATGGTACCGCGAGCAGTTGATACTCCAGCAAGGTCATCGCTTTGGCCCGCAAGATAGGCCGGGCTGCACTTGAGCACGGAAGCAAGGCTCGCTAAAGCATCCTCTCCTGGATGCTGCGAACGACCCGTGATGATGTCCTGGATGAACCCCGCCTCGAAGCCTGCTTCCAGGGGGGCCCTGCGCCACGAGATCTTGAGAGCGCTTACCCGTTCTCCGATGCGCTCTTTCAGGATCGCGTTCACGCTTGGCTCCTTGAGGTGACGACGCTGCCGAGAGCCAAAAGGCGAGGAGGCGGTACATCCGCGCACTCCCCGCCTGCCTTGCAGCTCCGGCCATCTTCCGCCCAGGATGGTTAATAAGAATATAACGAACGTTGCTGACCACGCCGATCAAATCGGACGATTCTGCTGTCTAGCTGACGGACAGAGGCACGCGCTTCATGACGCAGATAAATGACGATGGAGCACAAGCATTCACGCCCTATACGGCGGCGAAGTTCGACCCTATGGTCGACCAGGCGATCGCCCATCTCGAAGAAAAGAATCAGCAACTCATGTCACTCAAAGGAGCCGGAGATCGCTACCGTCGTTGGGAGGACACACGAGGTCTTCGGTGATCTGGGCGTGCTGTGGCTGGTCAGGCATAATCACGTGCTGCAGGCTACTCCTTTGGACCTGATCTTCCAAGGCAAGATCGATCCAGTCCTCCGGCTCCTTATCCAGATCGAACATGGAGTATACCCGTGAGGGCAGAGAAAAAGCTGGTTCAGAAAGTTGTGGTCGGTAGCCCTGAGTGGACTGCCGAGTTCATGGACGCCGCCAAGCAAGCCACCTCAGACGCAGTCGAGGCGCACCTCAGCGCAGGAAAACCTGTGTACTTCACGGACGACGACGGGAACATCTGTGAGTTCACGCCCGATCGAAGGGTGCGCAAGCTCACCCAGACGGAGTTGGATCAACTCCTCGGTGAATAAGGCACCAAGCCGGCTCACATCGGGATTTCGACTACCTTTACGTCAACCCGCCATCGGACCTGGGTCATTGATGGCCTAAGAGAGCGACGTCAGATTAGGGTTTATCCTAGGCTGATGCCGTGTTCCTACTTCATGAGGGACAGTTCTGTGCAGTCATCCTTAGTACCGACAGCCCGTCTCCTGGCAATACAGGAGCAATTGAAACTTCATGACGTAGCACAACACGCGATGCTCAACGGCAATCTTTATTGCAGTCAGTCGACTTGCACCGAAGGCTGAATGAACTCCGCCCTACATCCTCTTGAGCCTAGCTAACGAGCGCGGTGAGATAGCCTACAGCTACGACCCGACCATCATGCGCTCGATTATTACTGATGGCGCTTACAGCAAGGTTAATTGACTCTCAGCGTTGCAATCCTAGGAGGACACTCCCGTTTCACATCCGGGCAGGCACGAGGAACAGTATGTTGCCATATGGCATTAACCTCAGTATGTAATGCCATATAGGAGATACTGCCATGGCTACCTTGTTGCCTATTGACACCGTACCTAAGGACTTCCGGCCCTCACCGATCACCGATGAAGAGGCCGCCGCGATGTTTCGCGCAACACTCAACCTGTTCCGCCTGTGGGACATCACAGACGAAGAGGCGGCAACCCTGCTCGACCTGCCGGTGCGTACGTACCGGCGCTGGAAGGCTGGCGAGATCGGCCGCATTGATCGCGACGGTAAGGCCCGGCTTTCAAATCTCATGGGCATCCATAAAGCCTTGCGAATTATCTTCCGCGAACCGCAGCGTGGCTATACCTGGATCAGGAAGCCTAACTCTGCATTCACACAAAGATCTGCCCTTGAGGTGATGCTCGGTGGTGAACTCACCGACCTGATGCGCGTACGCCGCTACCTGGACGCGGAGCGGGGCACCTGGTGATCGACATAAGTTCGATTCCCGTCTCTGAAGTCAGGTGGTGTGGCTCAGTTCGGATCATCCGAAGCATCTTTCCACCGATCGACCTTTTCGAGGACATTGCAGACCCAGCCGATTGGCCCCTCATTATATCGGCGGAGCAGAAGACCAATCCGCGCCTGATGGAGACCATCGGCAATCTCGACCTTGTCCCCGAGAAACACCGCGTCGCCGGCCTTGGCGCGAGTTATCTCATGGCGCCTTTTACCCATGTGAGCACCGATCGACCCAGCCGCTTCAGCGATGGGACATTTGGAGTGCTTTACGCGGGTAACACCTTTGAAGTCGCCCTGTTCGAGACGATTCATCACCACGGACAGTTCATGGCCCGGACGAACGAACCCGCTGGATGGACCTCTCAATTTCGGGAAATCGTACTCGAGATCAATGCACACCTTCATGATCTGAGGAGCAACGAGGTCGCCCAATCGGGATTGCTCCTGCCCGGCGATTACAAGCCGAGCCAAGCATTAGGCTTTCAGCTCCGTGCTTCAGACTCGGATGGAATAGTCTACCCAAGCGTTCGTTATTCAGGTGGTGAGTGTGTCGGGCTGTTCCATCCGGACTGTGTCGCAAATCCCATCCAAGGTCGGCATCTCGACTATCACTGGAACGGCACGAAGGTTGATCTCTACCGTGATGCGACCACTGGCCAGGTCTTTCGGATCGTGTAGTCACCTAGAGTATAGATTGCTGCTCAACACACTCACTCGCACCTGAATCCCAGTGTCACAGGACAGCTGACACACCTGGAAACGAGATCTTTACCCGGTAAGTACTAGAGTGGTTGCGTGGTGTTGCAACCGGCACCGCACACGCCTCGGCTGAGAACCCCGCCCGGTTCATTCAGCCGAGGCGCTCTTTGATTTGCCGTGGTGGCGATAGCGTCGAGGCCGCACATACGAGCGAGGGCACCCATGCCTGACCACAAGATGCTCTCCGGTGAATTGGGCCTGTGGTCAGCGGTGTTACTGGGCCAGGGTGAGAAGGATTGGGCTGAACTGCTGGACCGAGCGGCCGCCAAGCTCGCCCAGGGTGAGAAGGATGAAGCAACAGCTTCCAGTCTCCGACTTTACGCTTTTGTGGTCGGGCAGAAGAACCAGCCTTCGTTTCAGGCTCTGCTCGAAAAAGCTGCTGATTCCCTGGCTTGATCTTACGTCCCCTGCACACGAGATGAGCTTAGAAAAACAACCTCAAGCGGCAGAGCCTGTCTCGTCAGGCCGCTTGGCGAACTGAGAAATCCGGGACAACCAGATACTCATAAGGTTTAAGACGATCCGCGGCCGCTTCGAGCCGGCTGCAAAAGCGCAGATGAGCATCGTTGAGAAGGCGCCGCCCTCTTGCGCTGGGCTGCGAGAGCTTCATGTTCTCTCCAACCAGCGCCGCCGCTGCCGCATACAGATCATCGGCAGCAGCCTCAATGCCGGGGTTGCGCTCAAACAGGCGTAGGGCACGAATGAGATGAGAACCGAGATCGCGCAGATCAGCACTGTGACCATCCTGCTCAATCTTTCGTAAGACGGGTGCAATCAACGCGAGCTTCTCATCGACTGCATCGGTGAGGATCTTGAACATCATCTGCTTGCCTTGTGGGAAACAGCTCTGTGACCGCCTCAGAGCACGAGAGAAGAATGGGCAAGTATGGTTAATGAGCTGTTACCCGATCGAACCGTCGGGCAACCTCACCCCACCCGGAGAGATGGCGCCACCCTTCGAGCGGAAGGGTCCAGAATGGCCTCCCTTGGACGTCGGTGGTTGCTCTATCGTGAGAGGTCTTGGAAAACCTCCAGTAAGGTCTTATTTGCTCCCGCATACCTCCAGCTGCTTTCCTGTCGAAATAGCACTCGGCCACGAGACTCGTTCTCAGTCAGAAAGCCCCTCTCGATTATTATAGGACACGCCAGATGCCTGGCATCGCACGTCAGTTTGAGCCGCAGATCACCCGTACCGGTGGCGCCCCGTCCAAGTACCGGTTCACCGCCCGATGCTCCGGGTGCCCCAAGACAGACACCTACGAGGCCGGCAGGCCTGCCGGTGACGACCTCATCAAAGGCTACTTCAAAGAGCGCGGCTGGCTTCTCGGCCGCGAGCGGGCCTATGATCTGTGTCCAGCTTGCCTGACAAAACCCCGAGAGGTTCAGCAGCCCCGCCCGTCTAACGGCGCAGGTCCCCAGAAGTCGCCAGATACTGCCACCCCTCCAAATGGCGTGAGCGCCCCAGCGGACAAGCGGTCCCGGGACACCGCTGATATCCTGGCCCGCCACCTGGGCAAGTCCGAAGCCCTCGCCGCGGAGGTCTTCCGCCCCAAGCCCGTGCAGCCCCCTCGCCCCTCCGCTCCGGAGGCACTTCCGCAGACCGGATCAGCCCCCGCCCTGTCACGCGCGGTGGAACAGGCCCTGACGGGAATGGCCGAAGAACTGAAGGACCTCCGCTCGACCATGGAGCTCATGGCGGAGCAGATTGGCAAGCTGGTGGCTCTCGGAGGTCAGCAGATGGAGGCCATCGCGCGGCTCGCACCCCTGATGGTTCAATCGGCTGACGGGATTGCCGGCGGCCTGCGGGAGGTGGTCAGCGCGATCCAGTCCCTTCCAAGCGCCTCCCCTCCTGAGCCAGAGCCTTCGAAGGCAGAAGAGCCGCTCACGCGCGAGGCTGAACCTGTTGAACCGCAGGATCCTGAACTCGGCTCAGATCCAGAACCGCGGAAGGCGTCCAGTGCGAAAGAGCGCCTGAGGGCGAGCCCACGTTCGACAGAGACCGAGGCTCAAATCCGTCAAACTGGCTCCGCGCCCATTGTGGTGAAGTCGATTCCAGACGCTAAGCGTTCGGACCGGTTCTACACGTCCATCCGCCTGCCGCGGGATCTGTGGGACCAGGCCGGATTCGGCCCGGACGACCGTCTCCTGCTGGACTGGAGCGGGAAGACGCTGACCATTGAGCGTGTGGCTGAGGGCGGCGTGAAGCCCAAGGCGGTCGGGAGCACCTCTGTGGTCCTTCAGTCCTGGAAGCTCGGGAACCTCAACCTTGACCAGCCGAAGGTCACCAGCGCTGACGGATCGCTGCGCCTGACGGGAGGGCGTAGGCCGACGTGAGACTACAGTATTGAGCCTCGGCCTCACAGGTCGTTACTAACGAAGATCAGGCGCGAGGCTTGGGCGGACGTAGGAGCTCCTAGGATGCCATGCATACAGTTTGCGGTATTGAGCCTCAAACCTATCGATCGTTAGTAACGCATAAAAACTACAGTATTGAGCTTTCGTCGAAACCCAGCGCTAACAATGCGCTGGCCAACAAATCACAAGGCTGTGTCGATCTGTTAGCACATCGGAAGGATTGCGCTCTTGGCCAATCCCGTTAGTAACGGAATGTCTGCCTGGAAACAGGGCCTCAGATCTATGAGTGCACCCAGCGCCGGATCATGCCGAAGCTGCACCACTGGCTATCACCGCCTTTTAGAACTCGATTGTGAGTAACAACGGACAGCGAGCGTGCGTTACTAACGACAATCGATTTGCACGCTCTGCGTCAAAACTACAGTATTGAGCCCGGATCGGCTCGTGCCTAGGCACGAGCCGAAAGGATCTGCACTGACGCAGCCGAGGATCCAAGATCAGTGAAAAGATCGATGCACAATATTTGAGGAATTGAGCCCGGGAGTTCACTGTCGTTAGCAACCCACACAAACTACAGTATTGAGCCTTGGCGGCAGCCGTTACTAACGGCCACAGTATGGCGGGCAAGGTGTGTGGCAGGCACAAGCCAAAGGAAGCATGCGGAGAGTCTGAGGTATTGAGCCTCGACCATGCCGTCCGCGAGCAACCCACACAATTTACGGTATTGAGCCTTACCCCCCAACCCCGCGCTAGCAGCGCCTCGCTATAACGGGAAGATGACCTCCCTCGCCTATCCGTTAGTAACAACAATCTCTGTACTCGGGGCTGAGTGATAGTTGTATGAGCCCGCTTGGTGTTGGATGATGCCGAAGCCGCCAAGCACGACCAACGGAACGAACAGCCGAGAACCGCGACCATTGGCGAGCTGGCTTTTCAGCAGCATCGCACACTGAGCAGGCGTTACTAACATCGGAAGAGCCACACCCACTGCGTCGAAACTGAGGTATTGAGCCTGCACCGAGTTCCGTCAGTCACGATCCTGGTGGACCCGCATCAAAGAGCAGCGAAATGCTGGACCCACAACATTTGAGGAATTGAGCCCAGTAAGTTGCAGAAGGAGCCTGCATACAAACGGTGGAGTTGAGCCTCGTCCGGACTCCACGCGAGTTGCACCCGACCACCGCAACGGCCAAAGGCTTTGCTTTGCCTCGACTCGGTGCTGTTAGCTTTTTCTTAAACCGTTGTTAGTAACGCAGTCTTTTCCGTAGCCCGTGAGTAACAGGGAGAGACTCGTGGCTTTGTCCAATGCCGAGCGGCAGCGAAACCACAAGGAACGGCTCAAGCAGAAAGCCGCCGAGGGCGTAGCTCTCGCGGAACTGATGTTGGAAAACCAGCGTGCCTCTGAGGAGCTCATGAACCGGTTTGAGCGGGCCGTGCTCCAGATCGAACGCAACGCGACGGAGCACACCCGTCCCGCTGGTATGCTGAGCCTGCCGTCAGCAGAAGTCGAGCGCCTCGCCAGTTTGAAAGAAATTTGGTTCGTCGGCGAGGAAGGTAGCACCAAGCCCGAGCCCGTTTTTCTCGGCATGTCAGCGCAACAATGGACCACGATGCCTCGTGAGTTGCTGGAGGTTTTCGGCCTGGCCGGTATCGTTGCCGAATGGAACCGACAAGCTGATGAGAGCATCACAGATGACAATGAGCGGCAGCCTGAGAATGTAGATATTGAGGAGCATCCTGCCCAGACCTCAAGCCCTGAGAGCGATGAAGACTTTCCTTTCGCAGAGATCACGGAAGGCACATGGATGCCCCCGATCGAGATCGCCTCTCCAAAGGCTCCAGTTCCCCTAGACTTCCAATCACTCGATAAGGCTTATCGACAATGGCTGGACGATTGCTGTCTGCATCCGGCGCGCACAGTGGAACGCTGGGCGTGGGCGAAAGAGAACCCCTTTCCATATGATGGAACCCTCTGGAGATACATCAGTCGACCCAAGGACATCCCTGCCTCAAGTTGGCCGTTACGTTATCAAAGCGAGGACGGGCGGACGCTCATCCAGCCCGTTCAACCGCAGGACAGCAACTCCGACCCAACACAGATCATAATGGCGAAGCGCAGCGACCAATCACGACTGTTGGGACTGATACCTTAGGCGCACCATACGCGCACGGGAGCAGGACAGGCGAAAGATTGCATCTCCTGATCGGTATGTAGCCCGAGGGATTTCCAAAAAGGCTGCTCCCCAGAGTTGAACCCTGGGGACGGTTTCGTCTCCTCTGCCTGAATCTGGCCTCAGACAGGACGAACTGATATCACCGGCGGGATTGATCACCCGTCTCGATGGCAGCTTCTCTGCCTTCCTCTTCTGCGGCAGGGCAAATGTCCGCAGCATTCGCGTACGGCCACAAACGCTCTCTCGGCGGGTGCAGCCATCGGATAGTCCCCGGGGAGACCCCACTTTCTTCGGTACGCCTTGGAAGTGAGCCCGAGCTTGCTCAAATGCGAGTAAAGCATCTGACACGACTGGCCACTCTCGAACAACAAGATTACATGACGAACGATTGGTCGTTCGTGTGTTGCCTTAGCAAGTGCCTTAACTGAGCCAAATGGACTAGCTCTAGCGCGAGCTCAAGCGGCTGATTGCAGCCAACCGGAAGGCTGTGTCCATTGACACTACCGAGCGCGTCGCAAGGCTGCTAGTGGTTTCCGCCTGACAGAAGAGTCCGATTGAGGATTCCCTTTGAGCCGTGTACATGCAAGGCTGGGGCATGC
>NZ_JBWBEW010000078.1:0-9645 GCF_056148915.1 Microvirga sp. jy35 | reverse complement strand
AGACCTGACCTCAATAAAGCAAGCTTCAGCGCTGTCCCAGCCCGTCTCGATGCCGACTTTGTCAACGCAATCTGCCAGAAGCGGTCCTTACAAGAGGCCGCACCAAGCGACGCTACGCTTGCAATTCTCGAGTTTATTCCATAAGTCTCGACAAATGGAATCAGAGAACGTCATTCTTGCTCTTGCGGCACTTGCCCAGCCGACCCGCCTCGACGTCTTCCGTCTGCTGGTGAGGCACGAGCCTGACGGTCTCCCGGCGGGCGACATCGCGCGGGAGCTGGCGGTCCCGCACAACACTATGTCGAGCCATCTCGGCATCCTCTCCCGGGCGGGTCTCGTCCGCTCCGAGCGCCGGAGCCGCTCGATCATCTACCGCGCCGACCTTGATCGGCTTCGCGAGGTCGTGACCTTCCTGCTCAAGGACTGCTGCGGCGGCCACCCCGGCGTGTGCGCTCCCTTGATCGACGCCCTCGCCCCCTGCTGTTCCCCGAAGGAGACCCTCGATGGCTGACCGTCCCTATAACGTGCTGTTCCTGTGCACGGGCAACACCGCCCGCTCGGTTCCGGCCGAAGGTATCCTGCGCAAGGACGGTGCGGGCCGCTTCAACGCGTTCTCCGCAGGCAGCCAGCCGAAGGGCACGGTTAACCCGTTCGCGCTCAAGGTGCTCGACAGCCTCGGCTACCCGACCGACGGCTTCCGCTCCAAGAGCTGGGATGAGTTCGCAGGATCGGATGCGCCTGAGATGGACTTCATCTTCACCGTCTGCGACAGCGCCGCGGGCGAGGCCTGCCCGGTGTGGCTGGGCCATCCGGCAACCGCTCATTGGGGCATCGAGGATCCTGCCGCGGCCGAGGGCACCGACATCGAGAAGGAACGGGCGTTCGTCCAGGCCGCCAAATACCTGAAGAACCGGATCTCCGCCTTCCTGGCGCTGCCGATGGCGAGTCTCGACCAGGTCGCGCTGAACCATCGCCTGAGCGAGATCGGCCGCCTCGAGGGCGCAACCTCGGGCACTGTGCTTCCCTTCGACCGCCGCCAAGCCTGAGGCTTTTCCATGGACGTCATCATCTACCACAACCCGGATTGCGGCACGTCCCGCAACACGCTCGGCCTGATCCGCAACGCGGGGATCGAGCCGCACGTCATCGAGTACCTAAAGACCCCGCCGACCCGGCTCCTGCTGCGCCACCTCATCGACCGCATGGGCGTCTCCGTCCGCGACGTCATCCGGGAGAAGGGCACGCCCTACAAGGAATTCGGCCTCGACGATCCGTCTCTAACGGACGACCAGCTTCTCGATGCCATGATGGCTCACCCGATCCTGATCAACCGACCCATCGTGGTGACGCCCAAGGGCGTGCGCCTGTGCCGTCCGTCTGAGGAGGTTCTCGACCTCCTGCCGCCGCAGCAAGGCGAGTTCCGCAAGGAGGACGGCGGGATCGTCGTCGATGCGTCCGGGCGCCGCGCGGCCACCGCCTGAAGGATTCCACATGTCCGTGTTCGAACGCTACCTGACCCTCTGGGTCGCCTTGTGCATCGTGGCCGGCATCGCGCTCGGCCACCTCCTCCCCGGGATCTTTCAGGCCGTGGGTGCCCTTGAGGTCGCCAAGGTCAACCTGCCCGTGGCGGCGCTGATCTGGCTCATGGTCATCCCGATGCTGATCAAGATCGACTTCGCCTCGCTCGGGCGGGTGCGCGAGCACTGGCGCGGCATAGGCGTGACGCTGTTCATCAACTGGGCGGTGAAGCCGTTCTCCATGGCGGCGCTCGGCTGGCTTTTCATCGGCTACGTGTTCAAGCCCTACCTGCCCGCCGATCAGATCAACTCCTACATCGCCGGCCTGATCATACTGGCGGCCGCGCCCTGCACGGCGATGGTGTTCGTGTGGAGCCACCTGACCAAGGGCGAGCCGCATTTCACGCTCAGCCAGGTTGCCCTCAACGACGTCATCATGGTGGTGGCGTTCGCACCCATCGTCGGGTTGCTGCTCGGCCTGTCCGCAATCACCGTGCCGTGGGACACGCTCCTGCTCTCGGTCGTGCTCTACATCATCATCCCGGTGGTGCTGGCACAGTTCCTGCGCTCGCGGCTGTTGGCAGACGGTGGCGAGGCGTCCCTGACCGGATTGCTCCGGGTCTTGCAGCCGCTGTCCCTGGTGTCCTTGCTCGCCACCCTGGTTCTGCTGTTCGGCTTCCAGGGCGAGCAAATCCTTGCGCAGCCGCTAATCATCGCCATGCTGGCGGTGCCGATCCTGATCCAGGTCTACTTCAATTCGGGACTGGCCTATCTGCTCAACCGGGTTGCGGGCGAACAGCACTGCGTCGCCGGCCCCTCGGCGTTGATCGGTGCCAGCAACTTCTTCGAGTTGGCCGTGGCCGCCGCCGTCAGCCTGTTCGGGTTCAACTCGGGCGCGGCGCTGTCCACGGTCGTCGGCGTGCTGATCGAGGTGCCCGTGATGCTCTCGGTCGTCTGGATCGTGAACCGCAGCCAGGGCTGGTACGAGCGCGGTGCCGTGCGGCACAGGCTGCCCGCGGCTAGCCCTAAGCGGGGAGTCCAGCCCGGTGAGTGACCTCCCCAACATCGACTTCTCGGTCCTCGACGTACCCGACTTCGGCAGGCTGGAGCCGGGGAAGCTGTCGACGCACCCTCCCCGCATACTCCTGCTCTACGGCTCGTTGCGGGAACGCTCCTACAGCCGCTTCCTCACGCTCGAGGCCGAGCGCCTGCTTCGGCACTTCGGCGCCGAGACCCGTGTCTTTGATCCGCATGGCCTGGCGCTGCCGGATGCCACCGCCAGCGACCATCCCAAGGTGCAGGAGCTGCGGGAGCTGTCGCTCTGGTCCGAGGGCCAGGTCTGGTGCAGCCCGGAGCGGCACGGCGCCATGAGCGCGGTGATGAAGGCCCAGATCGACTGGATCCCGCTCGCGACGGGTTCGGTGCGGCCGACGCAGGGGCGCACGCTCGCCGTCATGCAGGTCTGCGGCGGCTCGCAGTCCTTCAATGCGGTCAACCAACTGCGCGTGCTCGGGCGCTGGATGCGGATGGTGACGATCCCGAACCAGTCCTCGGTCGCCAAGGCCTTCCAGGAGTTCGACGAGGCCGGGCGGATGAAGCCGTCCTCCTACTATGACCGCGTCGTGGATGTAATGGAGGAGCTGGTGAAGTTCACGCTGCTGACCCGCGACCGCTCCGACTATCTCACCGACCGCTACAGCGAGCGCAAGGACACGGCCGAGAAAGAAGCCAAGCGTCTTGCAGCAGCCGCCATGAGCCACGAGATCAAGGCAGCCGAGTAGGCATCACCTCGAGACCATGTGCCTGACTCCCTGGCAGGTGCCTCTCACGGTCGATGGCGTCATGGAGCATACGGCTTCTGGAAAGCCGCGGTCAGAAAGGGCCCACGCAGTGACTGAGTCCGAACGTCCCGCAAGGATCGGCATCCTGACCGTGTCGGATCGGGCGAGTGCCGGACTTTACAAGGATGAGAGTGGCCCGGCAATTCAGGCGACGCTCGAGGAAATCTCGTCCTCACGGGGGGAGGCCGTGGCTCGCATCGTGCCCGATGGTCTGGAGAGCGTGCGCGACGCCCTGGTCAATCTCGTCGACCAGGCTGGATGTGACCTCGTGTTGACGACCGGCGGCACGGGGCCGGCACCGCGCGACCTGACCCCTGAGGGCACCGAGGCGGCCTGCGAGAAGATGATGCCAGGCTTCGGGGAGCTTCTTCGCCGGAAGAGCCTGGAGCAGGTGCCGACCGCGATCCTTTCGCGACAGACTGCCGGGATCCGGGGCAAGGCGCTGATCGTCAACTGCCCCGGCAAGCCGTCCTCGATCCGGGTGAGCTTGCTCGCCGTTTTCCCGGCCATCCCGTACTGCCTCGATCTGATCGGAGCAGCGCGAATCGAAACCGACCCGGCCGTCGTTCAGGCGTTCCGGCCGACCTGAGGCAGGACCGCCGCAAGCATTCCCTGCCGCTCAACCCCTTAGGCAGGTACGGCGTCAGGCCGGGTTCGGCGTCCCTGATGCTGGTCGGTGAGTACCATCCCGGGGCCGCTCATCCGCGAACGGCAGGAAGCCCTTAAGCGAAATCATCGTCGCATTATTCGAAATTTTTGGAAATACCGTTTGACATCGACTGAGTTCAGGTTCAGATTATTTCTATGAACATCGAACAAGCAGCCAAGCAGCTCGAAGCGCTCGGACACGTCAGCCGGCTCCAGGTCTACCGCACCCTCGTCCGTGCAGGCGAAGGGGGCCTACCCGTAGGGCAGATCCAGGAGCGCCTCGGCATTCCGGGATCGACGCTGTCGCACCACCTCCAGCGGCTCCTTCTGACTGGGCTGGTCACGCAGGAGCGGCAGGCCACGACCCTGATCTGCCGGGCCAGCTACCCGGCGATGAACGGTCTGATCGGCTTCCTGGCCGACGAGTGCTGCGCCGATGCCGGATGCTCGACCCAGGCGGAGAACGCCGCCTGATATATTTTTTGTACATTATTTCCATGATACCGGAAATATGCAAGGAGATGCAGATGACAGGCTTCCTCCCCACCCTCCTCCGCCTCGCTCGTGCGGCCCACAACCGCCGGCAGGTCGTCGCCCTTAGCGAACTGGACGACCATCTCCTGCGCGATATCGGCCTCCAGCGGGCGGACATCCGCGCCGCCTTGGCCCAGCCCCGCCACCGCGACCCCTCCCGGATGCTCAAGGTCCTGTGCTGCCACGGACGCGTCTTCGTCGAGCGCGTGCGCGACGGCTTCGCCCCCCGTCCCGCCTCCTGCTGCTGATCCTTCACAAGGAGATTTTCCATGACTGCGCTCGAAAACCTTCCCGTTGCCGTCATTGGCGCAGGCCCGGTCGGCCTGGCCGCCGCGGCCCACTTGATCCGGCGTGGCCTGCCCGTGAGGGTCTACGAAGCCGGATCCACGGTCGCTGCCAACGTACGCGACTGGGGCCACGTCCGCCTGTTCTCGCCATGGGAGTACAACACCGACGCGGCCGCCCGCGCCCTGCTCCAGTCCCATGGCTGGCACGAGCCGCCCGGCAAGGCCATGCCGACGGGATCGGACCTGTACGAGGCCTACCTCAAGCCGCTCGCCGAAACGCCGGAGATGGCGGCGGTGATCGAGACCCGTGCCAAGGTGAAGGCGATCACCCGGCAGGGCGCCGACAAGGTGCTCAGCAAGGGCCGCGAGACCAAGCCCTTCGTGCTCGCCGTCTCGAGCGGCGACGGCACGATCCGGCGCGACCTCGCCCGCGCCGTGATCGACGCCTCCGGGACGTGGACGGCTCCAAATCCTTTGGGCGCGGGTGGCATCCTCGCAGAGGGCGAGGCGGAGAACGCGGACCGCATCGCCTACGGCATCCCGGACGTGCTCGGGCGCGACCGCGCCGCCTACGAAGGTAAGGCAATCCTTGTGGTCGGCGCCGGGCACTCGGCCGCCAACGTCCTCATCGACCTGGCCAAGCTGGCAGAGCGCAATCCCGCGACGTCGATCGTGTGGGTGACCCGCGGGGCCAACCTGATGCGGGTCTACGGCGGCGGGCGCGCCGACCAGCTCCCAGCAAGGGGCGAGCTCGGCTCCAGGCTCAAGGCCCTCGTTGACAGTGAACGGATCACACTGGTCGCTGGCTTCTCCGTGGTCCGCGTCAAGGCCGTCGGCGACCAAGTCATCCTCGAGGGCGAGACCGCGGACGGCGTCCGCGAGGCGGGCCCCGTCGACCGGATCGTGGTCACGACCGGACAGCGCCCGGACCTGAACCTCACGCGGGAACTGCGCCTTGACCTTGACCCGTGGCTGGAAAGCTCGAAAGCACTCGGTCCCCTGATCGACCCAAACCTGCACTCCTGCGGGTCCGTCCCGCCGCACGGCCACCGCGAGCTCGCCCATCTCGAGCCGGGCTTCTACACCGTGGGGATCAAGAGCTACGGGCGCGCGCCGACCTTCCTGATGCTGACCGGCTACGAGCAGGTGCGCTCGGTCGTGGCGGCCATCGCCGGGGATCTTGCGGCGGCGGACGACATTCATCTCGTGCTGCCGGAGACGGGCGTATGCTCGACCAACTTTGTCCCTGCCGCGGCGGCATCGTCCGGCTGCTGCGGCGGTCCGGCTCCGGTGGACGTCGACGCGTGCTGCGTCACAGACGCAGTTGCCAAGGCAGATGGCAAGGACGGCTGTGGCTGCGGCTCCGCGGATGTATCCGGCCGCAAGGCATCGGAGAAGGTTGCGGAACCCGCAGGCTGCTGCTGAGATCCGCAGGTGTCGAACCCCGCAACCGAATTCCTGGCAGGTGATCCTGCCATGCCGAAGCCAAGCCCGGGGGTGGTCATTGCCACCCTCGGGATTACCCAGAGCCTCGCCTGGGGATGCTCCTTCTACCTGCCGGCGGTGCTCGCCAAGCCGATCGTCGCCGACACCGGATGGTCGCTCGGCTGGGTCGTGGGCGGACTGTCGCTCGGCCTCCTCGCCGCCGGCCTGGTGTCACTGAAGGTCGGGCGCACCATAGATGCGAAGGGTGGGCGTCCGGTCCTCACCGCCAGCTCAATCCTCCTTGGATCGGGTCTCGCCACCCTGGCCTTGGCCCACAGCCTCCCCGTCTACCTGATGGCTTGGCTGCTCATGGGCGTCAGCATGGGTGCTGGCCTCTACGATGCCGCCTTTGCCACGCTGGGACGCCTGTACGGAAAGGACGCCCGACGCGCGATCACCACCCTGACCCTGTGGGGCGGCTTTGCCAGTACGGTCTGCTGGCCATTGAGCGCCTGGCTTGTCGAGCACTTCGGCTGGCGCGACGCCTGCGCGGTTTACGCCGCGATCCAGATCCTCATCTCGCTGCCGCTGCACGCCTTCGTCCTGCCCGGCGTCAGTACGGTCAGGCCGGATGCCAAGCCGTCCGGAGACAGCCCTGAAGGGCCCGCCCCGCAGACGCTGATCGGATCCAGACGCAACCGGGCATTCCTCCTGCTCGCCACCGTTCTGACCCTTGGGGCGGTGACCGCCTCGATGATCGGGGTCCATCTGCTCACCTTCCTGCAAGCCCGCGGACTGGAACTCGCAGCAGCCGTTGCCCTCGGAGCGCTGGTTGGCCCGTCGCAGGTCGGCGCGCGGAACGTGGAGATGGCGTTCGGACGTCACTACCACCCGATCTGGACCATGGTGGCTTCCGTTGCCCTAGTCGCGGCCGGAGTGATCCTTCTGGTCGTGGGCTTCCCGATCCTCGCCCTGGCGCTGGCGCTCTATGGCGCCGGGAACGGGATCGGTTCCATTGCGAAGGGCACGCTCCCTCTCGCCCTATTCGGTCCGTTCGGCTACGCGTCGCTCATGGGCAAGCTGGCCATGCCGAGCCTACTTGCCCAGGCCCTGTCGCCATCGATCGGAGCGATCCTGACCGAATGGGGCGGCACGGACGCGGCGCTCCGCCTTCTCGCTGGGCTGGCTTGCCTGAACCTCGGTCTCGTCGGCCTGCTGTGGCTGACCGCGCGCAGGGGCTGATGTTCAGGCCGACACCTCAGGCATCGCGGCCCTCAGGCGCTTGTCATAGGCACTGGCCAGATCGTGCAGGGCCGTGACCGCATCACCGTTGAACGAGGAGCCGTGCATCAGGGCCAGGGTGCGCGGGGCGAGATCCGCCAGCCGATGAACCGTCGGTGCGATGCTCGGCCCAAGGCTCGTATCGTAGAAGATGTCCTCAGCCGCAAGAGCAGGCCCCACGATGTCGCTCTCGGTGAGTGCTGGACCGTTGCCGAGATGCGTGAGGAGATCGCCGCAGAACAGCGTCTGGCTGGTCTCCTCGTAGATCACCCCGGCATCCCAGCCGTGCGGCACATGGGGCGTGTCGATATAGCGGATCCGCTTGCCGCCAAGGTCGATCACCTCGCCGTTCGCGAGAATGCGCGGCGGCCGGTCGGCCATGTCGTTCAGCGACACCAGGCACCCCGTCGTCCCATGCGCTACCTCCGCGTTCGGGGCGACAGCCAGCCATTCGTTCATGGCGCCGCACTCGTCAGCCTCATAGTGGCCGAACGTGATCCAGCGCAGATCCTGGATGGGCATGAGCCGGGACACGGCTTCCGATACCAGTGGGAACATCTTGCGGAACCCGGCGGGGAACAGCAGCGGCTCGTCCCCGAGGACGAGGAACTGATTGAAGGTAAAGCCGGCCGGCGGCACGATATCCGGCACGTAGGTCGAGAGGCGATAGATGCGATCGCCGATCTCATCGATGCGGGTTTCCATCGGCTTGCTCCTTGGTTTGCTCCGCCGCCAACGATTAGAACCCGGGTTCGGTCCGGAAATGCGGCAGGCCCTTTCGGCTCCAGCCACCTTGCGACTGCACTCGTTTTGAGTCGTGGCGCAGCCAACGACAGGGTATGATCCGGCCGACACGGCACCATGCGCCATTCCACGGGAAGGAAGCCGACGATGTCCCGCCGCAAGCACCAAAGACGCCTGGAAGAGCACTACAGGAACCAGCTCGCCCCATGGCTGGTCGGCACCGCGGGAGTATGCATCCTGCTGATGCTGGCCATCTATATCGCCGCTATGCCTCTGTGAACACGGATTGCATGAACATCCCTGCCCTGCTCACCTGGAGACCGTCGATGCCCCGCCAAACTCTCGTGCTCCTTGCATTTCTTGCTGCCGTGGGTTCAGCCCATGCCCAACATGCGCCCGCCTCACCTTATGCAGGCTTGGAACACCGGACCGTGAAGGCGCTGTCAAACCAGCAGATCGCCGATCTGCGTGCCGGACGCGGCATGGGTCTCGCGCTGTCAGCCGAACTCAACGGATACCCCGGCCCTGTCCATGTCCTCGAACTGGGCGACCAGCTCCGGCTGACCAAGGACCAGCGCACCCGCGTGCAGGAGCTCCATGCCGCTATGCAGGCCGAGGCCATTCCATTGGGCGAGCGCCTGATCACGCAGGAGACTGATCTCGACCGTCAGTTCGCCACCAAGTCGGTAACGCCCGCGAGCCTTCAATCGGCCACGGCGCAGATTGGTGCGACGCAGGCTGCCCTGCGGCTCGCTCATCTGCGTTATCACCTCTCGACGCTTGACGTTCTCACCCCTGAGCAGGGCCGGCGGTACAGCGAATTGCGGGGCTACCAGGCATCGGGCGGTCATGGACATGGCCACCAGGGGCACCAATAGGGCTGTCAACGGAAGGCGGCATCTCAGCCGCCCGTCAAGCTCATATGGCGTCCGACCGCCGGACGATCGTGGCGGCGATCAATGATGAAGTCGTGGCCCTTGGGCTTGCGGCTGATGGCCTCGATGATGGTCTGTTCCAGGCCCTCGTTCCCTTCCGAGACCCGCAGCGGCGTCCGAAGATCGGCAGCATCCTCCTGGCCGAGGCACATGAAGAGCTGGCCTGTGCAGGTCAGCCGCACCCGGTTTCAGCTCTCGCAAAAGTTATGGGTCATCGGCGTGATGAACCCTAGTGTCCCGCCCGTTTCCTTGACCCGGACGTAGCGTGCGGGGCCGCCGCTTCGCTCGTCGAGGTCATCAAGCGTATGGCGGTCCGACAGGCGTGCCCGCACGATGGAGAGGGGCAGGAATGGGGTTCTGATGGGGTGGACGCCCCCCAACGGCCTTGGTGTGCCAAAGTGGAGGTGTTGAAGAGCACCACTTGAGGGAGGCG
>NZ_JBWBEW010000077.1:0-9721 GCF_056148915.1 Microvirga sp. jy35 | reverse complement strand
CACCTGGACGGCTGATCCGGATGAAATCATCGCCGCCGTCAGGCGTGGGCACCAAGCGTTAGATTCGATCCACTAGTGCCGGGCTATGTGCTCTCTTGGTGACATGGCCATCCGGCATAGCCGGCGCCGGCAGGTTCAAGCCATTTAATGGGGCGTCCCACGATGTTCCCTCGGGAAAGAGAAAGGTAGCCAATGGCGATCCCAGGGCTTCCTCCGCCTGAACGCGCCGGCGCTCTGTCAGTCCTTCGTCCTCCTGCAGATCGAGGTACATCGTGTAGACGGTCAGCACGGTGTCCTCTGGTGCCCAAGGAGCAGGTGTTGAGCGCAGGAATATGTATTCGAAAGGAGGCGTCTCCAAGTCACTCAAACCCCGGTTGACCCCACTGGCGTAGGCGTCCAGGACTAAGCGCTCTTCCGCAGTCATTGCAGCCAGCACTGATCTGGCGCGACTGCGGAAGCGGTGCAGGCGATGCTGACGATCCTGCGTCAGAGCAGCGGTTCCAGCCAACTCCGCGAGTTCGCCGGCGGCAAGACGGCGCTGGCCATCCATCTGAAAGAAGCGTTCCTGAGCGTGGAGGTAGCCTAAGATCCAAGCGAGGTCCGCACGCGTCCGTCGAGTGAGTGTCGGCACCCCGTGGGCATCACGCGTCACAGCAACGGGAGCAGAGAGATCGGATGCCGTGACGGTGCCTTCCAGGAGCGGAAGGCTGGAGCGCAACTGCGCGTAAGCCCAAGGGCTCACAGACAGGATTACAACAGTGAGCGTCCCCACCGCCGCGATAATCCAGCGTGACCAAGGTCGTTTCAGCACAGGGCTTCGAGCAAACCCATGGGCTCACTCCTGCAATAGACGAGACATAACGCTAAGAGGAAAATCGAGGCGAATTCTTGGTTGGGATGTCCTTCCGAGGTCGAGGGAGGCTGGACCTTCTCCGAGCCTTAGCAGCATTCAGCTGTGATGTCATCGCTCCGTGCTGGCGCAAGTTCTGCATCCGTATTGGCTAGGCAGGGCCGATCCCGTGCCCCTCCCGAGGGGCTTGTCAGGGGAGGATTGCTGCTCTCAAGCTTAGGTCTCGGGCGTGCCAAGAGAAGACGCTCAAGATTTACAACATTCCGAATCCTGAAGCCTCCAAGGTGAATGGTTTGAAGCTTATGAACGGGCAGGCACGAGTCTGGTGTGTCCCTGAGTAACATTTCAGATCGCGTTCCATACAGCGTGTATCATTATTACGCGCTCCACGCGCCATACAGTTTTGTGCTTGATGTCTGCTCTTCGAACGGGATGTCATAAGCGAGCGCCAGTCGGATCACCTGCGCCATTCTCGGGGAAATACCATCGAACTGCTCAAGCTGGTGCGCTTTCGCCCTGAGCTGGTCCACGGTCTGGATGTTCTCTCTTCGCAGCACCTCCCACGCGATGGGAGGAAGATAGAGACCCTCAATGGATCCTGGGCAGGTGTCATAAACATGCGGCATAGGACGCTCCTAAGCCTTGCAGGTGGCAGGACGTTCAACTCTCAGCCGTCGGCGACTGATCATCCAAGCCGGCGATAGCCTGTTGAAGGTCTCTGCCGAACATACCACCAACACGAGTCCATAAACAGTCCATAGATCTCTTATCGGAGATTCCGGACGATCTTCTTACGCTCGCGTAATGCCGCGTTGCGGAAATTGGCTTTGCGATTAGGTCCCGGTTGAGCTAGGTAAATAATCCGCGGCTGTCACGCGCAACAAAGAACAGGCTCCTCATAGCAGTCCGCTGGACACGCCCGGTATCGTGGTCTCTCTGAATGCTTCCTGTCGCGCACTATCCGTTCCGGCATTGAGCTCCGCTACCAGAGTGCGAAGACGAACGAGATTGATCGGGAGTAGCACCAGATGGAGGATCAGGACCGGCAGATATACACCCATCGCCCCATACCCGATAAAACAGACATTCGCCGCGAGCGCGAGGATGCGCATGGGCACCATCGACCGCTGGGCGAAGGTCGCAAGTGTTAGACCGGAGGCGGCATAGCCAAGAACGTCAACCCAGCTCAGCATCATGGCAGTTGTCCTTGTCAGTTGGGCGAAGTGTTCCCTTTCCGGGCCCCCGCTTTCGACTCAGGTGCTATGTGTGCAGGGCGCTCCCTGTATTGTTTGGATTCCTTCACTCTGAGTGAGCGACGTGACCAGCGAGCATCCTATGATGGTCCGCTCCGCTCGCTCACGACTCTCAGCTGGAATGGATGAGAGTAGGATCTGTTCGTCGGTGTTGCTCCAGTCTCTCGCGGTGCAGCGGCAAGGTCGGCGTGCTCTGTTGAAGGCACGGGAGCTTCGAGAACCGTCTGGGCCGCTTTGAACACAGCGCGCTTCCAGGCAGTGAGGCCTAGGATCACTAGGCAGCAGAGCGTGTTAGCGGCGAAGACCGCCGCCATGCGCCAGTCATCCACCACAAGAACCGCATAGACGACGGTGGAGAGATGGGACACACCGAACAACGCCCATGTGGTGTAGGAGATGGCGGTCGCGCCTTGCGTGTCGCGACCGATCTTAACGATCTGCGGCAAATAGGCGAATACCCGAGCCGTGTTGCACAAGGTGAACACGCCCAGAGCGGCATCGGCTGGCGTGATCGGCATGATCAATCATCGAGGTGGATGCTGAATGGGCAATACGAGATGACCTCCCCGCGGGTTTCGAGGATCTTCTGTGCGACTTTGTCGAGTTTGGCGGCCCCGAAGCGCTCGTAGAGATTAGCTATGGAGAGTTGGGGCTCTGATACATAGCTGCGGCCAACGAGATGCAGCGCAGCGGCTCCTTCGTCCGAGCCGAACTTGTTTGCGAAGTACAATCCGTGGCACCGGCAGCTGGGCACGACAGCCTCGGAGATCGTTCTGCATTCCGCTTCGCTATCAAACGCCGGCTCGGCGGCCTGCACCCCAGACAGCGAGAGAGTCATACCAAGAGCAGCAATTATGAGCGCACGTTCCATTTGCTCGGCTCCTTCCGATGTCAGCACAAGTACGCAGCAACGTTCAGGATCGCCCATATGCGCGAAAGCCAGCCTGCTGATCAGGGATGATCGGCTTCATCAAGCCGCTACGAGTGACTTTACGTGCAAGGCTGTCTTCGCCTCCGAGCGCCTCAGGCTCTGCGCAGAGGCACGAGGAGGTTCGGGAAAAAGCAATCAGTTGGCGATCTGAAGGTGGGATCCCCGTCAGCGCCCACGCCGACTCAACCAATGAACTCAGTTTACTCTTTGGCCTAAAGTTGGCAATACCAAAAACACTCCAGAAGCGGCTAGCTACTGTATTTGTCTAGTTTCTTGAGCGACTAAGAACAAATCCAGTTGCTCAGCATTCGGCAGAACATCAAAAACCCCGATCTCCATGCATACGATGGCTCCGCAGGCGGCGGCCTGCCGGAGGCACTCCGGCAACGGCCGACCTTGGAGCAGCCCGACAGCGAGACCTGCCGTGAAAGCATCGCCTGCTCCGAGGGTATCGATGGGTTTGACCGGAAAGGAGGGCTGGTGGAGCGGCGGGGCTCCCCTCTGGTAGGCGATTGCGCCTTCGCTGCCTAACGTCACTACGATCAACTCAGGGCCTCGCTCCAACAGCGTGGCGGCCATGCCATCCAGGGTCTTTAGCGATCCTTGTCTTCCAAAGCCAAAGGCCTCGGCGAGTTGGGCGGCCTCAACCTGGTTGAGGACGAGAACTGACGTGTGCTCAAGCATGCGGGGGGCGATACGGCGAAAGGGCGAGGGGTTCAGCAAAGTCCGAACACCAGCATCCTTAGCCAGAGCAAAGGCTTCCAGGATTGGCTCATCCCCGATCTCGAACTGAGCGAGCACAAGGTTGGCCTCTCGCACCGCCTGTTCCGCTGAGCGGATATCCTGTGCTGACAGGAGCAGGTTGGCGCCAGGGCAGACCGCAAGGCAGTTCTCGCCGTGCGAGTTCGTAAAGCCAATGCCACTCCCCGTTTTTGCGTCCACCTGGCGCAACATTGCGGCTGAGAGCCCAGCTTGTGCAAAGGCCGACAGTGCCAGTTGCGAGAACAGGTCAGTTCCAATAGAAAATATTCCGTCGACTTTCGCTCCTAGACGGTGTGCCCCAAGAGCCAGGTTGAGCCCCTTGCCTCCAGGCTCGGCCGTGAACGCTTCGGCTCGCAGGGACTCGCCAGGCCGGGGGAGATGGGGGACCTTGGCGCTGCAGGCGACCACAAAGCTGCCGAGAACAAAGAGTGAAGCAGATTGGTCCATGATAGAATAAGCCATTGTGAAAAAGCAGAAGCAGCCGCCAAAACAGCGCGCGACAGGCGGACCGCACAGTGTAGACGCGCCCGCACCTGCAGCCCAGATCCCCCAGACGGGGAGGTCAGCCGAGAGGCCGCTGCTGTCCGATCTCGTGCAGTTGCGGAGCGACACGGCAATGCCGCTGTACCAACAACTCGAACAGCAGCTTGAAAGCCTGATCAGGAACGGAACCCTACCCACCGGCACCGTCCTGCCGGCAGAGCGCCAGCTTGCGGAGAGTTTGGGGCTGAGCCGGGCAACTGTCCAGCGCGCCTACCACACTCTTCGGCAACGCGAACTGGTGGTGGCACAAGGCCGGCTGGGCTTTCTGATCCACGGCGCTAGTCCGCGGCTGCATCCTGGCATGGACCGACTCAAAGGCTTCACGGAGGAAATGCGCCTTCTTGGCAAGGTACCGTCGTCCCGCATTCTGGAGCGCAAGGTGGTGAGCGACAGGTCGATTGCTTCGATCTTCGGCCTGCCCTCCCCGGCCCGCTTTCTCAAGCTCGTGCGGGTGCGCTATGGCGACGGCTTGCCGTTGTCGCGCGAGGTGGCGTGGTACAATCTGTCAGCAGCCCCGGATCTGGAGCACGGGGATATGTCGGGATCTGTATACGCCTATCTGGCGGAGCGCTGTGGGGTCCCACTCATCTACTGCGATCAGACGGTCGAGGCCACAATGCCGAACGAGGAAGAGCGCGAGATCTTCGGGTTTGCTCAACCGCTCCCGTGCCTGCTGATCAAGCGTCGCAGCTACACACATGATGACGTCATGATGGAGTATGTAGAGGGGCTGTTCCGAGGTGATACTTACAGCTACCGGCTCAGGCTTGGCACGTAACAGCTGCGCTCCCCCTCCGGAAGGAAGTCCTAAACACCCTTGTTTGACACCGCGCATAAACAAACGAATGCGGTCTGGACCACAGCGGACACCAATTATCGAGCGAGCTTGGGAATGACTGCTCCGGGTCATCCGAGAAGATTACGAACGCCTGGGAATGTCTGCTGTCCCATTTGTCAGCAGACATTCGGCCTACTTCCGAGAAGTGCCATGAGGCGACCTTCCGGGATTTCGGATCAATTTCGCGGGAGGCCGTTTATGGAGCGGTCAAAATTGTGAGCGGAGCGGAATAGGCGTAGCCTGAACACAGCATCGGCCTCCATCGCGGTTCCCCGCGCTCCAGCCAAGCGCCAGACCGCTTTGCAAGGGAGGGTCACATGTTGGCGCGCTTTGTTCAGATTGCTCTCGTTGCCCTCAGCTTGGGCCTATTCCTCGGAGTCGCACGGGCTGGGGAGCCCTTCGTCCCAAGCTGGATCAAGAACGATCCGGCAGCCAAGACAGCGGCGATGGAGATCGTGGCAGACTGGAACCAGGTCGCCCGCTACGCCAAGGACAACATCCGCACCGACATCATCGATTTCAACGGCTATTGGAGCGGCAATCTCACGATTATCGTGCCGACCGGCTGGTCGGTGAAGATCGAGTTTATCAACGGCTCCCAGTCGTTCCGGCACAGTCTGATGGTGACCAGGGTGTATACCCAAGCGGAGATGCCGGTGAAGCTGCGGCCGGAGGATGCAATCTGGGGAGCCTACACTGATCCCCCAGAGGGGATCTACACCAACGAGAGGCGGCAACTCAGCTTTGTGGCGCAGCAGTCCGGGAGCTATTTCCTGGCCTGCGCCAGACAGACCCACCTCATGGACGGCCATTGGATCGGCTTTGAAGTAAGGGACGACCTCCGGCAAGCCGCGTCGGTCGTCCACGAAGACAAGCTCCCTCCAGAGCAGCCTCCAGGGCGTCCATAAGAGGTGGATAGCGCTTGCGTAACTGTATCCGGAATTTCCGATAACGCCCAGTATGGAACGCGAAGAAGAGCCCCGGCGGGCAGGACCGGCTCTGTCGTCAGCGTTGACGCTGCCCGTCACCAGGCGCACGATCGAGGTCTGTGATGGTCGAGCACGGCGCTTGGACTCCCGAAGTTGCCCGCGCTCCCCACGGGCAAGGCCTCGGGCATACTCCCCCGAGGCCTTCGCCGTATTCGGCCGCGAGTTGAAGGAATTGCACGCTCAACAATCCGCGCGACCGTCCTTGTCGAAGCGCACAAGCCCCTTACAAGCCCCTAGCGAAACCGTGCGAATGAAACTCGTCGGAACCGGCTGCTCGGCATCCAGCATACACTCGACCAGCGTGCCATTGGGATGAAACACAATCGGATGCCCCGCCGCACAGGCGATAGCGATGGAGTACCGACCCTCATGGTTCGGGTACGCTATGGCCCGTTCGCGCAGCGTGCAGCCTTGCGGCACACGCTCGACGCCGTTGGTCTTTGGCCCCGTACAGTTGATGAGCGTCTGCTCGGCCCATGAGCCGTCTATCACCGAGGAGAAGCTGTAGGTTTCAGCATGGGCAGCACTCGCTGCCATTACTCCAAGCAAACCAAGTAAAACCTGTCGCATGGAACCCTCCCGCGTGTTGCGGACCTCGATCCTACTCCTGATTAAGGGTCCTGTCGTGCGCATGAGCAAAACGGCTCGCGTAATTCGCACAATTGTCACTAGGGAACAGACTGGATACGGCCTTCACGAAAGGCAAATGCGGGTTCAACAATCGCCGTCGGGTTCGGCGGAAGGATGGCACAGAAGGTTGCAGAGCCCATCTCGAAGGCAGGCCCGGTCCGCCCGCACCAATGCCCCCCGTCTGTTTCACCCGTGTCACCCCGTAGTGCCCGATACTGGATCGTGTGATCTGGCACCCAGATCCACCGTCCCTCGACGAACATCTGCACCCCGGTGGGCCTCACCCGGTAGGGGGAGGGCGACAATCCCCGTCATCGCAGCAATCCCTTCCGGCTTTGTCCTTCAGAGGCGAGTAGATGTCGTGAGCTTCGGTGGTCGGCTCAAAGCCGACGAAGAGCAGGGCCGCCAAGAGGCCAAGCTTGAGAGACATAGGCCGCTCTCCCTCGTGACGGGCCGGCGGCGCTCATCAGAGCGTCGGGAACGCTAGTCCTCTCATTTTTACTCCTGAATGAGGGTCCTGTCGCGCCTACCCGTAAAGCCGCGCAATTTGACGCGCGCTCTGCGGACGATCTTCCCATGTATGCAGGAGGCTGGTAGAGCACCAGTATATAAAAAGCATCGCCTGGGGCACAGATGAAAGCATACGACAATACCGCGAAGGCGAAGCATGATCAGGCTAAGCAACGAAGCCTGGAAGCTATAGACGCCCGGCTGGCACGTCACGAAAAGGTAACTCGGATCATTCTACTATTGGTTGTAATTTTGGCCGGGCTGTCTCTTGCCCTACTGGCTACTCATCTCTTTGACCACCCGATCTAATCACAAAACAACTCTGCAGGGGCCTATCATGGATTACTATAGCCAGCCGCAAAGGCTCGCCCACCTATGCAATGAGGCGCTTGATCAACCTATGACCGAGGCCGAGCGCAAGGCGATGATCGCTGCCGCTGCCCGGAAAGTTGAAGAGTTGTTCGACATCCTGCGGATCGACCATCACAACGACCATAACACCCGCGACACGCCCCAGCGCGTGGCCAAGATGTATGTTGAGGAGATCCTGGAGGGCCGCTACACCGCCCCGCCCAAGATCACCGAGTTCGACAACGCCCAGGCCTATGATCAGCTTATCGTCACAGGTCCCATTGAGCTACGCTCCATGTGCGCGCATCACATGATGCCGATCTATGGCGCGGCTTACATCGGCATTCTGCCTTCCGCAGACGGCAAGATCATCGGCCTGTCCAAGTACGACCGGATCGTCGCGTACTTTGCTTCTCGGCTGCAGATCCAGGAGGAGCTGGTCAAGCAGATCGGCCAGTACATCATGGACATGACCTCCCCCCGTGGGCTGGCCGTGCGCATCAGTGCGGTGCACATGTGCAAGACCCAGCGCGGGGTGCGCGCCAGCCACCGCAGCCGCATGGTCAACACCTACTACTGGGGCGAGATGGCCAGCGATACCGCGCTGAAGGGCGAGTTCCTGCAGGAGTGCGCTACCCTGGATCGGACAGGGTCATAAAAGGTCTGCCGCACCCGACTGCCCCCCGCTCTCCCTTGAGGCTTTCTGATCATGCGCTCGACCTGGGATCGCGTCCGTCACGCCATCAGCTTTGAGCTCGGCGGCCTTGCTCTTGTGTCCCCACTCGGCGCGTGGGCCTTTGACCTGCCGATGGCTGACATCACCGTGGTCCGGATTGCCTGTGCCATGATCGCAACGGTTTGGACGTACGTCTACAATTTAGCTTTTGACACCGTGCTGCAGCGTCTGACCGGCGGAACCGGGAAGAGCATCCCCATGCGCGTTTTGCAGGCGGTTCTGTTTGAGTCAGGGCTCTTGGCCATGCTGACGCCTTTCATGGCATGGTATCTCGGCATAAGCCTTCTCCATGCCTTCCTCATGGATGTCGCGTTTGCCTTGGCCTTCGTCCTCTACGCGTTCGTGTTCAACTGGGCTTACGATTGTGTGTTCAGGACCCCTGCGGGGCAGGGGCCGGCGAGATCAAAGCCGAGTTCCGCAAGGAATGCGCCAAGTTGGATCGCAGGATGGATGAAGGGCAAGCCGGCCTGAGATGGTATGACGGAGGTCACGCCATCTGACATGCCTCGACAACGCGCTAGGCAGCAAGGGTGCTGCCCGCCGGGCTCTCGCCGCGATAGATGCAGCCTTCCGTCGAACCGGGCATGCCGCGCTTGAGCTCGACTTCCTCAAGGTTGGGGAACCGCTCCTTCACGAGTCTCCAAATGTAGGTGGTGACATTCTCGAGAGAGGCGACGCCAATGTCCGGGTTTAGATCCAAGTTGCCATGATCCAGGCCGGACCCATGCTCACCCTTGATTTCCTTGATGTAGTTCTCGACATCGTAGAGATTGACCGGCCAGCCATAGACGTCGTCGACGGCTCCGCCGAAGGTGAACTTGACGATGAAGGTGTGCCCGTGCAGCCCGGAATAGGGAGCCACCGAGTGAGCGGCTTCGAATGTGAACTCGCAATAGGTCTTCATTCAACTTGCCCCTAGAGCCTGTTTTCTTTTCATCGGCTAGAAGCACTGCCATCCAGCCGGTTGAGATTTCCCTATCATGACCAACTCTCACCAGCAAAGGCCGCATTCCATACACGGCCTTCCGCGAAACTCGCCTGGGGCGCAGCAAAGCGCCCTAACCGAGGGTTAATGCCGACCTCCGGTTAGGGCGCCTGTAGTCCCAGCTGAGGGAGTCGGTGGATCTCAGCCCAGGTGTCGGCGGAGGGTAAGGTCCTCGCCTTGATCGGGCTGATACACGACGCGCCCGGTGCACGCATCTTGAACAGCCAAGGTAAATAATCCGTGGCAACAAGCGCATTCCATTCTGGCAATTACGCGAAATTCGCGTGTTCATATAACGCTAACCCTCGGGTCTAAAGAGGCGCATACTGACGGCCCTTGAGAG
>NZ_JBWBEW010000076.1:0-9991 GCF_056148915.1 Microvirga sp. jy35 | reverse complement strand
CCCAGACGACCTATAGCTGTACGCATCCCCACTGTTCTGGATGCCAAAAGTACCGGGTTCGAAATACAAAGCCATTCGTATTCTCCTTGTCCATGCGGTTGATGGTGGTTTCAGTTCGGTGGGGATCTGTTGAGGAGGGGGGGGGCAGACTGAACTGTGCAGCTTGGCGCGAGCATCGCTCATGCCGCTCGGTGCAACACCAGACCTAGGATTAAAATTTCAGCCCAAAGGAACTCAAATCCTCTCATGAAGAGGATGTTGAATATACCGTTTCTACTCAGTGGAAATTTGCGGAAAGAATCGCGGTTCTGGGAGGGATATACGCAGAACGAAATCTACTAATATTGTACTCTGTCGAACTTACAGTTACAAAATCTCAGTACTACTCTCTGACGCCAAGTTTTTCATTGCTAAATGCGGCATGAAATTGGCACCTCAATGAAATTTTCGCGATTTATTGCCTCGTATCCTGCTAGGTCAACGATCCTATCGTACAAATTACTGCTTCAGGGCCGGAGATTTCCTGATCAATGAGAGCTTGCAGGCATGAAGACAACCCCAGGGCAGTCGGTCAACGTTCACAGTCCGATGCGACCCGCAGGACCCTTTGAGCAGGCTGCCCTGCGTACCCATTCACAGGCGCCCTGGGACTCTGAGTAGTCCGTCGCAAATCCGGAGCAGAGACGAGGAGATAGCAGATGCTCGTGATCCACTCATCTCGCATGATCGGAACCCGACCACGTCGCCGCTGCTGTGACGATGGTCGCCGTAGCTGAAACTCTGACAGAGGCTAATTTCGAGGGAAACTCATAGAGGACCTTCACCAGCGCAGCGTGCAGGCTGAATTGTCGTCTCAGCCCATAGATCCCCTGCATCGGTGTCGATATGTGACGTTTGTCACAGAGAGGACTTCGCGTTGCCTGCTAAACTCAACCATCAGGGGCTTGAGGAGAACGCATTATGATGTCGGCCCATCCAACTGATAAGGAAGTGACCAGCCTCATCCAGCGTAGCGCACAGGCAAACGCGGCGCTCATGCGTGGAGACATCAACAGCTACGTTGATCTCATCACTCTCACCGATGATTTCACGTTGATGTCTCCGTTCGGCGGGACGCCTACATATGCGACGGAGTACACGCGCGAGCGGATGGAAGCGATGGGTCGTTTCTTCAAGAACGGCACCTTTGAGCAGGATCTCGTTCAAGCTTACAGTTCCACCGATATGGTGGTCCTCGTGATTATCGAACGGGCGCATGTTGAGGTCGGCGGTCTTCCAGTCCAGGACTGGGCGTTGCGAGTTACCCTTGTCTATCGTCGTGATAAAGCGGGATGGCACTTAGCCCACCGACACGCTGATCCTCTTGTCAAAGGCCTTTCCCTGGAACAAGCGGCTGCCCTTGCACGTGGTGAGGCGCCATCGCCTCACCGGGATCTGCGCACCTCTATACCGGGATGAACGATTGCTAGGGGATCGTTCTTGAGCTTGGGACAGGAGTCTCAAGCGCTGGAAGTGCGGCCTGCATTTGGTCAATTATAGGAAGGCGTTAATCTGCAGAAGGTCTCATCATAGCCTCACGCCCTTCAATGCATTGGCGAAGGCGGTTTATCTGCCAAGCTTGAGCTGTGACGATCCTCTCCTGCCAGGATTCACTCAACCTGAATGCCCCTAGAAGCAGCCTACCCCCTGCCCCAGCCTCTTTATGTGATCGAGTCAGCTCGGAACCGAAAATCCTGAGCTCTGTTGGTCCATATCATCCGTATGGGAGAGACCCGATGATCTGGTGGCAGAAGACTCTTCAGGTCGCAACTGTTGTACTGTTCGCCCCTGCCGCCATTTCGGGAGCGGCGATCGCTCAGCAGGGCGATGAGGCATCATGCGCAGGAACGATGACGCAGCAACTGAGACGCTTCAGTGAAAAGTGCCTGTCAGATCTGGTGACTTTCGTTGCATCCCAGCCGGACATGACGGCAAAGGTCTACAGTGAGAAGGAGAAATACTTCGTCGGCGTCATCCGGGCCGACGATGGGTTGCTCGCAGAAGCAGTCAGCAAGTTCAACTATCCTCTCATGAAGGAGGATACCCCCGAAGCGCTCAAGCGCCTCGGCTGGATGCCTCCGGAAAACGAGTCCGACAATTGGAACAAGAAGATCTCCGGCGATCAAGTCAGGGGTGGGACTGCGGCACAGGAACTGAGCCAGGCCCTTGCCGCCTACGGGCTCAAGCCGGGCGAGGCAATATCCCTCACCGTGGGACCCAAACTGGGGGATAAGCCCACAAGCGGCTAGCCCGCAACTTTGACTCCCGTCAGGGCCGGACGGCTGGCGTTTCCAGGGGCATGCCCCTGGCGCGGGTCATCAGGAACAGTTCGAGCTCTACATATTCCTGCGAGCCATAGGGGTAAGGCTCCGCTCGAACTCCTATCATGCAGTTGCGCAGCCGCCGCTGCAGGGATCCCATGCTCTGCCATTCCAGGCGATAGAGAGGGTAACCTGTTGGGTGGGACTGAGGGATCACGCTGCTGGCAAGTCTTCTCCCCCAGTTATCGTCATGACAATTGGCGCATGAGAAGTTCAGCTGACCCTGCCGCTGTTCATAAATTTCCTGCCCGCGCGCAAGGAACGGCTCAAGGCGCTTGTCTTCACCCGTTGTAATCGGCATGCCGCGCGACTGCTTTCCGATGAAGGCCGAGATCGCGAGAAGCTCCCGACTTTCGAGAGGAAAGGGCGTGGCGTTCTGGTTGGCCTTCCGGCAGATATTGATGCGTGTCTGGAGATCGATCGGCCGTCCGCTCTCGGCGAAATACACAGGATAGCGTGCGGCAACGCCTTTCATGCTCATGGCCGCATCCCCATGACACTCGGCGCAGGAGCGTCCGGTGGCACCAGCCTTCGCGCTCCAGAGCGCCTCGCCCTCGGCAACCCACAGCATGCCTGGGTTTGAGAAGTCGTCCTGTTGGGTGGCCTGTGATTCAGGGCTCATGAACTCAAACCCGGACCTGCGCTCCGACATCGGCGGCGTTTGAGCAACGGCAAGGGAGGCACAAAGGCTCAGCACGCCCGCAAACCCGGCGGACGGCGCGAAGCCATTCAGCTTTCCCTTCATTCGACCGTGATCTCTGCTGTTTCCAGATGTGCCTGTCCGCGGTCGTCGATCCATCGGAACGCGATCCGGCCGCTCTCCACGGCAGTCGTTGTGAAGGAGAAAAACGGGTTGGCCGCGATGGCCGGGAACAAATCCGCGCTGAAGATCTCCTCACCGTTGTAGGTGCAGATGAATCGATTGATGATGTCGCGCGGCACCAGCGCTCCGGCAGGCCCCGTTCGATATCCGGTCTCCATCGGATGCGAGATAAGAGCCTTGATCTCGATGACATCCCCTCGCTTGGCTCTGGCCGGGACATTGATGAGTGCGCGTGCCATGTTCAGCTCTCCACGCAGGCCGGCAAGGTGACGATGAGTTCGGCCTTGCCGGACCAGAATGTGCCGTCGCTCAGTTGAGCAATCGCGACGATGTTTTGCGAGTCCCCCAATCGTATGCGGGTGGACACGACGGCCCGACCAGCCCGTGGGCTTAAGTAAAAAAGAGCGACGTTCGGTTGCGGATTGCGTTCGTTGAATACGGCGATGGTCTTCACATGATCCTGCGGGATCATCGGGCTGTCGACCTTCACCGTCAGGGGTACGGAGTTGCCGTTTTCCACCAGTGCGGGAATTTCGAGGGTCACCCTCCCCTCACGCACCTCAGCCTCGCCCGCGAAGGCTTTGATGGCGCCAGCCATGCTCTCTGGCGTAGCCCGGGCGGGGCGAGCAACGATCAGCGCCAGAGCTCCCGCGCCGGCTGCAAGAATCTCGCGTCTCGACGTCTCAACGAGTCTCGGCTTCCGGCTCATGGCTTCTCCATTAGGGTTGCGAGGAACGCCACCACGTCCTCGACCTGCTCTGCGCTCAACACGGACTTATCCTGCCAGTTCCGGCCGACCCGAACGAGACCGTCCATGTTGTAGTAGGGCGGCATGATTGTCGCAGGGTTCAGCCGCCTGCTGTCGACGATCTTGAGCCTCAGCTGGCCTTCCGACCAGCGCGCCCCGGCTCCTGCCAGGTCGGGAGCAAGGTTTCCCTGAAAGCGCTGCTCCGGAAAGGGACCGGCATGGCACAGAAGGCAAAGGCCCTTTTGACGATCCACGACGATGGCACGACCGCGGGCAGGATCCCCCCTGACCCCTGTCAGCGGCTCCGGGATGGCGTCACCAACGATCTGATAGGGCAGCACCTGCGCCCTGGCCTGGCTGGGGATGATGGCGAGAAGTGCCAGAGCGGCCACCGCCACCGTAAGTTCATCAGCCGTAGACTTCACTGGCGATGGTCTGGAACCAAGCTTCGGCATAGGCAGCTTCCTGAGCCCTGAAGGAAGGCGGTGCGTTCACAGGGCTGGTGCCGCCAGCCCCCTCCACATCGGTCAGCACCCCGTTGCGTGGACTGTATACGCCGGCGACGGAAATCCCATAATCGGGCGCTACGAGGCTGTAACAGGTATTGATCAGCTTTGGCTCGGCCGGAGCCTCGCCTCGCAGGAGCCTCCCGATAGCCGCAGCACAGACCTTTCCCTGGGCGTTGGCTGAAAAGGCCGATTTCGGCATGCCGCCCGCGATCGAAGCGTCGCCGATCACGTGGATATTCGGCTGAAGGCGGGACTCGAAGGTCACGGGGTCGATCGGGCACCATCCGCTCCGATCTGCAACGCCCGCCGCCTGAGCGATCTGGCCGGCCCGCTGCGGCGGGATGACGTTGACGACGTCGCCGGTATGCCGTCCGAAATCGGTGACCAGCGTCCTGGTTCTCGCGTCGACCTCGATAACCTTTCCGCCGGACGACAAAGACACCCACTCGATCATGTTGGGATAGAGTTCCTGCCACGCGGCCTGGAACAGGCGCTGCTTGGAGAAGCTGTCCTTTGCATCCAGGATCAGGAGCTTGGACCGCGGCTTGTACGTCTTCAGGTAATGAGCAATCAGGCTCGCCCGCTCGTATGGCCCTGGCGGGCAGCGAAACGGATTGGCGGGAGCCGCCATGACGACCGTACCACCGTCAGCCATGGCTTCGAGCTGGCGGCGCAGGATTAGCGTCTGCTCTCCAGCCTTCCAGGCATGCGGCATGATCTCGGCTGCCGGTTCGTCATAGCCGGGCAAGGCGTCGAACCTGATGTCGACCCCTGGAGAGAGAACGAGACGGTCGTAATCAAGGGACGAGCCGTCCGCGAGAATCACATGCCGGGCTTGTGGCTCGACACGGGTCGCTCTCTGCCGGACGATGTCGATCCCTTCCCCCTCGACTGCATCAAGCTTGAACTGTTGCGTCTCGATCGAACGCAGGCCTGCAAGCACGGCGTTGCTGAGGGGGCAGGCGGTGTAGACTGCATTGGATTCGACAAGAGTTACGGCTAGCCCTTCCCGCTTCAGTTCCCGGGCGCACGTGGCCCCTCCGAAACCGCCTCCAACAACGACGACCCGCGGCGAGGACTGGGCAGCCGTACGGCGAGGGAATGCAGCGGCGGCTGCGCCCACGGCTGCCGCTTTCAGAAGCGTCCTTCGGGTCGGGGCTTGAGACATGCCGAACTCTCAGGGTTGCCGACTGAGCCAGGAAGCAATGGCGCGGGTTTCCTCGTCCGTGAAGCCCTTGGCGATGCGATCCATGACCGTTGCCGGACGCTGACCCGTCCGGTAGTCCTGCATGGCAGCAGCGATCTCCTCCGCGGAGCGGCCGTGAAGCGGAGGGACAGCTGCCCCCGGAGAACCCGAACCATGACAGCCGGAGCAGGCCGTGGCCCCGGGAGGCGCCATGCCTTGGGCCGCTGCCGGCGCCGCTTCGGCCATCATCGATACCGCCATCGACATCATGCCTCCCAGCGTGAGAGCAGATGCCAGACGCCTTCTGCTCACGGCCTCAAGCCTTGCGCAGGTCGGCTTTCGTCAGCGGGCCGGAACGAATTCGTTTTCCGGTCGCGGCAAAGATGGCATTCAGCACCGCCGGAGCCGCCACGAAGATCGTCGGCTCGCCGACACCGCCCCAGAAATCCCCCGATGGCATCACGATGGATTCCACTTCTGGCATCTCGTCCATGCGCATCATCTGATAGGTGTCGAAGTTCTCCTGCTCCACCTTGCCGTCTTTCAGAGTAATTTCACCGTATAGCAGGGCGGTCAGGCCGTAGGCGAATGAGCCTTCGATCTGGGCCGCGATCTGCTGGGGATTCACCGCATGGCCACAATCCGTCGCCGCCACGATGCGATGGATCTTAAGCACGCCGTTATCCCCGACTGAGACCTCCGCGCAGGCTGCAACATAGCTGCCATAGCCCATGTGCTGGGCGAGCCCACGGTGAACACCCTGCGGCGCCGGCATGCCCCAGCCAGCCTTCTCGGCCACCGCGTTGAGCACGGCGAGGTGCTTGGGGTGGTTGACGAGCAGCTTGCGCCGGAAGTCGAGCGGATCCTTGCCGGCGGCATGCGCCAGCTCGTCCATGAAGCACTCGAGATACAGAGCATTCTGATTGTTGTTCACGCCACGCCAGAAGCCCGGCGGAATCGGCGGATTTCGCATGGCATGATCGATGAGCAGGTTCGGGATCGTGTACCCGAGCACACCCTCGGTTCCGGTCGGGTTGAGACCCTGGAAGGTTGCAGGGTCCCGTCCGTTCTGGAGCCCCTGAGGGTTGACGCCTGCCAGGATCGACTGACCGGAGATGCGCATCTGCAACCCGGTCAGATTGCCGTCCGCATCGAGGGCACCGACCATCCTTGCCTGAGTGATCGGGTGATAGTGCCCATGCAGCATGTCCTCCTCACGGGACCAGATCAGCTTCACGGGCGTGCCCGGCATCTCCTTGGCGATCAGGACCGCCTGACGGACGTAGTCGTGGCTTGTGGCGCGCCGGCCGAAGCCGCCGCCGAGGTTGTGGCGGTAGACATCGCATTTGTCGATCGGCAGACCCGAGGCGGCCACTGTTGTGGCGAGGGCAGCCTCGGCATTCTGCGTTGCGGTCCAGACCTCACATTTCTCGTTGGTCCACAGAGCCGTGGCGTTCATGGGTTCCATGGTGGCATGGTGCTGGTATGGGAAGCCGTAGTCGGCTTCCACTTTCTTGGCTGCGCCGGCCATGGCCGCTTTGACGTCGCCGGCTTGGTTGCCGACGAAGGCCTGCTCCGCCGTCAGCCCCTCCTTGAGCATCTGATCGATGCCCTCGCTGGAGAGTGCGGCATTCGGGCCCCCGTCCCATTCGACCGGAAGGGCGTCGAGGGCCGTCTTGGCACGCCACCACGTGTCGGCAACGACCGCAACGGCGTTGTCGCCCACGGCGACGACCTTCTTGACCCCAGGCATGCCTTCGACCTGTGCGGCATCGAAGCTCTTGAGCTTCCCGCCGAACACCGGACAGGCCTTGATGGCCGCATTGAGCATCCCTGGACGCTTCACGTCGATGCTGTAGATCTGGGAGCCGTTCAGCTTCTCAGCGGTGTCGAGCCGCTTGACGGGTTTTCCGGCAATCGTCCAGTCCTTAGGATCCTTGAGCTGGACGTCCTTAGGGGCCTCAAGCTTCGAGGCCGCCTCGGCGACCTTGCCATAAGTTGTCGAGCGGCCTGACGACCGGTGAGTGATCACGCCTTTGGAGACCGTGCACTCGCCGGCCGGCACTCCCCACCCGTTGGCGGCGGCCTGGATCAGCATCTGCCGGGCGGCGGCGCCCCCCTTGCGCATATAATCGTGCGAGTCCCGGACACCACGGCTTCCGGCGGTCTGGAAGTTGCCCCAAACCCGGCTCCGGGCAACGTTCTGGCCGGGGGTCGGATACTCGGTCGTCACTTTTGCCCAGTCGCATTCCAGCTCTTCCGCAACGAGCTGGGCAAGGCCCGTCAATGTGCCCTGCCCCATCTCGACGCGACCGACGCGAACCACTACTGTTTCATCCGGCCTTACCATCACCCAGGCGTTGATCTCCGGGGCGCTTTGCGCAAGCGCTTCCCCGGTGAAGGGAATGTTGAAGCCCAGCGCCAGCCCTCCTGCTGCCGCCGTGGAACCGACGAGGAATGAGCGACGGGATACATCGAGTGCTGCGGGCATTGTTTCCTCCTGATCCCAGTCAGCCGCGGTTCTCTGAAGCAGCGAGTTTGATCGCCGCTTTGATGCGGTTGTAAGTTCCGCACCGACAGATATTCGACATCTCGGCCACGATGTCCTCGTCCGAGGGATCTGGGTTGGCCTGAAGGAGCGCCGCAGCCGCCATGATCTGACCTGTCTGACAATAGCCACACTGCGGAACGTCGAGCTCGAGCCACGCCTTCTGCAGCGGGTGCGATGTGTCCGCGGACAAGCCCTCGATGGTCACGATCTTCTGTTCAGACGTGACGGCCGATATGGGTAGGCTGCAGGAACGGGTGGCAACGCCATCCACATGAACGGTGCAGGCACCGCACTGCGCAACGCCGCAGCCATATTTCGTGCCGGTGAGCCCGACCTGCTCGCGGATGACCCACAGCAGAGGCGTATCTGGTTCAGCATCGACTTGATGAACGGTTCCATTGATCGTCAGGCTGACCATCTCGCTCCTCCGGGATTTTAATTATGGGCGCACCGTCACGCAGCAACTGAACTATGAATCTTAGAACGCTTCCAACACCAGTCAATCATTAGTGATCGAATGGAATATTGACCTCCCCCATTTCTGTGCTTCGCCGCTCGTTGCAATCAACCGCACCGATAGCTGCACAGAGCGGAATGGTGCGAGACCTGACATGTGCGGAATCTACCAATAAGCTCGAAGCATTGATGCACGGCAAATAGAGATTGTGCATTGCAACAAGCGTTCTGGAGCGAACAGGTAACAAGGATCTAAAGCTGTCAAACTTCACAGGATCTCTGCTCATGCAGGCAGGGTTCATGGAACTGCTTGGCCCCTCTCCTGTTGTGCCATGGCAACCGCCGTTACTCATGGGCCATCCAATGCGCTTTGCTGTTCTCATATTCGCCACATTGGCGTTCAGTCCGACGATTGTTCAGGCCCAGGATGCAGCAGCCGGTGAGAAGGTGTTTGCGCAATGCAGAGCCTGCCATCAGGTCGGCCCTGCTGCAAAGAACGCAGTCGGCCCTGTGCTCAACGGTCTCTTCGGCCGGAAGGCCGGAACAGTGGAAGGATACAACTACTCGCCGGCCAACAAGAACTCAGGCATCACTTGGGACGAGGCGGTATTTGCCGAATACATCAAGGATCCGAGGGCCAAGGTGCCGGGCACCAAGATGGTCTATGCCGGGCTGAAGGACGAACAGCGGATCAAGGACTTGACTGCTTACCTCAAGCAATTCGACGCCACCGGCCAGAAGGCCGCGGCTGCCGATGGTGCGATCGCGGTTGCGGGTACGCCGGTGACGGCATGTGCCACGATCTCCTGCGGGACCACATTGCAGAAATAAACAGGCTGGAAGGCATCACCGATGGCAAACGCGCGGAGGTCCAGCAGACTCTGCTGGTCCGCGAGCCGCATCACCACAGGGTCAAGTACATGCTGACGACCGTTCGGTTGAGCAGTCAGACCGGCGCCTGCGCGACAATCTCATACGGATCGGAAAAGCTGCGAGCACATGTCGTCGTGCCTCTTCCATGTTGAGGGTCTGCCCCTGCGCCGGTGGATAGCCTCGACTGACCTCCGCATCCAACGGCGCACCATTCTCGGCTTTTCAACCCTTGGCCCTGGCGGCAAGTGCCCATGCCCGAATAGCACGGGTAAGTAGTGGCATAATCTCTGCTACCACGCCGCTCGTTTAGATCCATTCACAAGGGAATAAGCAGTTGATTTCTCATCGAATGAGGAGCAGTTCCGTCTAGTACTTGCTATCGTTCACTGGAACGTATATATCAGGTTTATCGGATTTTGGCCGGACAATCGGGTCGTTTCGCTTTTGGTCTTTCCAGGCGCACGTTCGGACTTTCTCACCATTAC
>NZ_JBWBEW010000075.1:0-10197 GCF_056148915.1 Microvirga sp. jy35 | reverse complement strand
AGCCGCTGATTGGTGCGCATGAGATCCTCCTGTGAGAGGATCCTGCCACGGCACCGGTTACAGACTTCTTGTCAAAACGTTTATTATGCGAAAAGTTATCTTGTTTACATTCAGCTTGGATTAAAGGCTAAAAAAGTAACAGCTCTCGGCTACAGCGATTCTCATTATCTCCTGCTAAAGTCATGCCATGGTGCGTATACCTCCCACACCGGACCTCAACGGATACACAGCACTTCTGAGTGAGCTGAAGGAGCGCATTCGTGCCGCCCGCCTTCGCGCTGCTGTCGCGGTCAACCAGGAGCTGATCCTTCTCTACTGGAGCATCGGCAGTGACATCCTTGTCCGGCAGGCGACAGAAGGCTGGGGCGCTCGCGTGATTGATCGGCTCGGCGAAGATCTGCGGCGGGCATTCCCGGAGATGACTGGCCTCTCAGGGCGAAACCTCAAATACATGCGGGCGTTCGCCGAGGCCTATCCCGATCGGGAGATCGTGCAACAGGTTGTTGCACGATTGCCGTGGGGCCACAATGTTCGCTTGGTCGAGGTCGTGAAGGATCAGGCAGAGCGTCTCTGGTATGCCCGTCAGGCCATCGAGCATGGCTGGAGCCGCAACATCCTGGTCCACCAGATCGAGAGTGGTCTGTACCATCGCCAGGGCAAAGCTATCACCAACTTCGAGTGGACCCTGCCCGCTCCCCAGTCAGAGCTTGCCAGAGAGCTGGTCAAGGATCCCTACAGCTTCGACTTCTTGGCACTCGGTCCAGACATGTCCGAGCGGGAACTTGAGCGCAACCTCCTGGACCATCTCCGATCGCTCATCCTTGAACTGGGCAAAGGCTTTGCGTTCGTCGGCAGCCAATATCCGCTCGAGGTGGGTGGCCAGGACTACTACCTCGATCTGCTTTTCTACCATCTGCGCCTGCGCTGCTTTGTTGTTCTCGAACTCAAGATTGAGGAGTTCAAGCCGGAGTTCGCCGGGAAGATGAACTTTTACCTCTCAGCCGTCGACGATCAGCTTCGTCATGAAACTGACGGGCCGAGCATTGGGATCATCCTCTGCAAGGGAAAGAATGCGGTGGTGGTGGAGTATGCCTTGCGCGACTCCGCTAAACCTATGGGTGTCGCTGAGTATCGGCTCTCCCCCTCGCTTCCGAGTCAGCTGCAAGGCAACCTGCCGACTGCCGAGGAGTTGGCCCGCGAATTCCCCTTGATGTCGGCTGTGAAGCTCCGGATTGAGATCGAGCGCGAGTTGCGCTTGCTGTTGCAAGCACGCGGCCGAGGCATTGGTAGCATAGGAATTGGTCCTATGCTCCAGGAGGTTGAGCGGGATGGAATCACTCTGGAAGGCGTGGGTGAGTTTGAGGTCGCACTGCAGGCGATGAACCAAGCCTCACACGGCCTCGACGTTGATCCAGACGCAGCAGAGCAAGCCATAGAGATTGGCACGCGGCTCTTGGAGACATTGAAGCGCTTGAATAGCCACTGACCACTCGGCGGAGAAACTCGATCGTTGAAGATCAACCTGGACCGATGGCCCAGCTAAAGCTGCCCTGCGAGCGCTTGTTGTGCAAATGTATTCTCGCCCACGGACATGCAGTCCAGCCGGATGGACTGCTGTTCACCCTCTCATCTTCAAAGCAACCCCGGAAGCTCCTCCTCTCAACGATTCATCGTCATCGGATGGTCGCTGTCTTCCTGACCACTGGAATGCGAATAGCTGGGTATCCCCGGCTTGGGTGGTAGTCCAAGCCTATGAGTGCATCTGTGATCAGTTCGCACTCGAATACAACACCATCAAGGAAGTCCGTTAGCTCCTCGTTTCCTAAATGCATCTCTCCCGTCCAGAAGATGAGGAAGTACCGCTGCCAAGGACCGTCTTTCAAATCCGTCGGCTGGTCTTTCTTCGCAATCTCCTCTCGGAGTTGCTTAAGGAATTCCTCTCGAGTCCACTCATGATAGTAGCGATGCCGGCTATCGGTCTTGTGGGCCTTGATGGACTTCTCCAGCGTCCGCCTGTGAACGAACTCAGTCAGTTCGATCCCACAACGAACACCATCGATCTCCACCTCACAGTCAGGTGGGTCTCTCCCCTCACCCCTGTGGTGTAGATGTGTGAACTGAAGGCCGACTGCCTCCAAGACAGTCCTTGCATCATTCTGTTCGTCCAAGTTGCGGTACTCGCGCGTGGTCGAACAACCCCCCTGAACGGGCCGGAGTTGTGCGATGAGCTTGCGAAGTTCCTTCCTCTGGTCGTCCATCACGTCCCCTCAGGCAACCCTTTACATCTGACGATACCACGCAAGACTGTAACTCGCTAAAAACAGTCTTCCTGCCCCACCTCACGATAGCTGCGTGAGGCTCCTCCCGACAGGCTTTGTCGTTTGGCGAAATCGCTCCTGTGGATTGCTGGCATCCGGTCAGGGGATCTTAAACCCTCCCCTGCTCTATGCCATTCCAGTTTGCTCACTGGGGCAATCCATTTCCTAACGAACCTATCGAGAAACCTATATGACCAACCAAGCCATTATCTTCACCGACGGCGCATGCCTGGGAAACCCTGGCCCAGGCGGATACGCTGCCGTGATCACCATTGCAGGTGAAGAGCAGATTATCCTTGGCCGAGATCGATCCACGACGAACAACAAGATGGAAATGACAGCCGCCATTAAGGCTCTTGAAGCTGTCCCCAAGGATCTCCCCATGGTGATCCACAGCGACAGCCAGTACGTGATCAAGGGCGCGACCGAATGGCTCCGGGGCTGGAAGGCCAAAGGCTGGCGTAAGGCAGACGGCAAGCCGGTCATGAATCAGGATCTATGGATGCAGATGGATGCCCTGATGGTCGGTCGTCAGATCACCTGGAAGTGGGTGAAGGGTCATGCCGGCCATCCCGAGAACGAACGTGTGGATCGCCTCGCCAATTGGGAAGCCGTGAGGGCCGCGGCAGGAGGTGGAACCGACGTGAAGAGCGCTGACGCGGCGATAGCCTGATAGCGGCTCCTGAGGTGATCATCTCCATCCACGGGCTCATCTCCCTAACCTGTGATGATAGCTGAGCCGTTCAGATACGGTTCAAGGCTTCCTCCCGAAACTCCCTGTGAGGCTGGACGATGCCTGTCGGCGTCGCCAGCGTACACAGGGAGGCTCCGATGTTGAGCTGGTCCAAACGAGTCGGTCCTATAGTCACCTTGACTGCCGTCACCATATTGCTCGGCGGGTGCGTGACCGGCACCGAGGTTTCCTACAGCGAGTATCAGTATGACCGCTATGGCGGGACTGAGCGCACCTATGAGCGTAACCTCTATGCCGATCCGTCCCGTGGCATCGAGAGCGAGAGGTGCCGAACCGTTGTAAGACGGCGCATCAACCGCTTTGGGGAAGAGCTTGTCAGACGGGAGCGCGTTTGTAGCCCTACAGATGAGATAGAAAACGCTGAACCTTGGACCGGCCGGGCGCCTCGCCGGAGCGTCTATTCTGGCCCTCTCGAGCCGCCGGAGGATGTTCCATACGCCGAATGATTGAGGATGACCCCTCAATGAAACCTAGTCAGACCACTCAAGATAGTTCCTAGGAACTGAATATTAACCTTGGCAGTTGCAAATCAGACTCGCTGGGCACGTTGCGTATCAGCCCGAGGTGGTGCGCTCAGGCACCACAGCGCCCTCGCCGAGGATAGCCCCTCCTCAGCGGGGGTGCTTCTCTGTGTGGAGGAGTTCTCGCATCTAAACGACGTCCTATGGGTATCCACCCAACTGCCGTCAGGATGTCATGACCCTAGCTTACTGTCCCATGGGATCATCGGCCTCACAGAACAGCACATCGCGATACAAGCCGCTGCAGCGCATCCTCCAGCAAGCAGTCTGCCAATGGTCACTGATCGCTCGAATTGACGATCGATTAACCATGCGAGCCCAAGGAATTCGCGTGGGCCCAATTGCGCCACAAGCTCGACCCAATGCGGAGCTGATGTGAGCACCCGACGCTCTCAGACATTCAGCTAACGATCCGCGAGTAAGCCCATGAGCCATGTGAATCACCAAGTCAGGCTGCAGCTCGGCGCAACAGGTAAAGGCCTCCTGGCGGCGACGGCGATCGGCTGGGGCCTGTTCGTGTACTCCGTCCTATCTACAGGACTTGAGGAGCACACGCTCCAACGTGAGAATCAGCAGCTTCGACAGCAGATTGAGAGTGTCACCGCAGAGCGCAATCAGTTGGCGAAAGCCAATGATCAAAAGATTGTGGCCGGCCAAGATCTGAATACTATGCTGGCGCGGATCGAAGCAGCAACCGAAGAACTCCAGCAGTTGGATTCCCTCCGGGCGAGTGTTAGTCAGGCGGTTGAGCAAACCCGCCTTCAGTTCACCGGGCCGTCAGATCAGCCTGTAACCATGGTGGAAAGTCCTGCGGTCAGCACGACGTCCGCTGTTGGTCTTTCCAAGCAGGAGATCCGCACGGCACAGGAATCGCTTGTCGATTTCGGGTATGGAAAACTGAAAGCTGATGGGGCATTAGGCCCCTCTACCCGCAAAGCCGTTGAAGCCTTTGAGCGAGCCAAAGGCCTTCCGGTTACGGGTAAGCTTGGAACTGCAACCCTTCAGGCTTTGAGAACTCACACGGCCTCGGTGACACAATAGCTGTGGCGCTACGCAAACCCTTCAAGGACGCCTCTCCGCCGCTACTTTGACCTTCAAGCGTTTCTACAACAGGGAGGTTCGACCCCGAGCGAAGGACGTTGGTGCATAATTGAGAGGTGGGCCGAGTTCATGCCCTGGCTGCAGGGATTCAGACGATGCGCTGGGACACCGGCATGCCAAGGCGGGTCATGACGTTGATGACCTTGCAGCCGGCCGCGGCTTCGGCCTTTTGCATAGACAGAGTCCGAGCATGGAGGCGGCGACCAATCAGGGTTTTGTAGCGCATCATCGCCACCTCGCCCAATGACCGACGACCGTAGTTGACCGCCTTCTGCCAGCCGAGACGCCCGCGCGCCTGGATCATCTGGAGGTGCCCGTCTCGCTGGGTGGGCGCCGTCTCGGCCGAGTTGCTCGGCACTGCCGTTGATCGCGGTGGGATGATCACAGCCGCAGCAGGATCCCGCTCGGCGATGGTACGGTAGACCGGCTCGCCATCATATGCGCCATCAGCCGTGGCCGAAGCGATCGGGCCTGAGATCTGATCAAGCAGCGGTCCGACCTGTGAGGCATCACCGTCTTCGGTGGTCGTCAGCTCCGAGGCGAGGATCTCACCGGTATCGGGATCGACGGCGAGGTGTAACTTGCGCCACGTCCGATACCCTTGGCCGCCATGCTTCTCATGCTGCCATTCGCCAGCGCCGAACATCTTCAGACCGGTCGAGTCGATCACCACGTTCACCGGCCCGCTTCCTGCGCTTAAAGCCTTGGCAACGATCAGGTCGGCACTGCGGCGCGAGAAAGTGGTGTGGTCGGGAACCGGAAGGTCCAGAGAGAGCAGACGCAGGATCGAAGCCAGCATGCCTTCGGTCTGACGCCACGGCCGGCCAAACGCCAGCCGCAGCATCAAGCCCGTCTCGATCGCAATCGCGGAGTATTGCTGCGGTCGGCCACGACAGCCGCTGTGGGGTGGCTTCCACGCGGCCATCGCCGCAGGTGTGACCCACACAGTCAAGTCCCCACGCCGACGCAGCGCCGCCTCATACTCCCGCCAGTTCTGCACGCGGTAGCGGGCCTTTGGAATCTTGTGGCGGCGCTTTTCATTAACCTTGTAGGGCATGCGGCTCTCAGCTTCGGCGGATCGCCTCTATACCTTACCCCTGACTTGGCACGACATCCCGGACCGATTTACGCACCAACGTCTCGACGAACCCCTCCCGCTGGAGTTCCTGCTCGTCCGGCTCCATCGACAGCGAGACGTCGACCGGCAGCACCAGCGCCAGATCGACCTCAGCATGAGCGCTCCAGGTCCCCGACATCACCATTCCGGCGGCCAGCAGCAGGGGAACAAGGGTGCGTGCGATGCCGATCATCCTAAGCTCCCGTTCAGGAGAAAACCGCTAGGATTGGAGCTAGGGCAGACCACGCACGGGACGACCCTTGGTTCATCCGCAGGCGGGAGGCGGTATGGCAACAAGACGGCTGCATCTGATGGCATGGCAGCGACGCCGGGACCTGATCCGGCAGGCCCATCGGCAGGAAGACGTTGCCCGACATTTGATGCATCTGGCCGATGCTCTCGACTCGGCAGGCCGCTCCCACCCCGCGATGCGCATGTTCAGCCTGGGCCTGCGGTTCCGGGTTCGGGGGATTTGCCTCCTCGCCCAGGCCAGTGCCCTGGGCTGGCCCATCAAGACAGCCAGCAGCCCCTAGTTGCCGAACCGGTCTCTCCACCTCGCCTCGCCGGCAAAGCAGTCCGCCCGCCGGATCGCATTATCTTGCGCGGGCCTGATCAACGATCCTGTGGGCGGCCACACGCCGGAGACCTCCAGCAGGATCTTGGCCTTGATCGCCTCCCGGAACTGCGACTTATCGCGTGCGGGCACTATGAACGCGCCCTGGCCGCCGATGACGCAGTCGCGGAAGTAGATGTCGAGGTCCGGATCATCGAGTGAACTCGGCTGTTTCAGCATGATCGGCAGGCCATTGATCGTAATGCCGCGGGCAACGGCCTCATCGCGCGCCTGAGGAGCTGGTCGGCCTTGGTTGTTCACACCGTCGCCTGAGACGTCGATCGCCTTTCGGGCGGCCTCCAGCCCGCTGTCCTCGAACAGGTTCGCGGCCGCATCGATGGCTCCCGAGACCGAGGTACGCTGCGCCCGGCGCAACGGAGTCGAGGCGATCCTGCTGGCAAAGGCCATCAGGCTCTCGGCGTTGTCGAGGACCGTCCAGGGAATGATCACCTTCTGGTCCGCCGAGCCTGCCCATTCCATGTAGGTGACGCCGATGCGGCCCAGCATGCCATCGCGGATCGCGTCGTGGACGAGCGGCGAGCGGAAGGCCTCAGCAAAGCCCTCCCGCTGCAACTCCTGCTCGTCCGTGTCCATCGAGTAGGAGATGTCCACCGCAATGACGAGGGCGAGATCGACCTCGGACTGGGCCTTGGAGGGTAGGGTTAGGATCAGGGATGCGGCCCAGGTGAGGGCGACCAGCAGCAGCGCGCGCACGGGGTGGAGCATGGCAACCCTCCTGGCGATCAGCCGGAGGGACAGGGGCTAGAGCCAGCCCCTCCACTTGAACCAATGATAGGGCAGTACCGCCGAGATGACCATCAATACCAGGGCGACGACATAGCCATAGTCCCAGCGCAGTTCGGGCATGAACTCGAAGTTCATGCCGTAGATCGTGCCGACCAGGGTGGGGGGCAGGAACAGAACGGCGGCAATCGAGAACACCTTGATGATGCGGTTCTGGTCGAGGTTGATCAGCCCGAGCGTGGCGTCATGCAGGTACACGATCTCGGACGAGAGCTGCCCCTCGTAGGCCGAGAGCGAGCGCAGGTCGCGCTCGACCTGCTTCAGACGAGCCGGGCTGCCGTTAGTGAGCCACTCCTCCGCACCTTGGCGCAGGTAGGGTACGAGACGCGACAGCGACAGCAGGCTCTCGCGCAGGATCGCGACCATCATGTTCTTGCGTCCAAGCCGCTTGATCAGCACCTGGAGCTCGTCCTCGACGCGCCGGGCTTTCCGCCGCTTCAGATCGCGGTCCTCGATGAAGAGCCGGGTCGAGACTTCGTTCAGGTCGGCCGCTACCATCTCCAGCACGTCGGCGGCGCGTTCGACGATGCTCTCCAGCAGCGAGGCCAGCAGGCTGTCGCTGGTGGTGTGGGCCTCTGGTTGGCGCTGGCTCTTGGCCGCGAACGAGCGGAAGGGCAACGGATCGGCATAGCGCACCGACACCAGATGGGTCGGGGTCAGCACGAAGGTGGCCTGGGTGCGGGAAGGCCGACCCTCGGCCACGCCGTTGATGATCACGGCCGTCATGACGAGGGCGCCGTGCTCCTGATAGAGGCGGGCGGACTCCTCGATCTCGGCCATCTCCTGCCGGGTCGGCACCTGAAGACCCAGCAGCGCCTCGACCGCCTTCTCCTCCTCATGCGTGGGATCCAAGAGGTCGATCCAGAGCACATCAGCGGGAGCAGGAAGCGTCGCGCTGTCCTGCGCCAGGCGCACGAGACGGCCCTGGCGCAGGCCATGGAAGTTCATCATCGGGTCGTCCTCGGGCAGGAACGGCTAGCTGCGGGTGTGCTTCGCCGGCGGGGTGACGTGGTGGGCGAGGTTCTCCGGCTGGGACGCTGCGGCTTCAGGGCCGAAGGCGACGGCGGCGATGTGCAGGCCGATGATCGGCGCGAACACGAGCCCGAGAAGGAGGACGAGCATCAGCGTCACGCCGCGATCATCGGAGGATACGTGCTCCGTGCGCACGCCGGCGCGGAGCGGGAACAGGTTCAGGAGGGTCATGGGCTCACCTCGGTTCCGACCAGCCGTCGCAGGCCGGCGGCGGGTGAGCCGATCAAGCGATCAGGCGTGCATGCGGGCCGGCAACGGCGTGGTCAATCGACTGTGACTGTCGCTTGGCATGGGGTTCAGGGTTCCTGTGGGTCTGCGCTCTGCCGAAGCAGTCCGCGGATGGACAAGGCAGATGCGCCTGTTGCGGTTCCCGGTCAAGCCCTGATGCACATCCCTTCACCGCAGCATTCGTCCGTGACCGAGACTTGTCGGGATCGATCCGGGGAGAACCATGCTGACGCCCATCGGAAGACAGCCCGTTGAGGGATCAACCAGCACTCCGAAGACAACATGCCGTCGCGAGTTCCACCGACGACGAGTACTACCTCGGCCGCGGATGTGTCACCCAACACATCCACGCCGTTGCCCCGATGTACGGTGACGCAGGTGGAATTGAGCGGCTCGGATGTCCTTGCAGCGGCCACGTCGGAGCACGAAGCGAGGGGGTTACCATGATCCTGGGCAATTCATCAGTGTCACCCTCGGGCAGGCTCACGGCGGCGGAGTGGGCTGCCATCGTCAGTTCCCTTGCCTTCATCACGATCTGGCTCGGAATCTCGTTTGCCTGAGGGGCGTTTCTGCTGGAAGTTAGTCGGCAATGCAGCCCCGTTGCCAACACCAACGCGATGGAGGGACTGCAAGACAGGGAGGCGGCGATGATCCCAGTCATCCGCCCTGCCACACCCGCCGACGCGGAGGCTTGCGGGCGCATCATCTTCGAGGCCTTCAAAGGCATCGCGGACCAGCATGGCTTCCCGTGGGACTTCCCGTCAGCGGAGGCGGGGACGCAGCTCGCCACGACCTTCATCGCGGCCCCGTCCATCTATGGGGTAGTGGCGGAGCAGGACGGACGGGTGGTTGGCAGCAACTTCATGGCCGAAGGCGATCCGATCCGCGGCATTGGGCCGATCACCGTCGACCCGGCCGTGCAGGGCAGCGGCGTGGGGCGGCGGCTGATGGAGGGTGCCCTTGCGCGGGCGGGCGACGCCCTTGGCGTGCGCCTCGTCCAGGATGCGTTCAATACCCGTTCAATGTCGCTCTACGCCCCGCTCGGATTCGACGTCCGGGAGCCGCTCCTGCTGATGCAGGGCACGCCCCGCAGCGGGCCAGATGGGGGCTATGCTGTCCGGCCGATGACCGCCGCGGACCTGGAGGCATGTGGGGCGCTTTGCTCGGCCGTTCATAGCGTCGAGCGCACCCATGAACTCCAGGAGGCGCTTCACGTGTTCGCGCCTTTCGTGGTTGAGCGGGAGGGCCGAACTACCGGCTATCTCTCGGCGGCGGCGTTCTGGCTGATGAACCATGGCGTGGCTGAGACCGAGCTCGACATGAGGGCACTCCTGGCCGGCGCGGGCGCCTTGAGCCCGGAGCCGCTCTCGCTGCTCGTGCCGACGCGGCAGGCCAACCTGTTTCGCTGGTGCCTACACCAGGGAATGCGGGCCATCAAACCGATGACACTGATGACGATGGGCCGCTACCGGGAGCCAGAGGGCTGTTACTTCCCCTCCGTCCTCTACTGATCGCGCTCGAGATCCCTTCTGGTACCTACTGGGCCGCGACGGCACGGCTGCTTTCCGGACCGTTTTCGCGTAGCACATGGCGGCATGACCCAGGACGGCGTTGTCACATTAACTCGGGTTTGACTGCGACCAGGTAGACAGGTCGGCATGAGCAGGTCTGTCAGCTACAAACGCCACCGCTTTCCGCCAGAGATCATC
>NZ_JBWBEW010000074.1:0-10503 GCF_056148915.1 Microvirga sp. jy35 | reverse complement strand
GGCCATCCTTGGCCGAGCAGTTCGAGTTGCTTGCCGCCTGAGCGTGCTACCGGACGATTGTCCCTTTCGCGTCTCCTTTTCGGGTTTGCGACACAACCCTCGAATCTGGCAGCGGTGGCTGTCCTGCTCGCCCACTGGCGCACGGGCGAGCGCGACCAGATCTAGGGAACTAGAGCCGACAGACCATCACGGTCACGCGTGGCTTGCACAAGTTCCTGATCGCCGAGGAACTTGGCTCGCGCGATCCCACAGCCAATCTGTCGACTATGCGCCGGCCCCGCAAGCTGCCCTTCGTCCTGTCGCTTGCCGAGACGGAAGCGCTCCTGGAGACGATTCACAAGCTTGCGGCCGATCCCTCGGTGGGGCTGTACCGGCAGACTGGCTATGCTCGAAGGGCAGCCCTGTTCGAGACGCTCTATGCCTCAGGCATGCGCATCAGCGAGGCGCTGTCGCTGCCCTCCTATGCCGCTCGTCCTGGTACTCGCATGCTGCTGGTCCGTGGCAAGGGCGACAAGCAGCGCCTCGTGCCCCTGCACGAACGGGCGATTGGAGCCATTGTGCAGTGGCAGCAACTGGCCCGCGCCTATTCCGGTGGAGCGCCCCTCCCCTTGGCTGTTCCACTCGGTGCGCAACGGTACCAAGACGCTGACGCGCCAGGCAGCCCTGCTGGAGATCAAGGAAGCTGCCGTGGCGGCAGGGCTCTCCAGCCCCGAGCGGGTGTCTCCGCACGTGTTACGGCATGCCTTTGCTACCCACATGCACTCCGGCGGCACCAATCTGCGCGTGCTGCAGGAGCTGCTGGGGCATGCCGGCATCGAGACCACCCAGATCTACACGCACCTGGATACCTCCAGCCTCCACCAGATGGTCCGCGACCTCCACCCGCTCAATAACGGGCAGGAAACCGTTGTGTCAGTACAGTCCTGATGTCAGCGTGTGGTAGAATACCTGTCAGGGAAGCTGATCCGGGAGGTGCGCAATGATCCGAGCCTCGTGCCATACCGCCGACAATGCACTCGCTCTCGAGTTCGACGCGACACCATGGTTCCGCGAGGCCGACCCGCAGAGCATCCTGCATCTTGCCGGGCAGGGCTGGTCCAGCGTCTGGGTCGCCGATGCTCTTGAAGCGCGGCCCGGCTACGAGGGCCTTCATCGGCTCATCGACTATGCGGCCACCCGGCTGAGGGACGAGTCGCTCGAGGACCCCACTTGGGCCGCGGTCGAGTGTGTTGTCAGCCAGCCTGATGCCACCCAGTGGCTTGGGGAGAACAGGCCGGAGATCGCGTTGATGCTTCAGCGCCGACAACCCCAACCTGTTGACCGCTGACAAGGGCGGCAGGCTGCCTCACTCTCAACCCCAGCAGGGAGATCCATCGATGCATCTCTTCGGAGCCTTGGAGCTCGAAATCCAGCCCGGAACACCGGACAACCCGGCAGGCGTGAAGATTGCCCTCATCCGCTACGCCCGGGGCGAGGATGGACGCTTGTTTATCACGCCAGAGTGCACGTCCTTCGAGGAGATCGAAGGGCAGATCAATTCGCTTCAGGACGAACTGGACGAGATCCGCGAGCGCGCTCAGCGCGCATTCCAGGTTACCTGAAATCAACAACTTGGGACCTTGTACCCCCTTGGAGCGGCGGAGTTACCCCTTCGGGCGAGAGCCTGGATCAGGTGAGCAACGTACACTCAGCGAAAGACCTCATAGAGGAGGCTACCAGATGAGGGTCGTGCTTTCTGCTTGCACCAACAAGGCGTTCTCGTGCGGCCCCATGCCATTGGCTCACCTGAAACTCAGGCCGTTGATGGCGGTGAATGATAACAAAGCTGTGTTCAGTCCCCCGAAACGCTGCCTCCCCGTCCACGGCAAACGGGCAGCCGATCGGCGAGCCGACTTCATCCTAGCCGTGCTTGCCGTTGTTGCTGGCATCATCGCGCTGCCTCTGCTCCAAAGTCCTCCGGTTTCCATCATAACGGTCAGTGAGGAGACACCAAAGGTTCTCCGCGGAAGTCCGATCGCTCTACCCCTCCTACAGCCGCAGGAGAATGGTTGAGCAGGCTGTTCTGTCAATGAAGCCCATGAAGAAGCCCCGTCAGGATTGGGCTGAACGGGGCTCAAGTCTATACAGGCTTGGTGCAAGGAGAGCACAGGGGCTGTGGAACGCCTCCGCCATAGGATAACTCTCAGGCGTCGGGAATACTGCGATATAATGCCAGAACACGGTGGCAGTGGTACCTGATCCAGGAGGGGCGCATGGGCGAGTGGAAAACAGTCTACGAGGATGAGGTCGAGGGGCGTTGGGTTACGCTTAAAGCGTACGAGAGTGAAGCCGAGGAGGCCGAGGATGACAGCCCAGTTGTGCGCGTCACGGTAGCGCCTATTGACGACGAGGCCGGTGAGCCGGAACAGATGGGTGACGAGCCAAAGCCTGTTGCCGAAGCAGATGCAGAGGACAACTCCATCACCCTGGATCCTGACGCGGTTGAGGATCTCGAAGAGGAATTGATCGAAATCGGCTTCAGTCCGGAGGCGGTCAGGTGGATCGTCAGCAAGGTTCCGGAGTGAACCGCTCGGCAATCGTGAACGAGGCGTAAACGCTCGCGTTGCCGCGACCATGCGCTGGCTGATCCGTTGGGTTTCGGATCAGCCCTCACCTCCAAAGCAGTCGAGGCGCGAATGGACCGCCTCGATCTGCTTTGGAGGTGAGGGCATCCAGTTCAGTAACTGTCTCGTAACCACAACACCAATCGCAACTGATCGAAACCGGCAGGCACGGCGTTGGCCCTGTGCCTGAACGAGAGAGAACTGCCACATGACCATTCTCGACCCGATCACTGGAAAGCTCGTCACCATCAACACGTCAAGCAGACCCGGCCACTGAGGCTCTTGAGCGCTTGGAGGATGGCTATGAAACGATCCTCAGCACGCCCGGCCACACGCTGGGTCAATGACGAGTTGATCCGCAAGCTCGATCAACAGCCCGACACCGCTGCCAGGGCCGTCTTGTCGAGCGATGGCAATTCCAGTGCCAGCAGAGAGAAATCCAGCTTTCGCAAGAACTCATAGTATGAGCGGAGCTCACACCGGTTCTTCGCAGCAATGCACTGATCGATAGGTCTCACGTAATGATCGTCTGGACAGTCCGTTCGCGCTTCGGGTTCTGAGTATCTGAGGTCGATTTCACTCAGGATCTTGATTGGACCTAAGGGCCGAGCGGGATGTTTTCGGCCATGTCATCCAGCTTCGCGGCTATGATGAAGTCGTTCTCGTGCAGGCCTTTGATCTTCTTGGTCTGAAGGGACACCGTCGCATAGCCCCAGCCGAAACTGATATCCGGGTGATGCCCCTCGGCTTCCGCGAGTTCGGCCACTTTGTGCACGAAGGCGAAGGCCTGCGCGAAGTTCTTGAACGTATAGGTCCGTTCAATCCGGCGCGCGTCATCGCGGATGGCCCACTCCGGCACCTGTCTGTGAAGGACCGAAACCTCCTCCGCAGTCAGCGACGGGATCCCGCCGCGGCACGGGGTGCAGGTCTTTTCAACGAGAGCGGTGATCGTCATGAACTTCTCCCCTCTGTCGCGTCCGCCACCTGAACATCGATCAGCACATTGACGGCGCCAACGAGGTTGTCATTGGCATCATGCAAGGGGGTGGGGAACGGCCGGAAATGAACCCGGGTGCCATCCGGCCGCTCTGCAACCGCTGTCACGCCTCGGACCCTCCTGTCCTCACGGATTGCTACTGCCATCGGGCAGCGGTCATGCGGCAGCGGTGCGCCATTGAGCGTGTAAATGCGCCACGAGCCGCACCAGCGGTCCCGCCCGAGCACCGGACGCCGTCCCCACAAGGCTACGGCAGCCTCGTTGTAGAAGGTGATGCGTCCCGTTGCGTCCGTCGTGTACACCGCAAAAGGGAGAGTTGCGAGCATGTCGGCATGCCGCACCTCCGCCAATCTCTGGTCTGCTGTGGGGCGGCTGAGATACTCAATCACTTGCTCGGGGCTGCTGTGTCTGGCCAGAAGGTGCAGCAATATCTTCCTGACATGCTGGCGGATGCTCTCACCGGCTTCGGGTTCAGGCAGCAGCGGATCGGCCCACGCCACCAGATTTCGTTCCTTAGTCCTCGCTTTGCCGTGTGCCGCAGTGACCTGAAACAGGTAAAAGCCGTTAAACCGCACGCCAGCCGATGCTGCTTTGTCGTGGAAGCCTGATGGCCGGGGATCCTGAGGCTGAAGACAGCCCGCATACATCCATTGCTCACGGTCGACAAACCGTGGGATCGGGCGGTCCTCCGGTACCGCACAGAGGATCTCGGGCCGCTGCTTGTTCCTGAACAGATTGTAGGTGCTATTGCTCGTTCCGGATGTGCTTGGAGCCAAGTGCTGAACGGACTGCATGAAGTCCTCTCCCGTGGCTGGCGTTCTTCGTTCTTGATTTGCAACACCTTATCTAAACTTTACCGCTCCTGTGTGGCATTTTTGCGCCCATCAGGAGGACCACAGTAAGAGAGCAAGCCACTACGCCACGTGGAAGGCCCGGCGGGCTCTTGCGCGGATCTCCTCGACCGTGTTTCCCAGTGACATGATCTGGTCTTCACCTCTATGTGGCGGAGCAAACCCAGGCGGTGTGCGGCACATGACCAAGGCGAGGCATGACGAGTTCGTTAGGTCGGCCTGGGGATTTTGTCTTCGAACGGTGACACGCCTCACAGCCCGCCCTGAAACCCTGCTCCCGCTCAAGTGGGGATTCTTTCTGGCTGCTCTCGCCGTCAGAAGGGGCGGTGTTTCCGATCTGGGGTCGTCGCCCTTGGACGAGGCGGTGCGATAAGAGACCGGATGACCCAAGCCAAACCAGTGATCCAAACCACGGCGAACTACGCCGGACTGGACGTCTCCCTCAAGGAGACCTCAATCTGTATCGTAGACGAGACGGATTCGATCTGCCGCGAGATGAAGGCACCCGGCCATCCTGAGGATCTTGCCCGTGTGCTCCAGGATCCGGCCTAGCGGCTGGCCCGGATCGGCCTTGAGGCCGGCCCCCTGTCGCAGTGGCTGTTCAGCGGATTGGCCGAGGCCGGCCTGCCGGTGGTCTGCATCGAGACCCGGCATACCAAGGCGTTCTTCAAGGCGCAGGTGAACAAGAGTGACCGCAATGACGCCCGCGGCATCGCCCAGATGATGCGGGTCAACCTGTTCCGGCCGGTTCACGTCAAGACCGTCACAAACAGCAGCGTCGGGCTCTGCTGACCGCCCGCAAGCTGCCGCAGGAGAAGGCAATTGCAGTCGACAACGACATCCGCGACCTGCTGCGCAACTCCGGCCTCAAGGTCGGCGTGATCGGACCCGTCGGATTTGACACGCGAATCCGGGAACTCGTGGACGGCAGGTCGGAACTGGCGGACATCGCGGCCTCCCGGCTCGCCGCCAGGCAGAATCTGCGGGAGGAGGTGTCACGCCTCCATCGGAAGGTACTTGCGATCGTCAAGGATGATAGCACCTGCTGACGGTTCCAGGCGTCGGGCCTGTCGTTGCCCTGACTTTCACCAGCACCATCAATGTGCCCGCCCGCTTCAGGTTCGTAATCGCACTCACAAGCAACGACGGTGTGATGCGCTTCCGGCGACTCAAGACCATCCAATCCGAGTTGTAGCCGCAGGCGCACCCATCGAGCCGGAGTTCCCCACGCGCCCCAAAGTCCGCAATGTCCGTACTAACTCTCGAGAGCGGACCTCGCCGTGCCGAGTTCATTGCTCACGGCGTAATGATCAGCCTGATGAATACCAGGAAGAGAACGAGATGGACGGCCCCTTTCAGCATGTCGGTGCGCGCACCTGAGAAGGTCAAAGTACTGACTAGAAGCGTCAGCATCAGAAGGAAGGCATGTTCCGGCTCGAGGCCGAGGATTATTTCAGCATTGAGAACGAGCCCGATCAGCAGCACGGTCGGAACCGTGAGACCGATGGTGGAGAGGGCTGAGCCCAACATGATGTTTACCGATCGCTGAAGATGATTGTTCCAGGCAGCCTTGAAGGCTGTGATTCCCTCTGGCGCGAGGATCAGGCTGGCGATGAGAACGCCGGCTAGTCCAGATGGGGCCCCGAGCTCCCGGATCCCGAACTCCACAATCCCGGCAAGGTGGTGGGAGAGGAGCGCAATCGGCAGGAGGGTCAGCAGCAGCATCACAGCATTCAAGAGCAGGTTGATGCGCGCCGACCTGTGCAAGGCGGAGCCAGCCGATCGAGCGTCTAGCCCCAATGAACTGACCTCCTCAAAGAAGGAGCGATGGCGATGGGTCTGGATGGCTAGGAAGATGCCATACAGGGCAAGCGTCAGGAAACCGAAGAATGCAGCCTGCCCTGGAGACAGTGTCGGGTTGGCCGTGGATATCGTGTAGTTCGGGAGCAGCAGGGCGAGCGCAGCGAGCGGCATGAGCACAACCATGAAGGCACGGGCGCCTTCGAGATTGTATTCCTGCTGATGATGTCTGAGCCCCCCGGCCAGGAGGGATGCGCCGAGAAGCCCATTCAGGACAAGCATTAGCACCGCGTACATGGTATCCCGCGCCAAGGTGGGGTTGGCGTCGCCGACTAGCATGACTGACGCGATCAGCGCGACCTCGATAAGGATCGCCGACAGCGTCAGGATGAGTGTCCCGAGCGGCTCTCCAAGCCTGAGCGAGATCCGCTCCGCGTGGTGCATCACGCCGATGGCGCCCCACATAATGACAAAGAACAGCCAGACAAATATGATGGTCGCGCTCGCGATAGTTGTCACCTCGAGCCAGGCATGCCCCACTGTCGAGAGGACCAGAAGTGACACCGCTCCTACGATCATTGGCGCATAATTGACGGCCCAGGAGCTCTCCGGATCGCCATACTGGCGAGGGGGAAGGTGGACCTCCGGTGTGGTTACTTGCTCCATTCTGGCTGCCTCCGGCCGCGACTGGTCGGCCCGAGAGGCCATACCGCGGTTTATGCATTTGGACACTGTGGGCCCGATGGATCTGCCCGCACTCTGTGGCGAGGATAGTCCCGGCGCTGGTCAACAGCGCAGGTTATTCCGAGAGCATCGGTTGTGGGCTGACACGGGTGCTGAACCTGATGCACGCGAGAACAGACAGACCTCTGTTGCGTACCAGACGTAGGGACCGGTTCGGCGCTCAGGCCAGCTGGGATCTTGTTGGCCGCTCGGTCGGTCGACAGGGTATGCTATGGAATGCGGTAGAACGGATTGGGCAGAAGGAACGTCTGCTCGGCATGCCCGCCAGTGAGATCCGAGGGTTGGTCCCCCATGTTGGCAATGATATTGTAACCGTCGCGTTCGATTGCCGCGCGAACAGGGGCCTTGAACGCTTCCGCCGATGCGTAGTGCGTTCCTTCGGGCACCATGTGAAGAGCGGCGTATCCATCATAACCCACGTTGCGCAGGTTCTGCTCGGTCGCCAGCCGCTGGGACTCCGGTCTGCCCGTGATGAAGAAGATCGCGACGTTCAGCGAACGTGCCTGCTGGAACACACGCAGGGTCGGCTCGATGACCGGCGCCTTGCCCAAAAGATCCCATGCTGCCCAACCGCAGGGGCCTTCCGGCAACGCGTCGCACGGGCCGCCGATAATGCGGCCGAAATCGTCGGCTTTGATTACCTCCCAGTTCGTCAGTGCCGTGTCGTCGATGTCGAGGACAAGAGCGGGCTGGCTGACCTGTGGTGCTCGTTGCGCGATCCATGCGCCGGCCTCGGACGCGACCACAGCGAGGTCCCGCCCGTATTCACCGGAATCATGATAGGACGTGGCGGCTGTTTTGGCGTCGCCTACGTTCGGTGGCTGCCGCAGGCCTGGTGCGGATGGGCTGGGGATGGGCTGGGCCGATTGCGCCAGCGGTTGCGCCGACGGGAGCGCCAGCGCGACAAAGGCCGCGACCATCCCTAACCGCAATCGATCGAGCACGATCATCACCTGCTCCATTCCCTCTGAAGGTCTCACGGGCCGGCCATCGATGCAAGCTGGTTGCGCTGCCGTGGCCCTCTGCGCGTGGCGGCAAGCCTAACGCCCGGCGGATCGACGGCACTTCCAGGCGCCTCCGCATGTCCCATCAGGGCCGCGTACCCACCGTGGCGCAGGGCGGCCCCTGCGGCTGCCTCGTCAGCAGGGGGCGGGCCAAGCATGCCGAGCGATCTGAGGAGGGCAGGACCGGAGCGCCGGGATAGGCGCCGCATCCGGGGGCACCACCTTTGTCGGAGCGTCGAGCCTTTGTTTGATTCCTCCTGCTGCATCAGCTCCTGCAGGAGCTGACCGGCTCGTTAGTCTTATTCCTAAGATGAGAAATCCTCATTGAGCTGGCCCAGCCACTCACGGTCAAATAAGTCAACAATGGCCCGGTATGTGGCCGCGCTGGGCTGGTCAAGTCCTTGCCCAGAATGGCTACTCAAAACCCCGAAAGCCGTTCATCGACTGTCTGCGGCGATGAGACCGGCAGTCCAAGAGAGATCAGATCGTGAGCGAGGGAGCCCCCTTTCGGCAGGTAGGCATTGGCTGAATGCAGTTGCTCGCTTGTGGTGGGAAGACGGATCATGATGATCCGGGTTACCGATGTGCTCGAGTCCGGTCCGATGAGCGTGGCCCCGCACATGAGCCCGCCGAACACTCTGACCGGGGTCGTTGGCGGAAACAGGCAAAACAGGAACTGAGCATCGCCTGTAGGCTCCTTTAGGGTCATGTAAATCGCACGAGGGCTCAAGCTCATCGTTCCGCTCACTTGGAGTTGGCCTGTTGGCAGAGCCTCCGAATAGGCGACCTGCGGAGTTGCGGTATCAGCAATCGTCAATCCGCCGCGGATCATGTGACCGCGAAAGTATGGCAATCAGGAATTCGATTCGCAGACATAGGTTCCCGCCAAACCAGAGCGAGGCTCAGTCGCAATGCTGGAGCGCGGAGAATGCCGGCGCGGCATCCCCTGGCGTGAGAGTGCCTCCCGGTCGACGTCGTATTGTCTAGCAACCACGTCCAAGAAGGCATCGACCCCGCAGTTAGCAACCCACTCGGCACTTTGATCAATGCCCAGGACCAGAACCCAATCCTGGTAGAGACGAGCATCCCGTGGGCTGGAGCGACCCTGCAGCCATTTATGGGCTCGTTCAATATCGAATGTCGTGGCAGCGTTGACCCGCCTGAAGGCAGCTGCCAGATCTTTGCGTGCGCTCAACTCGAGCGCGGCAGTTGTCACCCGCAGTTTCCGGTCGATGTCACGCGCCATCCGATCACCTCTTGCAAGCAGCCGATCGTCAGCATCCTGGAGGGTTCGTCTGGTCTATGGCTATGGAAATTCCAGGCAATTCCACTGAAATCCATCTCCTTCCATCCGCAACCGATTGAAGGATTAGCGGAATCTCACGACCCTTACGTGGCGCTCTCTGCTCTGCCTAACCCTGCCCAGTCACTTCTCAAGGATGAAGTCAGCCCCGACAGACCAGTCCTGCAGGAGGTTTTATGCCCCATTTTTATGACACCTGCGCCGGACCCATTGAGGGTCTCTATCTGCCTCCCATCGCCTGGGAGGTGCTGAGAAGAGAGAAAATCCAGACCCACGACCAGCTTAGGGCAAATGCGGACTGGCTTGAGCAGTTTGATGGTATTTCCCCAAGAATGGCGCAGGTGGTCCGACTGGCGCTTGCCCATTCCACCCCATTTGAAGAGCAGACATCGAGCATGAAGCAGTATGGCTCGTGGGTCGCGTAATTCTGATGAGGTTATGTATGGAACGCCACTCGCCAAGCCGTAGAAAGCCACATAAGTTTAGCCGGGAAAAAGTTTAAATTGCGCAATGGAGGTGGAGCGCATGCGGAAGTTTGTTGATTTATCCCTTCAGCGGCTTGGCATTCAAATACCTAGCCAGGTTCCCAAGCCATTCTGATCAGCACTCTTGGTTCTCTGCTGGCTCAAAGAGGATGTTCCATGGCCGCCAGCCCCGAACTCCAAGCTAACCACAACGAATCGGTGCGCCTCTCGCGGGCGTACTGACGCCTCCCTATCGGGTTGGTTCTCTTGAGCTCACTACTCCTGACCAGCGTGGCCTCAGCCGGTTCGATGATCTGGAGCCTTGGGCGATATAGAGCCCGAAGCTGCCTCGAACACGTTGATCAGCGGTTCCATTCGGCGGTGTTGTCACATTAATCAGCAACAGGCGCATTGAGGCCGCCTTGGCCGCCAGACAGGCTCAAGCAGCAATGTTGGCCGCAGACTTCCATTCCGCCATGGCGTTGAGGCGGTGAAGGTGGGTAGCGCGGGCAGAGCAGCGGGAGCGGGGTGGAACGAAAAGGTTGCGGACGGCAGAGAACACGTTGACGAACCTCTGCAGCCCTCCGGCAGATCGAAAGCCCTGCCTCGCCCGTTCTCGCCGGCGGAACGGCAGATGCGAATTCTCCGCCCGGTTGTTGAGCCCTTTGTGCGAGCGGTGCTCGACTTGTGGTATGACCTGACCTCGGGCGGCCGCGTAGGAGCCGAGCTTGTCGGTG
>NZ_JBWBEW010000073.1:0-10610 GCF_056148915.1 Microvirga sp. jy35 | reverse complement strand
CGGCACGGTGGACTCCAACACCGCCACCGTGATCATCACGGTCGCGGCCATGGACGAGCCCAACACCGCCCCGGTGGTAGCCTCCATTGCCGATGCAACTGCATCGGAGGCGGCTGGGTCAATCAGCATCCCGATCACCCTGAGCGGCCCTGCTACCCAGGACGTGACGCTGACCTATGAGGCGACTACGTCCGGCAACGTAATCGACTTTGACGGCACGGGTGCCATTCACAGCGCCATTCCCGCTGGTTATGGCGGCGTGCGCTGGACCGGGATCTCCGCGAGTGGCGATGGAGCCGCCCTCACTGCCACGACCGGAGGCGGCCAGATCCAGGCCATTACTTCCGGCGAGTTGTCCCTCACCAGCCTGGCCGTCTCGACGGCCTCGACCAACCAAGTCGTCACCATCGAAGCCATCAGGGGCGGCGTGGTGGTCGGCTTGCAGCAGGTGACCCTCGGCAACGGCGGACCACAGACCGCTACCGTCACGCTCGGCCCGAACTTCTCCGGCATCGATGCGGTGCGTATCGACGGCGGCGCCGATTCCTACGGCAATGACTATTCGATCAAGATCGACAATGTCGTTCTCGGCGGCGGTATCATCACCGACACGGTTACGATCCCCGCCGGGTCGTCCTCCGGGGTGATCACGGTTCCGGTCGTCAACGACAGCGCCTACGAGGTCGGCGAGACCGTCACCGTGCGCCTAACTGGGGCCACCGGGGCCACCCTCGGCACGGACGTCGAGGCGGTCGGCACGATCATCAACGACGATGCCGAGCCAGTGGGCGAGAATGCGCCGCTGCCGGAGGTCACGATCCTCGCCAACACCCAGTTGTATGGCGATGTTACGGAAGGCCAAGGCGGGGTACAGGAATTCGAGATCACCCGCGACGCGCGCCTCGATCAGGAACTGACTGTCAACTTCGAGAGCGATACCTTCGGACCGTTTTCGGCAACGTTCAGGCCCGGCGAGTCAAAGACGTGGGCAACCGTGGCTATCCCTGAAGACGATAAGGTCAACCCGAGCACCTACGAGATCAAGCTCGCCGCCAGCGAAAACTATCTCCCCGGCGCGGTGACTGGCGTCTCGGGGCGCTTCATCGACAACGATGCAGCCCCTGAGAACACGGCTCCCAAGGCGTGGGCCTATGATACAGGCACCAGCGAATCGATGTTCGCCCAATACGGCGGGTACTACTCCCTCGGTGCCTATGGGGAGGATGCCGAGACAACCAACTCGGCGGATCTGACCTATACTCTCGTGAGCGCTCAGCCGGAATTTGGAACGATCAGCCGAGACCCAACCTACGGCGGGCTTCGGTTCGCCCCCACCCAGGCGTTCCTCGACTCAATTCATAAAGGCAAAGACCAGAGCTTTACTTACCAGTTCACCGTCAGTGACGGCGAGTTGACGAGTGCCGTGTCGACCGGAAAATTCACGGTGTACGGCGAGGGCAACCCAGCGGGCTTCAAGCCGGAGATCAGCATCACGGGTCCCGCCGCTGGCGTGACCGAAGGCGGGGTGGTGAACTTCACCCTCACTCGCACGGGTGATCTGAGTTCGGTGCTCACCGTGCCCGTGACGATCACTGGAACGGCGGCGGCGGGCCAGGACTTCACCACGAAGGCCGACGCCACCTTCTGGTACAACTCGCCTACGGCCACGCTCAGCATCCCGACCACCAACGACACGGCCCCAGAAGAGGCCGAAACCCTTATGGTGACAGTGGGGTCCGGCCCCGGCCACGTGGCCAGCCAGACCGCTGGCAGCTTCACGGCCAATATTCTCGATAATGATTCGGCAGCGCCGCCGGTCGGAGGAACACCCAAGACGCCAGGGCTAACCATCACCCCGAGCGGCACCTCCATGGTCGTGACGGAAGACGGCACGAGCGCCACCTTCACCGTGGCGCTGAATACCCCGCCGACCGGCGACGTGTGGGTGGATATCATGCCCAGCCTCTGGGAGGTGGAATTGGACCGGAGCACGCTCCTGTTCACGCCTGAGAACTGGAACAATCCGCAGACGGTCACGATCACGGGGTATGCCGATGGCGTGGCGGAATCCACCGGAACCACCGACACGTTGCGCTTCTCCGGCTTTAGCTACGATGACCCTGCCTACGAATGGGTGACGGCTCCTGACTTGTCGGTCGCCATTACGGACACGGCCCCAGCAGTGGAGGAGCCCGTCATCAACACCCCACCCGTTGCCCTGTGGGTTGCGGACACCATGAACGAGGATGCGACCAGCATCGAAATTACGCCCGATGGGTATGACGACGAAAGCAACCCGCTCACCTACCGCCTGACGGGTTCCCAGCCCGCCACCGGCACGGTGACCCAGGACCCAGTGACCGGTAAGTTCGTGTTCACCCCGAATGCAGGAGCCTTTGCGCACCTAAACGAGGGCGACATCAACGTGGTTACCTTCCAGTTCGTGGCGAACGACGGTACGACGGACAGCGATCCGGCGACGGTGGAGATCACGGTCACGGGCGTCGGGACAGGCGGGGGCGAAGAGCCGCCTCCGGTCGATGAGCCCCCGGTGGGCGAAGAGCCTGCGCTCACCACCATCGCCTTCGTGAGCCCGACCACCGGTTTGGACGAGAACAGCACGCTGTCGTGGAATGCGGTTGCGGGCGCGGCAAGCTATGTCCTGATCGGAACGGAAGCGGATGCGCCCGGTGTGGACCCGCATACGCTCGGCTTTGCGGTCGCTCCGAACACCGCCTACGCCATCAACGGCAGCGACGAGTTCGTCGGGATGGTGGTCCATGTCGAGGCCAGGGATGCGAACGGCAAGGTGCTCGCTCGATCGGCGATCCCGACCGATGTAATCGTGAACCTTAATGATGCTCCGACTGGTCGGCCCGTGATCAGCGACAACACGCCTGAGGTCGGTCAGTTGCTGACGATCTCGATTGGCGATCTGGACGACGGCGACGGCCTACGCGCGGATCGACCGGACGAGTTCGGCTACATCTGGGAGCGGTCCAAGGATGGCGGTGCGACCTGGGAGCAGGTCAGCACCACCGACTCCTACCAGGTGACCGCGACGGACGCCGGGGCTGTCTTCCGGGGTGCGGCGAGCTACTTGGACCGGGGCGAGACGCAGGAGACGGTCTACTCCTTGGTGACCGCCAAGGTGGGCGATCCGAACCCGAACACGCCGCCCATGGCCTTCGATGACACGGCGGAAACCCCGATGGGAACAGCCATCCCCATCGACGTGCGCGCGAACGACTTTGATTTCGAGGGCGATTCCACCACCATCACGTCGAACACCCAAGGCAAGAATGGGTCGGTCGCAATTCAGGACGGCAAGCTCGTCTACACGCCGAACGCGGGCTTCGTCGGCATCGACACCTTCGATTATACCCTGAACGGTGGCGACACCGCGAAGGTGAACGTGACGGTCACGCAGGATGCCGGGCCACTCACCCTGCTCACGGTGGACAACCTTGACGAGAACAGCACCCTGACATGGACGACTGTTCCCGGCGCGGTGTCCTACGTCCTGATCGGCGTGGAGGCGGACGATCCGACCGCACCCCCGCACGAACTCGGATTCACCGTCGCACCGAACACCACGTTCGCCATCGCTGGCGATGACGAGTTCACCGGTATGTCGATCCGGGTCGAGGCCAGGGCTGCGAACGGCACTGTGATAACGCGGTCGGTGAACGAGACCTCCGCCATCGTGAACATCAACGACGTGCCAACGGGCAATCTGTCTATCGATGATATGACGCCCGAGGTCGGCCAGAGGCTGACGCTTAATGTCGGTACCTTCGAGGATGGTGACGGCTACCGGGATCGCGGTCGCGAGGACGAGTGGCAATGGGCGTGGGAGCGGTCCAAGGACGGCAATACGTGGGACGAGATCACCACTGGTCTATCCCCGGAGGACGGTCCCTACGAAATGTCCTATACGGTCGCGCAGGCCGACTATGGTTCATTCCTGCGCGGCAGGGCGATCTACGAGGATCGCGCTGGCGATACCATCGAGACGGTCTACTCGCTGTCCACAAGCCGCGTCGGTGCAACCGGCACGACTGGCGGTGACACGGGCGGCGATGGCGGAGGAAACGGTGGCGGCACGGATGATGGCACCGGTGGTGAAGGCGGCGAAGTCAGCTTCGGAAACGTGATCGTCACGGACATCGTTGCTGCGACCGAGCTTGGGACCAACGGTTCGTTCGCCATCGCTCTGGCCGATGCTCCAGCCACCAACGTCACGGTGATGCTCTCAGGTGACAATCAGGTCACTGCGCAGGCTCTAGATGGCTCCTCGCAGTTGGTCTTCACGCCCGAGAACTGGAGCACCGTGCAGACGGTGACGGTGATCGCGAATGAGGATGGGGTGGATGAAGGCCCGCACACGGGCGATGTCTGGATCGATACGGCCAGCGACGACCCGCGTTACAGCGGTCTGATGGTGGCGCAGCCGGTGAATGTCGCCGACAGTGCTCCCGAGCCCGACCCCGTCCCCTTCGTGAGCGTGGCGTATCTTGGCGGCGACGTCACCGAGGGTGGGGAGATCACTTTCGACTTCATGCGCAGGGAAGGCGTCAACACGAACGAGTTGGCTATCGCCTTGAAGATGACCGGCCTTGATGAGAGCGACATCGCGAAGGTCCTCTGGAACGGCTCCGAGACGGGCGTCAAAGGCTTCCGGGCTGGGGCTGCCACCGCGACCATGACGGTCGTGCTGGCCGATGACGCGGTCGTTGAGGCCAAGGAAACTCTGGATGTGACGGTTCTGTTGACCGAAGCTCATTTCGACGACTTCGACAACTTCGCCACCGCCACCGTGCTGGACAACGACGTGGCACCGGCCAACACCAAGCCGGTGGTCGAGAGCAGGACAGTGGACCTCACCGAGGATCAAATGACAGCGGAGATCAAGCCGGTTGTCACGGACGGGGAAAGCAATCCGACCTCGATCAAGGTTGTCGGCACCCTTCCGACTTACGTGACCTTCGACGCGGCGAACCAGAGCTTCCTGTTCAACGGCGAAGCGTCGGCTTTCGATCACCTGAACGAGGGCGTGACGCAGGCGATCACGTTCCAGTATGTTGCGAATGACGGGACCGAGGATTCCGATTCTGGCCAGATCACGATCAACATCACCGGGATCACTGACCCAGTGGCTCCTCAGATCGATCAGGAGCCGGTTCAGTTCGCTGACCCCTACAACTATGACCAGGGTAACGGCGGTCCTGCAGTGCTGCGGGGAACGGCTAATGACGACATCCTCAATGATGGTGCCGGTCTCGCATCGACCATGCAAGGGTTTGGGGGCAACGATACGATCTATGGCAAAGACGGGAACGACCCCCTCCTAGTAGGCGGCAACGGCAACGACATCATCCACGGTGGCAGCGGGGACGACATCATCAACGGCGATGGCGGTGGCACGGGAACTAACAATCCCGGAGCACCTGGAGCAGACTCACTCCACGGGGGTGACGGCAACGACACCATCAACGGCCAGGACGGGAACGACATCCTCGTCGGCGGTCATGGTGCGGACGACCTGACGGGAGGTCTTGGAGACGACACGTTCGTGTTCCTCGACATCTTCGATCGTGGCGACACCGTCTTGATGCAAGGGCAAACGGCTGCCAACGATGTGTTCGACTTCCGTAACTTCGACTTCGACCCGAACATGGTCGGCACTCAAGGCGCGGCCAACGGCCTCCAGTTGTTCAACCAGGCTCCCATCGAGGGTCAAATGCTGGAGGACGCGTTCTACTACAACAGCGCAACTGGCAGGCTGAGCCTCAACACCGGCACGGACGGTCTGGAGGACTTCAGTGTCACGTTGTTGGTAGGAGGCACCACGGCTCCGACCCCGCTGCCGCGGCTCAATGCTGATGACATCCTGATCTAAACGCGAAAGCCTCGGAGTTATCCGGGGCTTTCCACTTGGAGGGACCCACCGCATGGCGGCCGCGCGAACAGTGTTCATGGAGGGTAGAGGCGGCGATGAGATGCCTCGCCGCCTCTCACGAGCAGTAGATAACGAGCGACGACGGTGCGTCATCGCGAGCCCCTGTACGTTCCATCGGAGCGCTTCTGTCCCGAGTTCGACCCGCACGGGAGAGGAACGTCTGCGGTCATCTTGAGGCTGGGCCTCCGCCAAGTCCATGCGGAAGGCGACGAGCAGGCGTATCGTTTGTGTTAAAGCCTTCATCAAGGCCGGGTTCGGACGTCCTATAAAGCCGGTGTCGAAGGATCGTCCTTACATCGGAACGGCTGCTTCAGGTCAAACTGAGAGCAGGACTGGGGCAAGGCTTCGAACGTCTCACTCCGTCATTCTTGGTATTGTGGCTAGAATGGCTTGGAACACGAGCCAGCCGCGGCAGCTAAAACGTTTGGCTACCTGGAAGAAAACGACTCAAAGGGCAAATGCTGGTAACCCTTTGATATTGTTGGTGAGCGCGCTGGGACTCGAACCCAGGGCCCTCTGACTAAAAGTCAGATGGTTGGGGTGGAGCCATTTACCAGCCGTTCAGTGCCCCGGCAGGACCAGAATCTTCGGGCTCCTCGGCAGTGCGGCGCGCGCGAGGGTGATGGCTGCGCTGTCGCTGAACTCCACCGGGAAGTGCTCCCGGGCAGAGGCGAGAAAGCGGTTGAGGGTTGATGGCCCGAAGAAGTGCATCGGGATCATCAGCGGGGCATTGATCGCCCGCAGCACCTCCATCATGTCAAAGGTTTCCAGCGTGTAGCCGCCATCCACCGGCACCAGCAGAACATCAATGCGCCCGAGCTTCTTGAGATGCTCGGGCGAGAGGGTGTGGTGCAGGTGACCGAGATGAGCAATGCATACCTGGGCGGTCTCGAACACGAAGATAGAGTTGCCGTCGTACGCCGTCGCCCCACCGTAGCTGCGGATGTTGGTCGAGACGTTCCGGATGCGCACATCCTGCACGGTTAGGTCGTGGTAGGCTGGCCCTCCGGCTGGGTTCCACCCCTTGAGCACATGCTTAATCCTCGGATCTGGGCGGTAGCTGAAGTGGGTGGAATGCGCCTTGTTCATCGTGGCCACGTCAGGCGTGACAGGTGGACGTGTGCCGTCGCTGTAGTCGGTGGCAATCCGCACCCCTTGCGGAGTCTCGATTAAGAAGGTGGCGTGGCCCACGAAGGTAAGGCCGACCTCGTCTTGGCGCAGTGCAGCCCGGGAGAACAGAGTGTCTCGGGAGGCGATCAATCCAGGGCAGCTTTCCGGCTCCGCCGGGGCAGCAGACAACGGCAAGCTCAGGCTTGCCCAGGCAGCAACCGCACAGGCAATTTGCATCAATCTTGTCATCGGCACCCTCCACTGTCCCAGGTCAGGAAAGTCCTACACCCCCAGGATGCTGGCAGAACATTGACGATGTAGGCCTTGGAAGCTGCCAGACCACAAGCCGACGGCTCACGAAATCAGAGGCCTTCAGGCAATGGTGGTACGCTGCGGAGCCAAGAGGATGGCCTGATTGAGGGCCTCGAGTATGCTCCGCTCATCAGCCCGGCCCGTTCCGGCGATATCGAAGGCCGTGCCATGGTCCACCGACGTACGGATCATGGGCAGCCCCACAGTGACATTGACGCCTTCCTCGATCCCAAGAACCTTGACCGGACCATGGCCCTGGTCATGGTACATGGCGACCACAAGATCAAAGTCGCCGCGCTGGGCGCGAAAGAACAGGGTGTCAGCCGGAAGAGGGCCTTCGACATGGATGCCGCGTGCCTGAAGCGTCTGCACGGCTGGTTCGATCTTCTGCTCCTCTTCGCCATGGCCAAACAATCCGTTTTCGCCGGCATGAGGATTGATTCCGCACACCCCGATGCGGGGGCTTGCGATCCCCGAGCGCACAAGGGCCTCGTGCCCGCGAAGAATGGTCCGTTCCACCAGTCCCGGCTCGATCTTTGCGATGGCATCGATCAAGCCAATGTGGGTGGTCACGTGGATGACGCGCAGCTTCGGTGTCATCAGCATCATCGAGACTTCCGGCGTATGCGTCAGCGCCGCCAGGATCTCGGTATGGCCCGGGAAGGGATGCCCTCCTGCGTGGAGCGCCTCCTTATTGAGCGGGGCCGTGCAGATGGTATCGACCTCATTGGCTGAGGCCAGTGCGACTGCCCGCTCGATGTACCGGAATGCCGCATCACCCGCGAGCGGGGATAGCTTGCCCCACGGCAGGCTATCGGGAATCAGGCCGAGATTAATACAATCAACTGCCCCGTACTCGAACACAGTATCCTTCGGACCTGACACAGTTCGAACTTTCAAGGAGGAGCCGACGATCTCGCCTGCCTGCCGCAGGCGGTTGGCATCTCCAATGATCAGAGGCTTACAGCGCTCGTATACCTGCCGATGAGCAAGCGCCTTCATGATGATTTCAGGACCGACACCGGCCGCATCGCCCATTGTGATCGCTATGATAGGCTGACTCATACATGCATCCTCTGGCCAACGGTCTACACTACTCACTCATCGCAGAATTGGAATGATTGCTCCGACCGCCTCGCAGGATCCCCCGGCAACGCCTCAAGGTCGCGTGGTCGCCGAAGGCCCCAGCCTTTGTGATCACCGGGATAGCAATATCACCAATCGATACTCCGATGGGCGCTCCGGGCTCAATCTCGCCCTGCACTCTCAACCTAAATATACCGGTTCGATGCAGGATCGCCCGTGCCGTCTCACCACCAGTAACAATAAGCCCACCAGCCCGGGACAGGTGCGGGGCAATCAGCGCGGCAAGAGCCGCGGCAAGCTGCGGTCCCTCCTGAAAGTTGACTTCTTCACCCCTGATCGTAACCGCGACGTCTGACCCCGATGCCAAAGCCTTATCGAGTGTTTGGGAGTAGGACTGCCCCCGTCCTGAAGCGCTGGTCTCCCGAAGAGCTGACGGCAGAATGGTCACAGGCACGACACCCTGCTCCTCCGCCAGCGCATCGAACTGCATGTGTGACACACTGGATGCACTGCCCACGACAATAAGAATGGGCTTTCCTGCCGCCCCACATATTGGGGCGAATGTGGGAACGACCTCCCCCTCCCTGGCCCTGACAAGAGCCCGCATCAGGCCGGCAGACCCGACCCACAGCGGCTTTCCAGTCAGCATGAGGGATGCGGCCGCAACCGTGAGCAGGTCATCCTCGGTCTGAGCATCGCATACGACAACGTCGCCTCTGGCATCTACCCACTTTACGAGCCGCGCCTTGAGTGCCTCGGTACCGAGCGCAACCTGCTCGAGAGTGACCATCCCGACCCTGAACCCAGCATCCTCAAGGATAGTCCGTAGATCGCCGGAACCTGTCAGGCCTGCCTGTTTCCAGAGGCCCGTGTTCCCGAGCGGAGTGCCGTTGACGAACACATGCCCATTGATCGTCCTGCGTCCCGTTCCGGGGAAAGCGGGTGCAACGATCACAAGAGGCGCATATCCAAGGACATCCGTTGCCGCCTGGCGGATATGAGCAAGCTCCGATGGCCAGCTGCCACGCAAAGTCGAGTCAATCTTGTGGTACAGGATGCGTGTGCTCTTGCTGTAGAGCTGTTGGACCGCTCCCGTGACGGCGACTCCGGCCTCCTGGGGCGTCATAGCTCGGGAATTCACATCGACTGAGACAGCAGTTGCACCGCCCGGATCGGCTTTTGCATCGAGGAGAACCACCGTGTCGGCACCCGCCGTAGCGCATGAAACGGCGCAGTCTGCGGCACCAGTCAAGTCGTCGGCAATGATTAAGGTTTCGACCATCGACGTCCGGCTGCCCCAGTTTCTAGGGGCATACTTGCTCGCCACAGATGAACTCGCAAGACACCAGCATTCAGGTGCGCTGATTGAGCCGCGCTGCTTCTACACGATGCCTCATGCTCTGTAGCGGGTGCGTCCGGTAAGTTCCCGCGGCAGGGCTCCCCCGAGCTGCGCCAGCATCAAGTCAATGGCCTTGGGTGTGACCTTGAGCAGCTTGGCCGCGAGCGGCACCGTCACCAGCGGGCGGGACAGGAACAGCTCGACCAGCTCCGGCAGCTTCGAGTTGGAGCGGGTCCTGGCCGTGACCCGGTGCATTAGCTCACGGGCGAGGATGAGCCGGTCAAGATCCTTGTGGGCGAGGGAAAGCGCCTCCTCGAGCACTTGGCAGAAGCCCTCCAGCTTCTCGGCCGCCCCTTCCCGGCCCTGCGGCCGGAACTTCGATTGCTTGAAGCCGGCGGCGAGCGGCAGCAGGTGGTGGGTGAGCCCCCTCGCCCGTAGGATGGCGGCTGCCATGATCAGCCCGAGCCACGGCAGGCGGGTGTAGAGGTTGAGATCGAGCCAGGCGTTCCAGGCCACCGCGGCTGCAGCGATCGCTGGCCAGGAGCTGGTACGCTTGACCACATCGAGCCACAGGTCCTCGGCCTCGCCCTCATCCTGATCGGGATCGTAGATGGACCCGCAGTGACCCCGCCGACCAAGCGTAGCTTCGGCACCCGCCTGATCGAGCGCAGCATGACCAAGGATCTTCAGGGCAAGGCCACGCTTGAGTTCGATCCCGCGGGCTTGCGTTGCATCCTCGAGTTGCCGCTCCATCAGCTCTGAGGCTCTCGATGTCCGAGCTGAGTGGATTGCGCCTCCTCG
>NZ_JBWBEW010000072.1:0-10846 GCF_056148915.1 Microvirga sp. jy35 | reverse complement strand
GGCCATCCTTGGCCGAGCAGTTCGAGTTGCTTGCCGCCTGAGCGTGCTACCGGACGATTGTCCCTTTCGCGTCTCCTCTTCGGGTTTGCAACACAACCTGTACGCCCGCTATGCCCAGCAGGCGGTGCCGACGCAGAAGAAGGCTCTGAAGGATCTCGAAAGGGCCGCGACCTTCAAAAAGAACCGGGATGCATATCTGCTGTCCCAGACCGGTGTCGCGGCCAATGACCAACGGATCCGGGCCTAGTGGTCGCGGTTCACGTGAACCTACCCAATCAACTGCCGCACAACGTCAAGGAAGTCTGTCACTGATGACAAAAGCCCGCCTCATGCTCTGAGGCGGGCTTTCCGTGCTGCATCAGGCAGCGAGCGCCTGTTGACGTAGAACGTCGTCCAACGTCACTTCGCCCAAGAACCCGCCTTCGCTGACAGCAGTCTCTCCACGCTCGATCGCGTGCGCGAACCTGACCGCAGGATCAACCTCCAGCCTCTCGAACAGTCGCTGCAAGCCGGGATAGTCGCGGCGATCGACAACGTCGTGGTACTTGGTCCACCGCGCGATCCCAATGAAGTAGGCATCCGCCAACGTGCGCCGATCGCCCAGCAGCCATTCCTTATCTCCAAGCATCCGTTCCAAGTCGGCGTGAGCCTTGGCCACCTTCGCCGCGCCATAGGCTCTGAAGACGTCCTTGTCGGATCCTTCAACCCCATGCTCAAGGGCGTACCACAGCGGGCCGAACGCGGCGAAGAAGCTCGTGTTGAGGAACCCGAGGACCTGGTTGAACCGATCGAACTCCGGAGTGACCTGGGCGAAGGACAGTTCCTTGCCGATCCCGCGTGCGCCGAGATGGTTGAGGATCGCCATGTTCTCACTGATCGGCTCGCCCGTGGCGGTCACCAGCGTCGGTGTCTCGCCGACCGGATTGATCCGACGATAGGCGTCGCTCTGTACGCCATCCGGCATCTCAATGCGGCAGAGCCGATATGGCTCCCCAAGCCATTCCAGGGCAACGATCGATCCGAACGAGCATCCGGACGGGACGCCATACATGAGGGTCTGAACCATGGGTATCTCCTTGTGTCTGTGACGACACCAAGATGGCACCATGGACTTTGCGGCTGTAGCAGCTATTTTGGGAACCCAAAGTCCACAAGTGTGAACGATGGCGCATGAGGGTCAACTTCAACGATCTGCATATCTTCGTCCAGGCGGTGAACAGCGGAGGCTTCGCGGCCGCGGCGCGTCACCTAAGCGTTCCCAAGTCGACGATCAGCAAGCGCGTCGCCGAGCTCGAGACGGATCTCGGCATTCGCTTGATCCATCGCACCTCGCGCAGCTTCGTGCTGACCGATGTCGGGAAGGATTTCTATGACCATGCCCGGGCGGCCGTCATTGAGGCGGAGGCCGCCGAGAGCGTGGTGCAGCGGCGGCAGGCTGAGCCGCAGGGTACGGTCAGGATCACGGCCTCCGTGCCGGTGGCGCAGTTCCACCTCTCTGACCGCCTGCCAGTTCTCGCACGTGCCTATCCCAAGCTGGACTTGCAACTCCACGTCACTGACCGCTTCGTTGATATCATACGGGAAGGCTTCGATATCGCGATCAGGAGCCATTTCGCGGCGCTGCCTGATTCCGATCTTGTGCAGCGTCGGATGAAGGTCGAGCGGATCACGCTGGTCGCCTCGCCGGAGTACCTCGCGGGGCGGGGCACGCCTGAGCGCCCCGAGGATCTTGTTGGACACGACGGGCTGATGACGGGTCCAGCGGCGAGGACATGGCACCTGAAGGACAGCAACGGTCATGAGGCTCCGATCACGCCGAAGGCGCGACTGGTAGCTGATGAGTCCTTGGTGCTGTTGAGGGGCGCAATTGCGGGACTTGGCATTGCATGCCTTCCTGAAGCCATGTCGGCGGCCTTGGTGGAAAGCGGAGAGTTGATCCAGGTGCTTCCGGACTGGTCTGCCGGCAGCGTAACCTCCACCATCCTGACGCCGCATCGGCGCAGCCAGCTTCCAGCCATCAGGGCAGTCATCGATTTCCTGGCAGACGGCTGACAGCCGGCTCAGAGAAACGAAAAAGCCCTAGCCGAGAGGGTAAGCGCTCTCAGCCAAGGCCAGGCTCCACGCTTGGGGGCAATGGAGATTGTTCGGGCAGATACGCAACGCGCCCGGTACCCTCATTGTGAAACAGCCAAGCTTAACAATTGGTGGAGGGACAATCAGGCTGCCCTGCGCCAGTTCGATTAGGAGAGATGCCGGGCGAAGTGCTTGTTCATCTCGAACATGCTGACCTTGTCTTTGCCATCAAAGACTGCCCGAAGCTTGTCGTCCGCCAGGATCTCGCGCTTGTTTGCGGGGTTCTGCAGGTTGTTGGCCTTGATGTACTCCCACACCTTGCTCACCACTTCGGTGCGGGGCAGGGGGGACGTGCCGACAACGGCGGCGAGCTCATTCGAGGGTTGCAGTGGCTTCGCCAGCGCCGGGTTCGGCTTCTTGGCTGCTTTCACTTCGGTCATGGTCAAACTCCTACAATGTACCTGTCTGGCATAGGCATGCATAATGGGGCGCGACCATGACGAGCCAGAACCTAACAGTCCCTTAATGAAGTTTTGCCCTTCAGCGCCGCCTTTTGCCTTGCGGCTTTGCCATCATCTGCCGCATGGCCTCTTCGGCTCGCGCTCTGGCCTCGGCATCATGATTGAGGTTACGCACCTCTGAGGGCTTCTCCTGCTCCTGCAGGCCATTCTGACGGGCTCGCCACTGCTTCGCCTGGGCAGATGTTGCCGCTACCTTAGCCAGCTTCTCAAGACGGTCGAGCTGCGGCGTGCTCGCCTGCTCCTTGAGTTCGGGCTGCTCGTCCTCGTGCTCCGGGCCCTTCGGCATATGTGGTCTCCCTTGAAAGGATAGCTCTTGGTTTCCTACCTACCTAGGCGCTGACTTCCAACCCGACAGGTCCGCGGTTAACTTGGCATTAACCATAGGCGACTGAGGTAGGCCGATGCGGAAGATACATCCTGGCTTTATAGCTCTCGCCATCCTCCTGGGTCCTGCCTCTGCAATCATCGGTCATCAGAAGGTCACTGAATATTTCCAGCCGGACGTGGCGAACCCCTCTGATACGGCTGCCCTCATCCAGCAGGCTTACGCCCGCTGTTCCGAGGGCGGCAAGCTACGGCGTGCCACCTGGTGTAGCGAATTTGAGGACCATTTCGAACGATGTGCCGCCTTAAAGGAGCGCTGTGACCTTCGCTCTGTCTACAAAGTCCTGGTCCAGCTGAACCTCTCCCTAGAGCTGCCGGAGATGCCAAAGATCAACAAGGTGACGGTGACAGAAGGCGAGTAGGGGAGGAGGCTTATGTGCCCATCAACTGCGGGACCTCGCTCGCTGGTAGCGCCTAGGCAAAATAGTGCCCTTGCACCAGCTTGCAGCCATTCCGTTTCAGGAACTCCAGTTGGGCGGCGGTCTCGACCCCTTCGGCGACAACTTCGATGTGGAGACTCTGCCCCAGGCCCAGCAAGGCCTTCACGATGGCTGCGTCCCCGGCATCTCGCTCGATGTCCCTGACGAACGAACGGTCGATCTTGATCACGTGAACCGGGAACCGCTTCAGATGCGTGAGCGAGGCATAGCCGGTACCGAAATCATCCAGCGCAATAGTTGCACCGGCCGCGCTCAAGACCTGGAGCGCGTTCTCCACGTTGCCGGCATTGCGATCAAGGAACACACTCTCGGTCACCTCCACCTCCAAGCAGGAGGTCGGGATGACGAATCCTTCGAGTTCCGATAGAACACGCTCGGCATAATCTCCGTGGCGAAACTCGGCAGCGGAAACGTTAACGGCCACTCGGCCGAACGTTAGCCCGGCATCAAGCCAATGGGGTTCCGTTGCAAACTCTAACGTAGGTCGATCGAATGCCGGACGAGGGCTCAGGTCAGGCGGCCGTTCCGAAGAGAGCTGCAATGAAGTCGCGCTGCGCGCCCATGTCATTCGCTGGTGCACGGACAACCTGTCCTTTACGGATCATCGCCATGGCCTCGTAGCCCGCAATCGTCCGTGAGGCTGTTACGAAGCTCTTGAACCCTAGCCCAGGACGGACCAGCCGTTTGATACGCCGGTGATCCTGCTCGACGATGTTGTTCAGAAATTTCACCTGCCGGAGTTTGGCAAACCGCCAGAACTCGCCGGCATGTTTCATAGCCTTCGTCGCAATCGGATAGGCGGCGTTCTTGTCGACTGTGATGGTCCGCGGATTGACCGTGTGTGGCTGCCCTAATGCCTTCCGGAAGAAGCGCCGGGCGGCAGCCGCATCCCGCTTGGGCGAGAGCAGAAAGTCAATGGTCTGCCCGGTCGCATCGACCGCGCGGTAGAGATACACCCATTCACCCTTCACCCGAATGTAAGTCTCATCCACCCGCCAGGAGCCGTTGGTCATGCGGAGATGCGGACGCACGCGCCTGTCCAGTTCGGGAGCGTAAGCCTGGATCCACCGAAAGAGGGTCGTATGGTTCACTTGCACGCCTCGATCGGATAGCATGCATGCGAGGTCGCGCTAGCTGATCGGGAACTGTAGGTACCAGCGGACCGCCCACAGGATGATCTCCGCCGTGAACTGCCGACCCTTGAACGGGTTCTTGTTACTCTGCTTCACCGCCAGTCCCTCTTACTATACCCTCGCGTCGTAGCTCAGACGGAGCAAGCTTCAAAGCTGCAACAGATCCGCATTTCGCAGCATCGTTCTCATTCGTCCCGGATGATCGACCGGATCCTCTGCGCAAGTGCAACATCCGCACATCTGTGTCGTGGTCTCTTCCGACGGCCTGCCGCCCGCGTTCAGCGGCGAAGTACCGGACGCGCGGTTCGTGCCTAAGCCCTACCGCATGACTGATGTCGTGAGAATCATCCGCGGGATGGCGGCGTGAAGTGGCACCCATGGCCGGTCCGGAACACCTTGCCGCCTTTACGGCCACCACCGGATCCCTATGTTACGGTTCTTTCCTTCGGGGTCATGCCCGACGCCATGCTCGTCCCTCTATGGGAGTGACCGGACGAGCCTTTCACCGCTTCCAAAGCTTGATATCCAAGAGTCTTGAGAACATCGACGACGAGATCGTCCATGACCGGTTCACCCTCTACGGCGAGCAAGGTCTCACCCGCTTCACCACGATGATACCCGTCAGCCTAGCAGCCTGAGGATCCTCCTCGACTCCGCCGTTGCAGCCCCGAAGCTCAATCTCGACTGTGGTGCCGGTACCGAGTTCGAATAGATGCGCGCATGCCCTTCGGACGGGTAACTCTCAAATGACGATGAGATTGGTTCACATCACCATTGCTCGATTGCCCTGATCAGCGCTTTCTGGAGTTGTGACTGCGGGAAGGGCTTCGCGATGACGGGCTGAGTACGCAAGTCCTCGCGCACACCTTCAGCCCCGTACCCCGTTGCAAACACGAAAGGAATCTTTCGATCCCGGAGCTTCTCGGCCACAGGGAAGACCTTCTCGCCAGCCACGTTGACATCAAGCACAGCGGCGTCGATATCCGTCGCCTCGATCAACCTCAAAGCTTCCGAGACCCTGGCCGCACTGGCCACCACGTCGCAGCCCATGTCGGCCAGCATGTCCTCGATCAACATGGCCACATGGCTTTCATCTTCCACCACGAGGAGGCGCAATCCACTCAGCTCGGACATCGAGAGCCTCAGAGCTGATGGAGCGGCAACTCGAGGATGCAACGCAGGCCCGCGGGATCGAACTCGAGCGCGGCGCTGCCTTGTAGATCCTTGGTCATGCTGCGCTCAATCAGGCGGGTGCCGAAGCTGCGTTTGGCCGGCGGTGCCACTGCGGGCCCACCGCTTTCGACCCAGTCGATCCGAAGAACATCGGACGCGCCGGACCCTGAAGCGGTCCAGCGCACGGTGACGAGGCCCTGCTCGGTCGACAGAGCACCGTACTTGGCGGCATTGGTGGTGAGCTCGTGTAGGACCAAGCTGAGGGCGAGGCCGACCCGAGGCTCCAGCGTGAGGTCTGGCCCTTCCAGTAGGATACGGGCGGTGGAGCCATCGTCGTAGGGCTCCAATTCCTGACAGATGATGTCGCGCAGATTAACCCCTGTCCATGCCTGCCGTGTTAGCAGCTCATGCGCCTTGCTCAGGGACAGGAGGCGAGCCTCGAAGTTCTCGGAGAAGGTGTCGATGGCGGGTGAGGTCCGGATGGTCTGGGTGGCGATCGACTGCACGGTCGCGAGCGTGTTCTTCACCCGGTGGTTCAGCTCGTCGATCAGCACCCTCTGATGCTCCTCCGCCTGCTTACGCTCCGTGATGTCCACCAGCATGTTGATAGCCCCGATGATCCTGCCCGAAGCATCGCGGAGTGGTGTGGGGAAGGGGATGAACGGAACGCGGGTGCCGTCCGGGCGCTCGGCAATTGCTTCTGCCCCGCGAACAGCCCGGCCCTCCTTCAAGGCGACAGCCATGGGGCACTGATCGTGCGGCAGCGGGGTTCCGTCCGGCGTGAAGAGGCGCCAGGTCACGCACCACTCATCACTGCCGAGGATGGGCCTCCTCCCGGAGAAGTCGACGGCGGCCTGGTTGTAGTAGGTGATCCGGCCCGCAGCGTCGGTGGTGTAGATTGCGGCCGGCAGCGCCTCCAGGAGTTCACGAGCGTGGCGCTCGCTCTCGCGCAGCCGCTCCTCGGCTTGGAGCCGCTCCGTCACGTCCTGGACTACCCGCACGCCGTAGCGGAACTGTCCCTGCTGGTCGAGCACGGAAGAACTGAGGACATTCACGAAGACAATGCCACCGTCCCGGCGCAGGAAGCGCTTCTGCATCGAGTAGTGAGCGATCTCGCCCCGCACCTGGCGCGCGTAATGATCGGCATCGTTCTCCCTGTCTTCAGGGTGGGTCAGCTCGACGAAGGATCGCCCCACAAGCTCTTCGGGCGCGTAGCCGATGATGGCCGAGAGAGCTGCGTTGACACGAACGAAGCGCCCGGCTGCGTCTATCTCGGCGATGCCGATCGGAGCTTTCTCATAGGTCACAGCCAGCCGCTGCTGGCTCTCGCGCAGGGCCTCGTCGGCTCGGTGCTGGTCGGTGACATCTACCGTAAAGCAGCGGGTGTTGTAGAACTCACCATTGCGGAAGTGCACGTTGGACGTGATCAGAACATGCCGGATCGAGCCATCCTTGGCCTTCAGGCGCGCCGGATAGCGGTCCAGCGTCTCGCCCCGGGAGAGGCGAGCGAGGATGTCTCGGATCACGTGAGCATCGGCATGGAAGTCGGTGATCGGCCGGCCGATATACTCGTCCGCCGTATAGCCGAGGAGGTCAAGTTCAGCCCGGTTGGCCCGCAGGATGGTGCCATCCGCGGCCACCAAGTGGAGCCCCACGGCGCCGTTCTCGAAGAAATCCTCAAGATCCTGCCGACTCTGGCGCAGTTCGAGTTCCAGGGCTTTGCGATCGGAGATGTCCTGGAAACAGTTGATCGCGCCAAGAACACTGCCCTGATCGTCCAGCAGCGGCTCGATCTGCACTAGCACGGTGCGGCGGCTTCCATCCGGCCGTTCGATCAGAACCTCGAGTCCGTGGGCAGGCTCTCCGGTGCGCAGGACCTGCGCCATCGGGGTGTCGGCATGGGCAAGCGGGCGTCCGTCGAGGTGGTACAGCCGAAACGAGCCGCAGTACCGTACGTCCGTCTCACCCGGGCGCGGCTTGCGACCCCACAGTTCGGCGGCCAATCGATTGTAGCGCAGGATGGACCCATCTGCCGAGCAGACATACAGGGCGGTGGGCATGGCATCCAGGATGGCCTGACTGACTGTGGCGAGCTCCTGAAACGTGGACCGGTACAGGGGATTGCTGGAGGGAAGAGCGGCAACCGTCATCGGAGTTCATCTTCCTTTGCGCCAGCCGCCTCTCGCAGCGGCAATCCGGGCAACGACCGCAACGTCCCGGCAGAAACACAGCTCCACCTGCGATGAGGGGCCATCAGGACCATCGTCCCCAGGCCACTGGCGAACATCTACAGGTAGGGCGTTCTCGGCCGATTTCGACTGCCCGTCAAGATTATTGTCCCTCGGGCAGCAATTGCTGGAAGTGGCCTTGAGTTGACCCAAGCCAATCGTCAACAGCCGAGCGTGAGCGATCTCGACAAAACGCCACCTGACCCAGCCTCTCGTTTCCGGGCCTGGAAGTGCCCTAATTTACCCACTCCGAAAGGCCAAGCTTGAGTTGCTGATCCTTTTGCCTAGATACGCCCCATCGTTTTGTGGGTTGCTCAGGGTCAGGCGTATGGATACCGGCGAACAATATAGCGGACAGCGCGAGGATCAGCGCTTTCGGCTTCTGGTGGAGTCCGTTACCGACTATGCCATTTACATGCTTGACCTGAAGGGGAATGTGACAAGCTGGAATCCTGGGGCACAGCGCTTCAAAGGCTATCTGCCGCACGAGATCATCGGCGAACACTTCTCACGCTTCTACACCGAGGAAGATCGCGCCGTTGACCTGCCGCGCCGAGCCCTGCGAACGGCCGAGCAGGAAGGACGGTTTGAGCACGAGGGCTGGCGCGTCCGCAAGGACGGTACCAAGTTCTGGGCTCACGTCATCATCGACCCAATCCGCGATGCCTCGACTGGGACACTCATTGGGTATGCAAAGATCACCCGCGATATGACGGAGCGCAAGCTCGCCTAGGAGACCCTGCGGCGCAGCGAGGAACGGTTCCGCATGCTGGTCCAGGGCGTCACCGATTATGCCATCTACATGCTTGATCCGGACGGCTGCATCACGAACTGGAACACGGGAGCGCAGCGCATCAAAGGGTACAGCGAGGAGGAGATCGTCGGCCAACACTTCTCGCGCTTCTATACGCCAGAGGAGCGGGAGGCAGGCCTCCCGGCACGAACCCTTGAGACGGCTGCCCGCGAAGGGCGCTTCGAGAAAGAGGGCTGGCGCGTTCGCAAGGATGGCAGCCGGTTCTGGGCTGGCGTGGTTGTCGATCCGATCTACGCTCCCGATGGAACCCTGCTGGGCTACGCCAAGATCACCCGTGATCTGACCGAACGCCGCGAAGCTCAGATCGCTCTGGAGCAAGCCCGTGCGGCTTTGTTCCAGGCCCAGAAGATGGAGGCCATCGGGCAGCTCACGGGAGGGATTGCGCACGCCTTCAACAACCTGCTCACCGTGATTGTGAATGGTCTCGATCTCCTCTCGCGCCGGATTCAGGATCCCAAGGACACCAAGATCGTCGAGGGCATGCATCGCGCAGCCGAACGGGGTCAGAGCCTCAACCGTCAGCTTCTGGCCTTTGCCCGCCGCCAGCCCCTGAAGCCGGAGGTCGCGAATCCGAATGCCGTGATCAAAGGGTTCGAGGCCGTGCTGCGCCGGGCTTGTGGGGAGCTGATCACTGTCGACATCACGCTGGCTTCGAGCGTCCGATCCGTCGAGGTGGACGTCCCGCAGTTCGAAGCGGCCCTACTGAACCTTGTTGTTAACGCACGTGATGCCATGCCGGAGGGCGGAAAGATTATGATTTCATCGCGCAATGTCAGCCTCGGTCAGGCGCGTGCCAATATGTTGGGCCTTCAGCCAGGCCGCTATGTTGCCGTTTCGGTAGGCGACAGTGGCCTGGGCATTCCCGAGGATGTACGGACCCGTGTGTTCGAGCCGTTCTTCACCACGAAGGACATTGGCAAGGGAACAGGGCTCGGTCTGAGCCAGGTCTACGGGTTCGTGACGCAGTCCGGCGGACAGGTTGAACTGGATACGGAGATCGGCAAAGGCACGCGAGTGTATCTCTTCATCCCCGCCGTCCCGGGAGGTGAGGGTGGGGACAACGATGAAGGTGAAGTTGAAGCTGCACAGGCGCCCCAGCAAAGTCTCGGCACCGTTCTGATCGTTGAGGACGAGCCGGACGTTCTGGAAATGGCAATCCAGATCTTCGAGAGCCTCGGATATGATGTGCTCTCAGCCTCGAATGCCCATGCCGCCCTCGATATGCTCAAGCAGGAGGAGCAGATTGATGTCCTGTTCTCCGATGTTGTGATGCCTGGTGGCATGAACGGGGTTGAGCTGGCTCATGAGGCTCGCCGCATGCGACCGGCCATGAAGCTCCTGCTGGCCTCTGGGTATCCGATGTCCGCACTGGATCAGCCTGAGCTGAAGGAGATCTCCTTCATCAGCAAGCCGTACCGCTGGACGGAGCTGGATGAGAGACTCCGGGCCCTCCGCACAGGATCGCGCTGAGGAAGTCGCTCAGCCAGCCACAATCCCGACCGTCTAAGGCTCGAAGACGCCGCAGCCTTGGATCGGTTCAGCCTGGAATGCCCAACCCAAAGGGGATGACGATGCTTCAAGAAACCAGCGGCCGGCGTGTTCTGCTTGTCGAGGACGAGGCCATGATCGCGATGCTGATTGAAGAGATGCTCGAGGATCTGGGCTACAATCTGGCGGCAGTGGCAACGCGCCTTGAGGAGGCACTGGCCCTCGCTCGGAGCGAAGCCTTGGACCTGGCAATCCTGGACCTCAGCTTGGGCGGCACGCTCACGTACTCGGTGGCGGACGTGCTCCGGGAAAGGAGGGTTCCATTCATCTTTGCCACTGGCTACGGCAGTGATGGGCTCAAGGAGGCGTATTCTGGTCTGCCGACGCTGCAAAAGCCCTTTAACCAAGAGGCCCTGGGCTACGCGATCACAGCCGCCCTCACCTCGAAGCCCTGAAAGCCTCTGGTCGCATGGTGGGATGGAACTTCCCGCACACTCTGTGATTGATGGGTTCACCCGATAAGGAGCAGCCGCATGAGCCAGTCCGATCAGGAACACATCCAGCCCCCCGGCACCGAAGCAGAGATGACGCC
>NZ_JBWBEW010000071.1:0-11538 GCF_056148915.1 Microvirga sp. jy35 | reverse complement strand
CCAAACTAGGCCCAGCATCCTGTATGCTGACCACGCCAGAATCGGCAGTTGCGGACTTTTTCAACAGTATCTGCCAGCAGCGGACATTTAGCCAATAAGGTTTGCACTCGGCCGATTGTCTAGCAGGAGTATATGTCACTCAGCTGCTGCCTCTTTCCTCCGCAGCTCTGTCTGATGAACGGCTTGGCCAGTATCCGGCTAGACTGGTCCCATCCCGAGAGCCCCACCCCTGCTGGCTCGCTTCATCGTAAACCGAGAGAGTACGCTCGGCGACGGGAAGCGAGAGGCCGAGTTCGGCGCCCTCCGCAAGCATAGTTCGAAGATCCTTCCGGAAGGAGTCGATGTCGAAAGTCACGGGTTGCGGCGCGTCCCCGCGCATGCCCTTCGCGATCATCGCCCCACGCGCTTTGAGAATGTTCGCGCCGCCGGAGGTGTCCGAGAAGAGGTCGACAATCCGCTCCGGTTCGATGCCGAGATGCCGGCAGAGAGAATAGGCCTCCCCGAGGGCTTGGTAATAGACGACCAGGGGAAGGTTCACGGCAAGCTTCAGGCTCGCCCCCGCGCCGACAGGGCCAGCATGCTCAAAGCGACGGCACAACTGTTCGATGATCGGGCGCGCACGAGCGACATCTTCGGTGGTCCCACCGACGAGGCCGATCAACCGCCCTTCCCGAGCCGGACCCGTTGATCCGCTCACGGGGCATTCCACATAGGCTGCACCCTTTGCTTTGACCCGTTCGGCTAAGGCTCGTTGGGTCCTGGGCTGAACCGTGCTCATCTCGACGACGAGCTTCTCGGTCAGGTCAGCGGACAGAATGCCTCGATCGCCATTGAACACCTCATCCAAGGCGTTGTCGTCCAAAAGGCAGGTAATGATTGCCTCGGTCTGTTCGACGACCGCGGCCGGAGACTCGCCAGGAGCCGCGCCAGCCTCAACAAGGCTCTCGGCCTTTCCGGGCGTGCGGTTCCAGATCACTAGTTCGTGGCCGCAACTCTGAAGTCGGAACGCAAGGGCAGCGCCCATGCGTCCAAGCCCAATGACACCTATCCTCATCAACGTCTCCTGGTTTTCGCCCTCGCCGATACCTCTGCCCGAGAGGCAGCATGACAAAGCGATGCCGCCTCTCGATCCTGCCGCGGGGGAAAAGCTAGCCCTGGCCGTTCCAGCTCCTGACGAGCTGCTCCTGCTCGCCAAGGCCTTCGATGCCCAGTCGAACGCGATTGCCGGGACGCAGGTAGACCGGCGGCTTCATGCCCATACCGACACCCGGCGGCGTCCCAGTCGCAATCACATCTCCAGGCTGCAGGCTCATGAACCGGCTCAGGTAGCTCACCAGGAACGCAGCCCCGTAGACCATGGTCTCCGTGCTGCCGTTCTGGTAGCGATTGCCATCCACCTCGAGCCACATGCCCAGGTTCTGAGGATTGGGGATTTCGTCCCGTGTGACGAGCCAGGGGCCGATCGGGCCGAAGGTGTCCGCGCTCTTACCCTTGGTCCATTGTCCTGAGCGTTCGATCTGGAAGGAGCGCTCTGAGACGTCGTTGACGACGCAGTAGCCTGCCACATGCTCGAGCGCCTGTGCCTCGTCCACGTACTTGGCGGTTTTGCCGATCACGATGCCGAGTTCGACCTCCCAATCCGTCTTCTCGGAACCGCGCGGCATCTCAATGCCGTCGTTCGGCCCGCAGATCGCACTGGTCGCCTTCATGAAGATGATGGGTTCGGGCGGGACGGCCATGCCGGACTCGGCCGCATGGTCGGAATAGTTGAGGCCGATGCAGATGAACTTGCCGACCTGCCCGACGCAGGGACCGATGCGCGGATCGCCTTCGACGCGTGGCAGCGTGGTGGGATCGATGCTGCGCAGTCGGGCAAGGCTGCCAGGCGACAGAACGTCTCCGGCAATATCAGGAACGATGCTGGAGAAGTCGCGGATGTTGCCATCGCGGTCGAGAACGCCGGGTTTTTCCTGGCCAGGTGGGCCGTAGCGCAGCAGCTTCATGGGACTTCCTTGCTCTATTGAAATTCTGAAGGTGAACGTGGTCAGTTGTGGCTCAAGACTCGGTCCGTTCAGCCGCGTCTAGATCCTGTTAGCTGGGCATGGAAGGATCGAACCGAACCTTCGGCGGTGGTTGGATCTGATCCTCGATGTGCCTGAGCGTTGTCTGGTAGTGCTCGACGAGCCGCTCGACGGCCAAGTCAGCCTTGCGATCAAGCACGGCCTCCATGAGCCCGCGGTGCTCCTCTAAGGTATTGCGGTAACGTTTTGAGGAGGCCACGGAGATGAAACGGTATCTCTGCGCCTGATCCATCAGATCCTTGCAGATGCTGATCAAAATCGAGGAGCCGCAGGCACCGATGAGGGCAAGATGATAGGCCCGATGCCGCTCCTCCCAAGCAGGGTTGGTGCTGGTATCTTCCTCGGACAGCTTCCACGGTGTGCGGGAGAGGTGATGGAAGCATACGACAATCCGCTCTTCCCAGGCTTGATCACCATTCCTGATAGCCTCCTCGAGGGCCTTACCTTCAAGCCAGCACCGGGTCTTCACCAACTCGCGCCAGCCCTCAATGCTCACTGGGGGCACGAAGAAGCCACGCTGGTCCTTTCGCTCGACCAGCCCTTCGGAGGAGAGACGGTTAAGCGCTTCCCGGACCGGGTTGAGGCCGGCACCATACCGGTCGGAAACGAAGTCGATCAGGAGTTTTCGTCCTGGCTGCAACTCGCCATTCAAAATGTCCTGGCGAAGCCTCTCATAGACCGAGGTTGCCGCAGTTATCTTTTCGATCTTGTTCATGACGCAGCCCGCGCAAGGTTTGGTTCAGAGCCGAATGTCCCGGTGGAGGACGGAGGTCAACCGCCGGGACATCGTCTTACCCGTTATTGCGCAAGAGTCTCCTCTGTGACGCTCTCCTTGTGCCAGAAGACGAACCTGCGCTGGGCCCAGGCCACGATCCAGAACGTCGCCAGTCCGAGCAGGCTGAGGTAGATGATCAGCGAGAACACGCGCGGGGTGTTGAGCTGGGCAGCCGCCACGCGGATCAGCTCACCGAAGCCCTTGCCGCCGCCCAGGAACTCGCCCACCACCGCGCCGACAACGACGAGCACCGCAGCATTCTTCAGACCCGAGAAGAAATGGGGCATTCCGATGGGGAGCTTCAGCTGCACCAGGGTCTGCCAACGACTTGCCCCCATGGTCTTGAACAGCATGCGGGCGTTCTGGTCGGCGGCATGAAGGCCTGCTGCCGTTCCGACGATGACCGGGAAGAAGGCGATGAATGCGGCGAGCGCCACCTTGGATGCGATGCCGAATCCCAGCCATGACACGAACAGAGGTGCAAACGCTACCTTGGGCATGGTGTTGATGGCCACGAGATAAGGCATGACGGCCCGCTCACCGAACGCGGTCTCGCCCACGAGAACTCCGAGAGCGAAGCCGAGCACGACAGCGATCACAAAACCGAGGAGAACCTCCTGTGTCGTGATCCAAAGTGCCATGAGCATGTAATCGCCCGTCAGCAGGTTCCTCCCCACGACGAACAAGTCCTCAATCGTCTCCAGGGGGGACGGAAGAATGATCGGTGAGATGAGCTCGATCAGATAGACGATCTGCCACACGACCAGAAAGCCGATCAGCAGAGCCAGCATCGACACCCAACGCGGGACCCGGTCGATCCACGAAACGCGCTCCGCCCAAACGGTTTGCTCGGGAATTGCCGGGGCCAAGACTTGTGCTTGGGTCATTGGAACGCTCCCTTGTCGAGATGACTGCGGATGCGGTGAACAAGCGCTCCGAAACGCGGATCGGTCATCATGTCCAGGGTTCTTGGTCTGGGCAGGTCGACCGTGATAGCCTCGACGAAGCGCCCGGGTCGAGGCGACATCACATACACCACGTCGGAGAGGATCACTGCCTCGGGGATCGAGTGGGTCACAAGGAATGTCGTGGCATTGCGCTCAAGGCAGATCCTCTGCAACTCCATGTTCATGAAGTCGCGGCTCAATTCGTCGAGCGCGCTGAACGGCTCGTCGAGCAACAGGACAGCGGGCTCCGTAATCAGCATCCGGCAGATCGCCGCGCGCTGCGCCATGCCGCCGGAGAGCTCGCTCGGATAGACATTCTCGAAACCCTTCAGGCCGACAAGATCGATAAGCTGGCGCGCCTGGTCATGCTTGGCGCGGGCTGCCGCTTTGCCGTCGCGGATTTCGATCGGGAGCACGATGTTCTCCAGGGTGGTCCGCCACGGGAACAGGGTAGCCTGCTGGAACATCATGCCGATGTCCCGACGCGGCCCCATCACCGGCTTACCCTCGAGAACCACGCTGCCCGATGATGGCGGCTGCAGGCCCGCCATGATCTTGAGCAGGGTGGATTTTCCGCACCCGCTCGGTCCGATGACCGATGAGAAAGTGCCCTCCCGCAGCACCAGATCCACCTTGTCGAGGGCTTGCACATTGCGTCTGACGAAAGTCTTGCTCACGCCTCGCAGTTCATACACCGGTCGGCCCATAAGGCCGACCGGAGCAACAGCTTCTCCAGCCATCGAGACTACCGCCATCACTTCGAACCCTTGTTCCAGGCGTCGACGAACTGATTGGTGTATGCAGCCTTCAGATCCGGGAGCGGGCTCTTGATGACGCCGGAGGCCACGGCGCTCTTGTGCCAGAGTTCCCAATGCTCCGGCGGCTGGTAGCCCCAGCCCTTCGACTTGTCGAACGGCGTGATCCGCTCCTTCACCTGCTCGAACAGGGCAGCCGACAACTTGGTATCCTCGCCCTCCTGTGGGTTTCCGGCCTTCGTGTGCTGCAGGACCTTGTCCTTGTTCTCAGGCTTGAGTCCAAACTCCGTCGCCTGAACAAGGACACGGCCGAATTTCTCAACGGCCTGTGGGTTCTGGTCGATGAAAGACTTCATCGCCGCATAGCCATTGCCGAAGTAAGCCAGATACTGCTCGGGCGTGATCTCCCGCAGGTCGATCCCTCTTGTTTCCATGATAGCCGCATCGCTGACAGCCGCCGCATACGCCTTGATGTCACCACGCAGGAAGGCGGCAGCGGCAAGACCGCCATCGCCAACGGGCAGGAACGTGAAGTCCTTGCCTTCGCTCATCTTCTGATCGGTGAGAATTGCGCGAGTAAAGCCGACTTCTGCACCATCGGCCGTGCCGACGCCGATCACGGCTCCTTTGAGATCGGCCGGTGTTTTGATTGCCGACTTCTCGGGAACGACGACGCCGAAAACCGATTTCGCAAAGTGATTGTAGATGAAGACTACATCGACGCCGCGGGCCCGTGCGGCGAGAACCGGCGCGGGTCCAGGCTGCCCGATTTGCGCCTGACCGGCTGACATGGCCTGAAGAACCTGAGAGGAGCCGTCGACAGCCTCGACACTCACATTGAGCCCCTCTTTCTCGAACATCTTCTCGCCCATCGCAACGTAGAGCGGGAAGTTGTTCACGGCCGACGGGTTCGGAAGGACCACCGTTATCTTCGTGGGCGCATTCTGCGCGCTAGCGACGCTCATTGCCCAGGGAGCAAGGGCAAGCGTTACAGCTAATCCAAGAGCTTTGCTCATCTTCATCGACGTTTCCTCTCCTGCATTCTGCTGCTCATTGGCAGTGCCTGCGTTTGGTGCGGCACCCGATAATGTAGGCGTTGGTTCAGTATGTCAAAAAATGTATGATCAATTTTTCTGTCTTCGGTCATTAAAGCTACGCTTGTATTTTGTGCTGTGCACAAAAACTTCGAAAAATTCAGTCATTGCATTGTGCAACGCGAAATTTGCAATGGTTTAATGTAAGTATTGCCTGAACTTACTATACGAAAGTACAGCTCGCCTACGACCCGTAAAATACATTTTATGGCTAGCTAGACGACAATATTGGCACTGAAGATCGACACTTGGGATTCGGGTGCAACTTTTCGAGGGAGACAGCAATGGACGCGGGTTCCTATGTGATAGCGCCCACGGCTCGCGCTTTTCTGCCGGTGGCGGGAACGAGTCAGATATTCCCGGTTCGCAGGATCTACTGTGTCGGCAGGAACTATGTCGCCCACGTGCGCGAGATGGGAGGCGACGAGTCTAGGGATCCGCCTATCTTCTTCCAGAAGCCAACCGACAGCATCGTTCAGGATGGGAGCTCGATTCCCTACCCTCCCATGACGGGCAATTACCATTACGAGCTTGAACTGGTTGTCGCGATCAAGAAAGGCGGAAGGGACATCTCGGTCGACGATGCGCTTGATAATATTTATGGCTATGGCATCGGCCTCGACATGACCCGTCGCGATCTTCAGATGGATCTCGGCAAGATTGGCCTGCCCTGGGAGGCCGGAAAGGCCTTCGACGAGTCGTGTCCCTGCAGCCCTCTTCACTCCGTCGAGCAGGTCGGGCACATCTCGGAAGGCTCTATCCGCCTTACGGTGGACGGCGAGACGAAGCAGGATTCGGATCTGAAGCTGATGATCTGGAAAGTGCCGGAAATCATCGCGAACCTGTCCAAGTATTTCATGCTGCAGCCAGGCGACATCATCCTGACCGGAACCCCTGCCGGCGTCGGTCCGGTCGTGCCAGGCAACGAACTCGTGGGCACCATCGACAGGCTGGGAACGCTGACGGTGCGGATCAGCGGTTAATGCAGCCTCCTTGGTGGAATGAGTATCCAAGTACGGGCGAACAGCGGCCGGCGCTTGGGTACAATAACAATGCCCCGCATTTTGTATGTTACCGGCGTTCCAAAATGACTAGCGGAGAGTGGGTGAGGAGACTTGGTTTAGGCCTGTCAGGCCTGCCCAGAACGTACGACCGCCGTCTCGCGGAACGGGCGTGACCTGACTTCCGTCCGAGTTCCAACAAGTGTCAGGCCAAGCTGAAGGCTTCGTTGATGGCACTCTTCACGCCGCCCCCCATCTGAGGACCTCCGCCGGCCACGTAGATCGCGTCACCAACCGCGACTGCCCCCATGCCATGACGAGGCGTGAGCATCGGCGTGTAAGCCTCCCAGGTATTCCGTACGGGATCGTAGGCTTCAGTCTGCCCGTAGACCCTGTTCGTACCCTCCCCACCCATGACAAAAATCCGGTCACGATACCAGACAGTGCCATGTCCGGACCGGGCAGTGGGGATCGGGGCGCGGGCGGTCCATTCGTCAGTGTGCGGACTGTAGGTATGGTGCAGGTTCGAGTTAGTGTGGAAGCTGTCCACCCTGCCGGCGATCAGGTGGACGACCCCGTTCACCGCAACAACCCCGGTGTGGTCGCGTCCCAACGGCATCGGTTGGCGGCGGCTGTAGCGGTCCTCTGCTGGATTGTAGACGAGATGCCAGTCGATGGAGCGGCGGTTGTCGGTGCCGATGGCGCCGCCGATCAGATGAATCTCGTCCCCGAGGGCAACACAAGCGATGGCACCGCAGGCCTCCGGCAAGCGCCGAAGCGTGTGCCAGCGCTCCCCGTCAAAGGCGAACACGCCATCGTGCGGATTGCGGTTTTGCTCCGTGAAGCCTCCGAATGCGTAGAGCCGGTCCCCAAGGGCTGCCACGCCGACGTGGTTAGCTCCACGCGGCAACTGCGGAAGCTCCTCCCAGCGATCGGAACCAGGGTCGTAGGCGTGGTGATAAGGCTTGTCGACCTGCTGCTCCGCATAGCCGCCGACGAGGTGGACACGCCCGCGATACTCGGCTGCCCAGGCCATCTCGGTCCTAGGCAATGGTAATGGCGCGCGCGGCTGCCACTGCCCCTGGCGTGGGGCGGCGGGTGCCGGACTTTCAGTGACCGCATGTTGTCGATGGAGATCGGGCAGATCGATCCGGCCGGGCGCATTGAGGCGCTCGAACTGGCCGGAATGGTGCTCATGCTGCGCGAAAGCCGAGGTCGCGACGACACCCAAGCCCCCGGCGATGAGCGAACGACGGTTGAGCATCATGATCGCCCCGTTTTCCAGTTCGGCGGGGCTCATGCTGAGTGAACCATGACATCGCCGCAAGCCGAAACTGGCTACCGCCCCTCACGATGCGGTGATGATGGCAGGTCGGCGCGGCATCATTCCAGCATGGAGCTACCTTCCCACGGCGCCTGCTCGTGTTCGCTCAGGTTCACCTGTGCCGCAATAAGGTTCTGGAGCGCGATGGCGGGGTCATTTCACTGCGGACGTACACGGATCACAATATGGACGAAGCCTTGTTCGACCATTTGGAAGCAAAGGATGTTCTCGATGATACCGGCGCGTTTAGGAAGCAACTGCTGCACTCTCGTAGCCGTTCCCGGCTGGATAAGCTCTGCCCCTCCACCTAAGGAATGGATCCATAAACGTAAGGGTAACCCGGGAGAGCCTCGAAGCGCCGAACAGCTTTCCTGATCGTCTCCAAACCCAGGTTGATACGCAACCACGCGAGGTGGAACGTCGCCTTCGGGTCATTCTCTGCCGATCCCCTGCCTTCGCGAACGCCCGCTGTTCACTGCATGAGCGGACATTCAACCTAGTTCCGGGATTTGCCATACCGGAACTATCGTTCGATACCAAATTGGTAGTTGGGCCGAGCTGTGAAGCTCTTTTGAAATCACGTACGGAGGTTTCAGCGACATGTCTTAGGGCAGTGTGATGGTACGCTGGTGAGTCCTTGCACCAATCATCCCGTCAGGCGCGATCTCCTCTACGGGAATGCTCATTCAGCTCACCACAGAGTTCGTATACTTGAACCCTCGCCTCGAATCCCTTTGGCTGGATCGTGTCGACGGTCCGAAACGCAAAGCGGTCGGACACTTGGCGTTGGATGGCCTCGCTGACCAGGATCTCGGTACCGTATTCCTTGTTGAGCGGCTCCAGCCGCGCCGCCAAGTTCACGGTTGCGCCGAGGACTGTGTAAGCCATCCGGTCATCCGACCCGATGGTACCGACGACCGCCTCTCCGGTGTGGAGCCCGAACCGGGTCCGGTAGGCCGGCCAGCCCTCGCTCTCGAATTCCACGTTGAGCCTCCGGTTGGCCTCACGGCAGGCCAGCACGGCAGCACAGGCATGGGCGACATGATCGGGATCGTCGGCCGGCGCGTTCCAGATCGCCATGATGGCGTCACCAACGAATTTGTCGACCGTGCCGCTGTGCTCCGTCATCACGGCAGACAGCACGGCGAGATAACGCGAGGTGCGAAGCATGACCTGCTCGGGATCGGCCCTCTCGGTGATGGCGGTAAAGCCTGTGATGTCGGTGAACAGGATCGTGACCTCGCGACGCGACCCGCCAGGCTGGAGCGCATCCCCCGTGGCGACGAGCTGCTGGACGAGGCGCTTCGGCACGAAGCTGGCGAAGGTCCGCACCACAGTCCGCATCGTGGCAACGGATCGTCCGAGGTCGTCGATCTCACGGATGATCGAGCGGACCCGCCTCGTGGACCCGCCGGTCTCGAACCTCTGGATCCGGTCTGTCTCGAACGCCAGCGCCTTCATGGATCGCGACAGCATCGAGCCGATCCACCACACGACCGGGAGTGCCGCAAGGACGAGACCGAGCGCCAGGAGAAACAGCCGGCGCCGTCCGGCCTCGATCTCGGCGAAGAACTCGTCGAGCGGCGCCATGACGGCAAGGCTGAGACCAGAGGACCGGGCCGTCCCGATCGAGCGGAACGCCACGACGTAGGTCCGCCCGTCCGCCGCCTCGAAAATCTGCTGTGCCGCCCTGCCCTGCTGCCAGGCGTTCAAGGGCTGGGCAATGTCGACGGCCACGAGCTGGCCGAGGCGCGGCAGGTCGAGGGGAGGGTCTGCCGCTCGGGCATAAAAAACCTCCTCCATGCGGGGATGGGCGACGATCCGGCCACTGTCATCGAACAGAAACACGACACCAGAGGTGCCGAGCTTCTGCGAGCGCAGGAAGGCATCCGTCTCGGTGAGAAGGATGTCCCCGGCAACGACGCCACGTCGCCCTTGCGGGAACGGTGCCCGCACCGTGTAGCCGATCAGGTTGGCGAGCTTGAAAACGTAAGGCTCGGTGATCGGACCGGCTCCGGGGTGGAAAGCGTCCCGATACCATGGCCTCTCGCGCGGGTCGTAGTCGGCCGTGCGATGGTCCTGGGCGAGGATGGCTAGGTCGGAAGAGAGATAGGACGTGAAGCGGATCCGTGATGTCTCCCCGGCCGGTGTCTCCATGACGGTCAACCTGAAGGCGGCATCGGGCGGCGCGTGGAGCTGCGCGCGGACCGCAGGTCCTGCCCGATCCAGCACATCGAGTTCGATGAAACCGCCGTCATCGTAGCCGATGTAGAGATTGTAGAGCTGCCCGTGCCGGCGCAGGAGCGCTGCCAGGGTGGCGTAGAGCGATGGATTGCCCAGGATCGTGCCCGACTCGACGGGCTCGAGCTGCCGCAGGACCTCCAGGATATCGAGCACGTCCTTGAACTGCCCGTCCACCCGGTCGGCCGTGTGGTCGGCGACCCGGTCGATGAAGGCCAGGGCGGCCGATCGGGTGATCGAGCGGGCGCGATCGAAGCTGAGAAAGACCAGGGTGAGGCCGACGGCAAGCACCACTGCCACGAACAGCGTCGTGACGGAGAGTTGAAAGCCGAACCGAACCCGCATCATACCCCAGCCTTCCGGTCACCGCCCCAGCGGCGCCCTGACCAGTGTACCGGCTGACGCTTTCGAAGCGAAAGCCCGTCTTAATCGCTGAAGCTGAACCTGATTGTGTCGGTACACAGCAATATGTAGGGTGTGCGTTGCTGGCTTGGCCATAGATCTGCTGTAAGTTGCGGACCTTCCGCACTCGAAAAAGGATCAGTTCTGGCGGTCGAGAACGTTCACGCCTCTCAGCCCGCCGATGATTTCATTCGCCGACTCTGCCCCCCTGCGCAGGAACACCGCGGGCCTGCCCAGCGGCGCGGGCGCACGTGTCCATTCGCCGGCCCTGCCCGCATCGGCACCCGTCCAGAGGTCCGCCCACTCGGATCCTTCCGGAAAGTAGACCTCCACAGACGTTGCCCCCTTGTCCACAACCGGCGCGATCATGAGGTCAGGACCAAGCAGATACTGGTAGCGCAGACCATAGGTGTTGGGGTCATCGGGGTAGTGAAGAAAGAGGTGACGGGTCAGCGGATGGCCATGCTGCGCCGCTGCTGCGACATGGCGCTTGCGATAGGCCGCCAGACCCTTGTAAACCCTAGCAAAGCGTGCCGTGTGCGCCAAGAGTTCAGGGCTCGTGTCGAACTGGGCTGAGATTCCAGGGACGAGACCCTCGTGGGTCCGCAGGACGGCCGTGAAGGCGTTCAACTCAGTCCACCGCATGAGAAGTTCCGGCGTGCGTGCGATGATCGGGATCTCCCGTCCAGCAACGTCGAACTTGAAGGCGCTGTAGCCGCCCGTATCGCTGTGGATCAGGCTTCCTCCCGAGATGCCGCCAGACAGCATGCCGACGACGGCGGTCTTGATGCCGTCATACTCGCTCCAGTTCTGGATCTGGTCACCGAGCCAGAAGAGCGTTGCCGCACCCGGGCTCTGGGTGAAGCCGGATCGGTCGAAGAACACAATGTCATCGCCCCGCCCCGCCTCCTCGATCGC
>NZ_JBWBEW010000070.1:0-11896 GCF_056148915.1 Microvirga sp. jy35 | reverse complement strand
CTGAACTCGCCGATGCAGCGATCCGTTCGAATGACTCTGCTGCTTTACACCCTGCTGCCGAGCCGGAAAGTCTCCTTCGGGTCAAACTGGGAAGTTCAGGAGTGCCAGGTGAAGGTCTGCTCACGGCGAGAGACCGGACCTTTCAGGCATCATCATCGGTGGTTCCGCCGCAGATCCACAGACCTAGCCGAAGTGGACGGAACGCAGGCGCGGACCGACTCACCTCGGCCTTCCAGCTCAGAGGTTGCTTTGACCTAGGACGTGCTCGAGCCCCGCCTGTCTGAAACGTCTGGCTACCTATTGGCTACCTGGGAGAAAATCGCTCAAAGGGCAGATGCCGGTAACCCTTTGATATTGTTGGTGAGCGCGCTGGGACTCGAACCCAGGACCCTCTGATTAAAAGTCAGAGGCTCTTTGGCTCTCCGAGTGGGCCAGGTCTCACCTACCGCAACTGAGACAAGAATCCCCTAGCTTAACAGAACAATCCTCCAAGGATCCTTTCCACGACCCACCTCATTGGAAGACCAGACAAGCATACGGGGTGGATGCGATGAGCCTCACCGGCGCAATGAGGAAGTGGCGGGGCACACTGATCGGGCTGCTGGGCATCGCTGCCCGGCCCGTGCAGGAGGCGCAGGGCGAAAGAGGCGTGGTCATCCACCCCTACCGCGGATATGGATCCCGCGATGAGGTCTTCCTGATCGGTCGGGTATTCCGGCAATCACGCCCACACTTTGAGACCGGCCGAGGAGCCCTTCTGACGAACCTGCGCGATATCGGTCGGCGCATTACCCGCCGCAAGGTACCGAATGCCGTCGTAACAGCCCGGTTCTATGGAGCGGAGGAACCCGTCACCACCGACAAGGACGGCTATTTTCGGGTCCATCTCTCCCCTGCCCTGCCGCCACCACTCGACCGTTCGTGGCACACCATGGATCTGTCCCTGCCGCAGCCCCAGACGGTTCAGGCGCAAGCTCAGATCTTCATCCCACCGGAGAGTTGCCGATATGTGGTCATCAGCGACATCGATGACACGGTCATGCACACTGGGGTCGCCAACAAGCTCAGGATGCTCTGGCGCCTGTTCGTCGAAGACGCGCAGAGCCGGGTCGCGTTTCCTGGGGTCGGGGCCTTGTACCAAGCCTTGCACGCCGGCACTTCCGGCGACCAGCAGAACCCCATGCTCTATGTCTCTCGAGCGCCCTGGGGCATCTACGAGGTGCTGGAGGAGTTCTTCGATCGGCACGGCATCCCAGTTGGCCCAATCCTGTTCCTGCGCGAATGGGGTGTCTCCTGGACAAGTCCGCTGCCGCGCAAGGCCGCGGACCACAAGCGCGAGCTGATCCACAACATGCTGGCGCTCTACAGTGACCTGCCCTTCATTCTCATCGGCGACAGCGGGCAGCACGATCCCGAGATCTACCGTCAGATTGTCGAGGAGCATCCCGGCCGGGTACTGGCGGTGTACATCCGGAATGTCTCCCGGGATCCTGAGAGGATCAGAGAGATTGAGTATCTCGCCAAGGTGGTGGCCGGCGCAGGCAGCAGCCTGGTGCTGGCGGCCGACAGCGTGGCGATGGCCGAGCATGCCGTGAGCCTTGGCCTCGTTCCCCCTGAGACTGTCTCTGAAGTCCGAGACGAGAGAACGGCTACTGGTCAGATCGAGCAGGAGCCGCCGACCTACAGCGTTCAGAGGTCAACTCCGACGAGGACGGCAAAGGCCGTAGCGCAGGGTGACTTGCAGGATCTCGTTGAGACCGGATCCAAGCCGATACCGCCCAATGTGATCGTCGAGACGGAGGCGCGGGTGCAGCCCAAGGAACCCTGATGGGATGTGAATGTCTGCCGGCCCAAGAGTTTAACCTCCAGGCTGTGGGAACCTTAGCCGTTCCTGGCCGTCATCCCTGTGCAGTGTCCTAACCCGGACCTGAACAACGCTGGAGGCTGAAGGATGCGCGGAGCCCTCTCATCCGTGATTGCACTGCTCGGCGGCGGCGTCTTGGCTGGTCCTGCGGCGGCTGAAGCTTCGATCGTGGTCGACAAGACCGCCCAGCGCATGACCGTGTCCGTCGACGGGCAGCAGCGCTACTCTGGCCCGTGTCGACGGGCACAGCTGACTACTCCACGCCGGTCGGCACCTTCTCGCCGTCACGGCTGGCCAGGGTGCACTACTCACGGGAATGGGACAACGCACCTATGCCGCACTCGATCTTCTTCACCGATGCGGGCCACGCTATCCATGGTAGCCGGGCCATATCCTACCTCGGCACACCGGCCTCGCATGGCTGCGTGCGGCTAGCGCCCAGGCACGCGAGCATCCTGTTCGATCTCGTGATGCTGGAAGGGGTTGATAACACGCGGGTCGAGATCACCGGGATGGATCCGATCGGCACCGGGCTGGCGGGCGGGAATGGTGCAGGAGGTGACTACAGCCGCCTGACCAGCTTTGACCCGCTGTCCGTCGGCATCATGGCCGGCGGGAGCGTGCGTCGCTCTCGATCTGAGATCAGCAGCAATCCCCGTGAGGCGGCCGGCCCACTGAATAACAGGGAGGCTGTGCTGAGCGGGTACCATAGGCCAAACCGGCAGAGACCTGCCCCGCGAACTCCGGCTTCGGATCGTCTCAGTCATGACCCAAGCCCTTACCCCCTGTTAACCCTGCTTCCCAACAGCTCCCCATGATCGGGAGCCTCAGACGGCTGGAGGGGTTTGCTCAGCAGTCAGGTTCTCGAGGATGATCCCATGATCAGGAACGCTCTCCGCCTCACAGGTCTTGCTGCCCTGCTGACGACTGTGGCGTGGCAGCCTGCCGCGGCTGCCAGTTCCGACTGCTCCAAAGCCGAGGCTGCTGACGAGAAGGCTGTGTGTGCCGATCGGCAGCTGAACGATGAGGATGTCGAGCTGGCCGTTCTCTACCTGCAGCTCAAGCCATTGCTTGGGATGGGTGCCCGCAGTGACATGGAGGACGAGCAGGCGGCCTGGCTCAAGCGGCGTGCCGCCTGTGGCGCCGACCGAGCCTGCTTGAGCAAAGCCTATCAGGAGCGCATCCAGCAGCTGAGAGGCGGCTTCGAGGCCCTCTCAAAGCGTGGTCCTTCCTGACGGTGACCTTTGAGGAATGCCCGATCGGGATCGTGCTCACCACCGTCCTGTCACACTCGGTTGGCACGATCCTGCTCGCTGTTCACGAATAAGGAGGTCCCCGATGCCCACGCCGCGGTTTACGGAGGAGGAGATCACGGCACGCGCCCGGCAGCTTGCCGATGACCAGGGCCCTGGCTGGGAGGCGATTACGGCCGAGGAGCAGGTTGGCAAGGACACCACCGAGTTCCGCTACTGGCAGGAGTTGGCTCTCAAAGAGCTTGAAGCCGAAGTGCCAACGGTTCTGGAGGTTGAGACCAGCGCGCCCAAGACCGTGGGGCTCGATTAGTCTCGTCGAGTTCGGCGAGTGGATGAGCCCTACACGATGCCCCAGGCGCTGTAGCGGGTTCGGCCGGTGAGCTCCCTTGGCAGGGCGCCGTCGAGCTGCGCCAGCATCAGAGCGACGGCCTTGGGCGTGATCTTGAGCAGCTTGGCCCCGAGCGGCACCGTCACAGCCGGCGGGAGAGGAACAGCTCGACCAGCCCCGGCAGCTTCGAGTTGGAGCGGGTCTTGGCCGTGACCCGACTCATCAGCTCACGGGCGAGGATCAGCCGATCCAGACCCTTGTGGGCGATAACGAGCGCCTCCTCCAGCACCTGGCGGAAGCCCTCCCCAGCGTCTCGGCCGCCCCTTCCCGGCTCTGCGGCGCTGTTGTTAGGTCTGCTGCGGTCATTTTGGAGGCGATTACGGTAGGGATGCGCTAGCGGGCCTGGGAGGGCTCAAGCCCCATGCTCCTTGTACGTGGCACGAGCTACAGTGGACCTATTGTAACTCGGGGGCTTTCGTTTGCGTTGGCCAATAATCCGTTTGCGCTGGCCGGAAAAATGTTTGTGTTCGGCGTTACGACGTTTGTATTGCCCGGGAATCCGTTTGAGATCTCCGGCAAAGCGTTACATATGCAACATCAAATCTGCAACATTGCTGCCTTTAGGTTCCATTTCAGCTCACTTAATCCTCGGAAATTGCTTTTCGAAGCTCACCGGCTATCACAGCCACCATATCCGACCCACGTAAGAGCTCCCGGTTGCTGAATCCTGTACTATCTGGTCGAAATTGTTGTCGAGCACTGCGCGATGAAGGGTCTTGTCAGACGAAGGCTTCGGTGTTGGCTGCCAGCCTGATTGTAGGTGGGCCAACTATCACTGCTCCTGATTAATCCTCATCGTAGGGACATCCTAGGGACTACTAGGAAGAGCCGGCAAGCCGCCGAACCGGTACCCGCTAAAAATAACTCGTGTAGGTTTCAATCGTCTCCGCAGAATGGGTCATCGGAACCGGAGGGCTCTGATGACGAAAGACTGTCAATTCGCACACCAAGCTGTGTATGGGCGAAACCCCAAGAAACGGGCCAAGGCCCACGAATGCATCTCGGGCATCACCGCGGAGGCCGCGCGCATGCCTGGTGCATGCTCACATGTCAAGCACCCGCAACCCCCGAACGTCCTATATGGGCTGGGGCCGATTGAGGCCGGCGAGATTGCGATTAAAAGATCCCACAAGGCACGCGATGCGGCGGGCCGACGCCTGCGCCAAGACGGTGCGGCCCTTTTGGCCACTGTGATCAGCTATCCGGTTGAATGGGAGGCGCTGCAAGCCTATCATGACGCGATGACATGCTATCGCTCCTGGCGAGCTGACACCCTCCGTTGGCTTGAGGCTGAGTATGGCACAGCGCTCAAGAGCGTCGTCGAGCACACGGACGAGCGATTCCCCCACCTACATGCCTTCGCTGTGCCAGAGCTTGGGCCCGACCACCGCTTGCAGTGGGAAAAAATCCATGCCGGGCGCAAGGCATTGCTCTTATTGGAAAAGGGGGCGAGCAAGCGAGAGCAACGACGTGCGTACATCGCGGCCATGAAGGATTTACAGGATCGTTTCCATACTGAGGTAAGCGCCCGATATGGACACGAGCGGCTGGGCCCGCGCCGGCGCAGGCTGGACCGTGCAGAGGCCAAGCTGACAAGCGCGAGTAGGTTAGCGGAGGCAAATCGTAGGGCCGCGCTGGAGCAGGAGTTTGAGAACCGCACACGAGTGTTCCTGAGGGATGCGACGCTACGTTTGCAGGAGCCACTCCAAAGACTGGAGGCGGAACTCGAGCGGGCGCTAGTAGCTCAGGCTCAGGACCAAAAGCGGATAGAAGAGCAGGCCACGATGATCGAACAGCTTACCGCTCTGCTGCGGGAACACGGCATGGAGCTAGAGGGACCAGGGCAGCTCAAACTATAATAGCGAGCGCACATGTCGGCATATGGAGCCTTCGCGCTTGAGTGAGGGCTCTACATGAACGCTAAGCCATTGGCGCAGCAGCAGATGGGCAACTCGCGCCCTATTGGTCACTTTATCGGATTGCGGACAACTCATCTCTAGGAGCCACTGAGCTCAACTTGGTGACCTTCAATCCCACTAAAATCCTGGACAGATGGCCCACACGAGTGGTACACAAATTTGCAGTAAAGGCAGCCAAAAGCCTTGTTTTGCTTTGGTTTTCGTACGCTGTCAGCGAGTTCGATCCTCTCTGGCAGCACCAGCCCTCCATGCTGGATTTACGCTAACTTCAGGTTTCGGACGCCCGTTTGGTACACAAGGGCGGCCCTCGCGATGAAACGTCCGCGCAAACACCCCAAAACCGGCATCTCCGAGTTTCGCAAGACGCCAGCGCCGCTTGCGCGGCACAGGAACCTGGATGCGACCGCAGAGAACCTGATCGGCATGTGGCTCAGGCGGCTGTCGCCAGATGCCATTGCTGGGCTGCATCGGCCCTCAATAGCCGAAGCCTACGGCGGGAGATCAGATGACGCTAGAGGTTGAGGGTGTCGTAAGCTGCGGAGTGAGTAGGCATGGCGCGCTCCGCCTGGATTGAATCAGGATGTCCGGGATCGCGCCCCCACCATCGACCTCTCGCTGTAGCTATGCTCGTTGGCCCTGGTTCGAGACCACCACCTTCTCCAAGTGCCAGGTCTCGGTTGGTCCGGGATGCAGTCGACCCAGATTCCTGGCAAGGGTGGACCCGAATGTGAGCACCCACCGACGGATGGTGTCATACGGAAGGCCGAATCCGAATTCGGCCAAGACTTCCCCGACATCTCGGCAGCTGAGCGTGAACCGCCTGTAGAGCCAGATCGCGTGCCGGACGACCTAGGATGGGTACTGGTGGTGAACACCGGAAATGGCCTGCATTCCCGACCCTGTCGCCCATGATTCCAGTCCGTCAGCGATTCCCGTGCCGCGAGCCGACCTTCCTGATCCACAAATTCAGGTTACGCGGATTCCTGTCGCGCCTACCCGTAGGACCCACCGAGCAGCCTCGTCGATCCTGCCGATGCTCAGCCATACGCCAATGGCTGAATGTGCATGGAATGTCCGGGCAAATAATAAAGCCGCCGAGCCCTGCCAAGCACAGTCCTGCTGTTGGACCGCATCGGAAACAAGCAAGATTTGCCTAAATCAAGAGGGAAGACACACAACACTTGTTATCGTCTGAGAAAGAGCTTATATGATGTTTATCGGATTTTGGCCGGACAATCGGGTCGTTTCGCTTTTGGTCTTTCCAGGCGCACGTTCGGACTTTCTTACCATTACATCGACGAACCGAGTTGAGGCCGCGTTTTGACGCGCCTTGGCTCCCGTGCATCTGCGACCATCGCGAAAGGCTACCCCCATGATTACCGGCACCGTAAAGTTCTACAACGACATGAAGGGCTTCGGCTTCATCCAGCCCACCGACGGCAGCAAGGACGTGTTCGTCCACGCCACCGCTCTCGAGCGCGCCGGCATGCGCGGCCTCGTCGAAGGCCAGAAGGTTGCCTTCGACACGGCTGAAGACCGCCGCTCCGGCAAGGTCGCCGTCAACAACATCGAGACGGCGTAATCGGCGATGATGGCGCGGGATTCAGACCTGTGCCGCTAGATCTTAGAAGCCGCTCCCGCGTGGAGCGGCTTTTTCTTTGCACAGGCAGACATCCGGTCTCGGTTACCCGCCGCACCCTGCGCAATGGCGAGTGAGCTTCAGGAGAAATACATGTCCCACAAGTACAACGTTCACCAGCTGGTCCGCATCATTCATCCGCGCATCTCGGATAAGCGGGCAAGCGCAAGCGGCATCTATGAGGTGACGCGACTCATGCCAGCCGATCAGACCGGTGAAGTCTCGTACCGCATCAAATCATCCGGCTTCGGCGAGCGCGCCGTGCGGGAAAGCGAGATCGCAGCCCGGGCATCCGAGATTTGACCAGCGGCGAGGCTTTCTTCCACGGATCCCAGATCTACGAACCGGTCGCCCTGCTTCGACGGGGTGACGAGATCCTGTACGTCGCCCGTGTGGGCATGAAAGCCTCACGGCAGTTTATGATCCTGACGCCCACGGGCGAGCCCGCATGGCCCCATGAGCCGCTCGGCAGCCTCTCGGACATCGGCTGGGCACTTCGAGCACACCAATGGCACGGCGTGATGCCTGAGCCCGTTGGACAGAATGAGCGCCTGGCCAAGACGCTCATGCGCCTGCTGAACGAGCGCGCTTAGGTGGTCGACCCACCGGAAGATGCGCAGGTGACGGACACGGAGGAACAGATTATGGCCGATCAACCGACCAATCTCGATGCTCATCGCGGCATGGCAGCCCAGAAGGCAACCGACCTTCGACGTCTGCGATCCGAGGTCGAGTCCGATCAGGAAGCACTGCGCGCAAGACAGGTCGCTCTCGAGGATCTGCTGGCGGCCGCACCCGCCGCCGATTGGCACGAGGCGGTCGAGAAGGCACGCTATCTGCTTGGCCTGTTCGCGCGAAGCCTGGATGCAAGCGATCTGCGCCGCCGCAAGCTCATCGACCGGGTGCTGGCCGACTTCGACCATCTGCTCGACAAGTCGGCCCATGACTGAGATGATCCTACCCACAAACTGACGAACAACGGAGACCAGCCATGGCCAGAGGCGAACAACGCGGCAACCGTGAGGCAAAGAAGCCGAAGAAGGAAAAGCCGAAAGAGGCAGTCCCGACCTCACCCTTCGCCAATCAGGGCAAAGGCACCACGCCTGCGAAACCATCCGGCGGCAAGCGATAGGGACTTCGCGCATGGCCCCTGCGAACGGCCCTGCGCGACGCATTGGCCGAACGCGCTCATGAGCGCGCATCAACCGTCGTTCCTTCCTGACGGATGCACTCTCCTGTGCTTGGTCCTGGGCAAAACCAGCAATACTGTCCGAAGAGCCATCCATGATCCCCTGGGTCTTACTCGACACGGCTAAAATCCCCGGTGACGGAGGCGAACTGCGCCTCAAGAAGCGTGGTGCCGAGTTCTCCATCATGCTGGGCAGCAACGAACTGATGAACAGCCGCCTGAGTGGTTCCGAGGAGGCGCTTGCCAAACTGTCTTGCCTGAGACTCCAGGGCCGCGAGCGGCCACGGATCCTTATCGGTGGGTTGGGGATGGGTTTTACCCTTCGCGCCGCGCTTGCCGAGTTCGGCTCTGAGGCTCAGGTTACCGTGGCTGAACTCCTCCCCGCCGTTGTGGCATGGGCGCGAGGTCCGATGGCCGAGGTGTTCGGCGATAGCCTCAAGGATCCGCGCGTCAGCATCTTCGAAGGAGACGTCGGGCGCTTGATTGGATCCAGCCGGTCTGCCTACGACGCCATTCTGCTCGACGTCGACAACGGTCCCGAAGGCCTGACACGCAAGGCCAATGACAGTCTCTACGATTTGCCCGGACTAAGCTCCGCCCGAACGGCGCTGACACCCGGCGGCGTCTTGGCCGTGTGGTCATCGGCACCGAATAGAGCTTTCACCCAGCGCCTGCGCAAGGTGGGTTTTCGCGTGGATGAAGTAGGTGCGCGCGCCAATGGAACACGCGGCGGCGCACGACACACCATCTGGATTGCCGCCAAACCAGGGGGCTCACCTGCCTCGCAGGCGCAGAGCTAGAAAGACCACGCCGCGTGTGCTTCGTCCGCCACCGCAGCCATCACGCAACCTCCATGCCGGATTGCTTGTTGCGATGGCTTGGACCGCACGGAGCATGTTCGAAGCATCGCATCCATAGACACGAGCCTCAGGCCAGGAGCAGCCGAGATGATGAAAAAGCAGATCGTTGCGATCCAAGATGTCTATGTGCCTGTCCAACGGCGTCAAACCCTCGATCCGCAGAAGGTTGAGGCCCTTGCCGAAAGCATGCTGGCAAAAGGCCAGGAGGCGCCCATCCTCGTGCGGCCGGATGGAAGCCGTTTTGTCCTGGTCGAAGGTTTGCATCGCCTGGAAGCCTGCAAGGCTCTCGGAGAGACGACGATACCCGTTTACTTGGTGCAAGCCCGTAAACATTAGCCCGCCCCGCGTGAGGAGTTGGCGCGACACGCCGGACTCCGCGTGATGAGGCCTGCTCTCGCCCCAGGCTGACCAGAGATCTGCCCCGAGCGATCGCGCTCAGCATCTGAAGGGCCGGCTGCAGGCGAAGCTCTGCGCCGCTTCTGGCAATGCCGGACCGGCCACACTATCTCGTGGCCACGGGAGCACGGTGATCGGAGCCATGGCGGAAGCACCAGAAAACCAATCAGGGATCGACGCCCTGCTCACACGCGAGGATGCCACTCGCCTCGTCGCAGAGGGCGCACGCCGCTACTTCGAGAGCCGCCGGGAGATGGTCGACGCGTTCGTCGACCGCCACTTCTCGTTCTCCGGCTCCCTTTCCATACACCGCAAGGCCGTTGGATGGGACATGCTGAAGGCTCCTGCCAACATCGCCCTTGCCGTTCCCCAGCTTGCAGCGAAGCTTGCGGCAGCCGGAGCGAAGGCGGTTGGCGCCGCCAGGGCGTCGGAGTACCTCGGATCACGCAAGCTGGTGTTCGACACTGACGTCGGGAACGAGATCGAGTGGCTCATCATCACCGAGTTCCTCCAGCTGCCGTTCAGGCAGGATGATCGCGTGTCCCACCGGGATGCCCTGGCGGACACCATCCTGTCCGCCCCGGAGCTTCAGGAGCGACTGCACGAGGCGCTGGGGATGATCGGGAGGAAAGGGGACGATGCTGCGTTCCGAGAACGTCTCGAGGAGACCCTGGAGACCTATGCAGGAACGCGAGCCGCAGCCGCGGAGATCGCAACCTCGCTGATGACGATCGGAGCCGGCGCGGTCACCATGCATCAGGTGACGCCGGGCGTGATGTCACTCGGCCCTGCGCTGGCCGCTGCCCTGGCCAACAATGCGGCCGTGGCCTCGTTCCCACTCGGGGCCGGGGCCGGAGGCCTGTGGTACGGCCTCTTCCCCGCAGCCGTCTCCCCCGTGCTGGTTGGCGGCGTGACCGGAGGTCTGCTGGCCGCCACATCCATCGCGTCGGCTTTCGTGGGCATCGTCGCGGATCCTGTTCAGAAAGGGCTTGGCCTTCATCATCGCCGGCTGCACCGGCTCATCGATGCCGTCGAGAAGCAGTGGAATGCCGAGCACGAGGATGCCGAATTCGTGGCTCACGATCCCTACGTGGCGCGGCTCATGGACGTGTTCGACATCCTCAGCAGCGCCTATCGCATTGCCAAGGCGTAACGGAAGCCTTTGCTCAACCCCTGCTTCCGGATCAGGCAGCGGGAGGCGGGCTGGGCCCGGACTTGAACCCGAGCGGCCTGATCCCCATCTTGTGAGTATCGGGGTCCGGGCCCCTCTGGCAGTCTTCCCAAGGCTGTGATGTCGGACTCTCTCACCTGAGGAGCGCCTCAAGGCGTGCTCCGCATCTGGGAGACGACTGTGACGTCTTATGCATTCCCCCTCGCCAACACCTCCCTTCGCGCTGGCGAGACACGAGCGAGGCTCGATACTCTCGCGCCCTTTCTCGACAGCGCCATCCGCGTGCCGGGAACCAATATTCGCTTCGGCGCCGACGCGCTCCTGAACCTGATCCCGGGGGTTGGAACGCTCACCTCCAAGGGCATGTCGGCCTATCTGATCTGGGAGGCGCGCCGCCTCGGCGTCCCGATGCCGACACTCCTGCGCATGGCCGGCAACGTCGGTGTCGACTTCGTGATCAGCGCGGTCCCTGTTGTGGGCTGGGTAGGGGACGTCTTCTTCCGCTCGAACCTGCGCAACATGGCCTTGCTGCGCAGGCACATCGACCAGGTCCATCCGGTGGCAAGGCCCCTCCAGGGCTGATGCTGTCCAGCATGCGGATCCGGCTTGGCTCCGAGCCTTCTATCTCGATCAGGACACCGTCGTTCAGAAAGCACAGAGATGAACAACCCCAACACCGCGCCCAACTTACGCAACATGGCGATTGTGGCCGCGGTCATGACTCTGCTGTCGGTGCTCTATCTCCAGAGCACGTCAGCACCTCAGTCTGAGCAGCTCCCCTACTCGGCTTTCATCGCGGCGGTCGACCAGGGAGAGATCCGCTCGGTCACCATTCAGGGGCAGGAGGTCATCGCCGAGCGCTCGACAGGCGCGCGAGTGACCACCTACGTCCCGCAAGGCGCTGGCCTCATTGCCCAGCTGCAGCAGAAGGGTGTCGTGATCAAGGCCGAGCCGCCGCCGCAGCCTGGCTTGCTTGGCAGCCTGCTGCTGTCGCTGCTGCCCTTTGCGCTAATGATCGGGATCGTCGTTTGGCTGTCCCGAAGGGCCATGGGCCAGCAGGGTGGCGGAGGCCTGATGTCCATCGGCAAGTCCAAGGCCAAGTTGCTGCAGCCCGGAACTCCGGTCACCTTTGACGAGGTGGCGGGCATTGACGAGGCCAAGGAGGATCTGCAGGAGGTGGTGGAGTTTCTGCGCGATCCGCAGAAGTTCCAGCGCCT
>NZ_JBWBEW010000069.1:0-12429 GCF_056148915.1 Microvirga sp. jy35 | reverse complement strand
GCAGGAAAGCCTGTCGTCGTGGCGGCGCCGATGAACAGGTCGACCAAGGCTTCTCCCGTAACCAAGATCATAGACTGGCTCCTGACAGGATCATAACGACATCTAAGCGGTTCCAATCGGCACGCGCTCGGCAACGTCCGACGGAGCGGGTTCTGACGACAGAGCCGCGATCCGCTTGAGGTCGCGCAATACATGGTCAAGCGCCACTGGTCCAGAGACGCCGCCGAAGCCGAAATAGAGTGCTTTGAAGTGTTGGAAGAGCTGCTCGTAGACCGCGTGCGCGGCCGGATCTGGCTCGAAGGTGCGGAAAGACAGGCAAATGGCGGCCTGAGCACTATCGAGATCCTGGTGCGATCCAGCCGCAAGGCTCGCAAAGATGCTGGAGCCAAGGCCGGTCGGAATGCCGTTGGGCACGAGCACGGGGCGGCCGAGCACATTAGCGTAGACCTGGTTCAACACCGCGTTGTGCTGTGGGATGCCGCCGGCATTGATCACGCGCTCCACCGGCACCCCGCCCTCGGCCATTCGTTCCAGGATGATCCGAGTGTGGAAGGCAGTGCCCTCGATCGCGGCAAACAACTCGTCTTGCGCCGTGTGCAGCAGGTTCCACCCCAGCGTGACGCCGCCGAGGTCCGCCTTCACCAGAACTGTGCGGTCGCCATTGTCCCAGGTCAGCCGCAGGAGGCCTGTCTGGCCGGGGCGATACTGCTCCAAATCTTTCGAGAGTTCCCTGACGTTGGTGTTGGCGCGGCGTGCAATCGCCTCGAAAATGTCACCCGTTGCGGAGAGGCCGGCCTCGATGCCGATGAGTTCCGGATCGACGCTGCCTGGCACGACGCCGCACACGCCCTCGATAAGGTTGGCGTCATGCGCCATGGCGATGATGCAGGTGGAGGTGCCGACCACATTCACTACGTCCCCAACCCGGCAACCTGCCCCGATGGCATCCCAATGGGCGTCAAACGCTCCGACCGGGATCGGAATGCCAGGCTGCAGGCCGAGCCTCTCTGCCCAATAGGACGTGAGGTGGCCTGCAATCACGTCGGAGGTTGCGTATTCGCCGGTGAGCTTATCGCGAATACCCTCAAAAAGAGGATCGACCTTGGAGAAAAACTCCTGCGGAGGCAGGCCGCCCCAGCGCGGATTCCACATCCATTTGTGACCCATGGCGCAGATGCTGCGTTTCAAAAGGCGTGGATCGGTGACGCCCGTCAGCGTCGCCGCCATCATATCGCAGTGTTCCAGGGCTGTAACGAGTAGGTCGCGCTTCTCGGGGTTGTGGCGCAGCCAGTGCAGCAGCTTGGAGAAGCCCCATTCATGCGAATAGACACCGCCGCACCATTGAATAGCTTCGAGCCCTTCCTGATGGGCAAGGCGGGTGATCTCCTCGGCCTCGGATTTGGCGCGGTGGTCGCACCACAGATAGTACTCATCGAGCGGCTCAAGGCCTTCACCCACCATCACGACGCTGGAGCCGGTAGTGTCGATCGCGAGCGCCGCCACGTCATCGCCTTTCACGGCGGCTGATTCCAGGGCGGCGCGCATGGCGCGGGACAGAGCATCCATGTGATGGGCATGGGTTTGGGTCGCGTAGTCCGGGTTCTCTCGTTTGCGGTGAAGTGGATACTCCGCCGTGGCAAGCCCAAGCGGACCCTTGCGGTCATCGACGAGGGTGACCCGTACGCTCAGAGTGCCAAAATCGACACCTGCTACAACGGCCATGGATTTCTCCAAAACAAGGGTATCTGTAACTCAACGGGCAGCGTGCTACTTCTCCGCTTGGCCATAGGTCGCGCTCGCGCCATGCTTGCGGAAATAGTGCCGGTCCAGAAGGGCTTGCGACACACCTTGCGCGTCGGGCCGCAACGAGAATGTGTACATGGCCATGCGGGCCACAGCCTCCAGCACGACGGCATTGTGCACAGCGTCATCCGGCGTCCTGCCCCAGGCGAAGGGGCCATGGCCGGCAACCAGGGCGGCAGGAACTTCCATGGGATCACGGTTGCCGAAGGCTTCCGTGATGGCAACGCCCGTCGCACGCACATAGTTGTTCTTGATCTCGTCCGGCGTCAGTTCCCGAGTGATGGGAACCGGGCCGTAGAAATAATCGGCATGGGTGGTGCCGAGGGGCGGGATCGGGCGACAGGCTTGCGCCCAAGCGGTGGCGTGCTCGGAATGCGTATGCACCACGCCACCGATCTCCGGAAAGGATTTATAAAGGTGAAGATGCGTGTCGAGATCGGATGAGGGGCGCAGCTCGCCCCAGACTATCTTGCCGTCAAGGTCAGTAATCACAAGATCGTCGGCCTTCATGCGGTCATAGGGAACGCCGCTTGGCTTGATGGCGACGAGGTTGTCCTCCCGGCTGATGCCACTGACATTGCCGAAGGTGTAAAGCACGAGGTTGCGGCGCACCACTTCGAGATTGGCCTCCAGAACCTGTTCGCGCAGCTGCTTCAGCATCGGGACACCTCCTGATGGCCCATGAATGGATAGCAGCGGCCACAGCTCGCACCATGGCCGCCGCAGGTCGGAGCAGGGATCAGCGGACAGCCTGCCAGCCCTTGTAATCCCTGATGTTCTCAGCGGTGATCAGTTTGGGCTCGAGAAGGATCACGTTCTTCTCGGGCTTTTTGCCGTTCACGATGCCAACAGCGAGCTCATAGGATTGAGCCGCCATGATGTAAGGGTCCTGAGAGGCGGAGGCCTTGATCAGGGAGGTGCCCGACTTCAGCTCGGTCTCGATGTCGGGAGCGCCGTCGACACCAGTGATGATGAACTCGTTGCGGTTGAGCTGCTTCGCAGCCAGGCTGACGCCGATGGCAGTCGGATCGTTGATCGCGAAGACCGCATCGATCTTCGGGAAACGGGTCAGCAGACTCTGGCCGACGGCGAACCCGCCCTCACGGGAGCCCTTGGCATCCTGATTGTCCGAGAGAACCTTGATGTCCGGGTACTTGGAGAACACGTTCTTGCAGCCCGTGACACGGTCCACGATGGATGAGACTTGGGGGCCGTTGATGATGAGGACGTCGCCCTTGCCCTTGAGGTGATCGGCTATGTACTGGCAGGAGAGCTCGCCTGCCTTCACGTTATCAGTCATCACAGTCACGTCCGCGCCGGCCGCTGCCACGTCGAAGGCGGCAACCACCATGCCGGCGGCTTGGGCGCGCTTCACGGAGGGCTCGATGGCCTTCGGGTCGACCGCATTAATCATGACGATGTCGGTGCCGGCCGCCGAGAAGTTGTCCATCTGGGTGAACTGCTTGTTCAAATCGTAATCCGCCGACACGGATGTGATCTTCGCGGCTGGCGTGATCTCCTTGGCCTTGGCCTCGATGCCCTTGATAGTCGCGACGAAGAACGGGTTGCCGAGCAGGCCGACCGAGATGCCGACGTTCTTTACGTCCTTGGCATAGGCCGGAGCCGCAAGACCGGCGAGAACGGCAAGGCTGAGAGAGAAACGGAAAAGTGCCATAGATTCCTCCAGGTGCTTATGCTTCGCGACACCCGGAGCTTGTGCATTCTTCCGGGAAGTCGCTTATACGAGCGCCGGTCAGGGCGCTTGTATCTCGTGTCAGGTGCGCGCCGATCCCTTGAGGCGGTAGCGGTCGAGCGCCACAGCCCCGATGATCACGAGCCCCTTGATGATGAACTGCCAAATGTCAGAGACGCCCACGAGGATGAGGCCATTCGACAGGATGGCAATGATGAGAGCGCCTATTAGCGTGCCCCAGATCGAGCCGATGCCGCCGACGAAGCTGGTGCCGCCCAGAATGACTGCCGCGATGGCATCCAGCTCATACGACTGACCGAGCTGCAAGCCGTTCGCCGCGAACAGGCGAGCCGCCGACATGACGCCACCGAGGCCGGCTGCGAGGCCGGAGAAGGCATAGACGAAGAGCAGAACCGCCCAAACCTTGATGCCGGTGAGCCGTGCCGCGTCCGGATTACCGCCGACCGCATAGATGTGCACGCCAAGGACGGTTCGTCTAAGGATGAACCACGAGATGATCACCACCGCAAAGGCAATCCACACCAGCCAGGGCAAGCCGAACAGAGTGCCGTTGCCGATAAAGGCAAAGGGGAGTTGCGGGTTAAACTGGGTCGTATCGCCTCCGAGAAGACGCGCAACGCCGCGCACAGCAGTGAGCGATCCGAGGGTGACGATGAAGGGCGGCAGCTTCGCAAAGGCAATCAGCGCGCCGTTCAGGAGCCCAAACCCGAGGCCTGCCAGTAGAGCTGCCGGAATGCCGAGCATACCCCATTCAGGGATGAGCGATCCCAGGATTGCCACCATGGCAGCTGCTGCCAGGATCGATCCGACCGAAAGGTCAATGCCACCCGTGAGGATAACGAAAGTCATGCCTGCGGCGAGCACCGTGTTGATCGAAGCCTGCTGCATCACAATTGACAGATTTTGGAAGCTCATAAACCGACCGGACATCAGCTCGAAAACGACGCCGAGGATGATGAGCACCGGCAGCATGCCGATGGCCTGCAAGGTTGAGCGCCAGGCGAGACGGCGCTGCTTGCTTTGAGATGCCGCATCGAGGCCTGCGGCTCCGGTCGCTTGGATAGATGCGCTGGTGTCATTTGGGGATGTCATTCGGCCGCTTCCCTTACGCCTGTCGCGATGCTGATGATGTTTTCCTGTGTCACCGGTGGGTGCCCTGCACCGCCGACTTCGCCCTCGATTCGGCCTTCGCGCATCACCAGCACGCGGTTGCAGATTCCCACGACCTCCGGCAGCTCGCTGGAGATCACGATGATGCCGACACTCCGCTTCGCCAACTCATCGATAAGGCGATAGATCTCGGATTTCGCCCCGATGTCGACGCCACGGGTCGGCTCGTCGAGGATCAGAACCTTCGGCTTCGTCTCAAGAAGCCGCGACAGAAGGACCTTTTGCTGGTTGCCGCCTGAGAGGCTGCCCACAAGCACGCCGTCCCCAGCTACCCGGATGGCGAGTGCCTTGATGGCAGCTGCCGCTCGTTCCTTGGCGGACCTTAGGTTGAGCACGCCTCCCACGCGTGCATCCCGCCCGAGCACGCTCACATTCACGTTCTCGCGCACGGTGAGATCGAGGAAGAGACCGAGGTGCTTGCGGTCCTCCGTCAGATAAACGACGCCGGAGTTGATCGCGTCCTCGGGGCGGTGGATCAAAAGGTGCTTTCCCTGAAGAAAGACCTCGCCGCTTGTTCGCGGGTCGGCCCCGTAAATAAGGCGCGCTAGTTCTGTTCGACCCGCGCCGACGAGGCCTGCGATACCGAGCACCTCTCCCTCATGCAGGTCGAACGAGCAGTCGTGCACACGAACGCCGTCACCCATGTTTCGGACCGCGAACATGACCGGTCCGCGGCTCTGATGGGCGTCATGCTCCTTCTTATAGAATGATGAGAGATCCCGGCCCACCATCATCTGGACGAGACGCTCGGCTGAGATGTCGTCGCCTACGAGAGTGCCGACATAGGAGCCGTCGCGGAGCACCGACACGCGATCAGCGAGATCATAGATCTCGGCCATGCGATGGCTGATATAGATAATGGCGAGACCTTCCGCTTTCAGCTGACGTACCAGCGCGAACATCGCCTCTGTTTCACGGGAAGAGAGGGAGGTCGTGGGCTCGTCCATGACCAGAATGCGGGAATTTGCAATTAGGGCGCGGGCGATCTCCACGAGTTGCCGCTCGGCCATCGAGAGTTCGCTGACCTTCGTCGTTGCGCTGAAATGCACGCCGAGGCGTCCTAGAACGTCCTGACAGGCCTTCTCCATGGAGCGGCGGTTGACTATCGGGCCGGATTTGTGCTCGCGCCCGAGCAGCATGTTCTCCGCCACCGTCAGGTTGGGAGCGAGAGAAAGCTCCTGGTAGATGATGGAGATACCGTGTTGCCGCGCCGCGTGAGGTCCATCGATGGTGACGTGCTGGCCGTTGATGCGAATCTCTCCACCTGAATCCGCCTGGTAGGCACCGGACAGAATCTTCATCAGTGTGGACTTGCCGGCGCCGTTCTCCCCCATCAGCGCATGAATTTCGCCAGGATAGACGGTGAGCGTGACATTCGTGAGCGCTTTGACCCCAGGAAAGGTCTTGGAGATGTCCTTCATCTCAAGGATCGGGGTGGATCCTGTCATGGGCGCTCCCCCTAAAGGTGCTTCATCGAAGCGGTACTAATCTGCTCGCATTCAGCCAATCTGTCATGTTGGTCGAGTGGCTGGATGAGCAGGTGTTATGACTGCCGTAAATGCTTCATACCAATCGGTTTTCAATCCCTCGCTTTCTCCCTCGGACAGAAGTCCACAATTTTTCCTGAGCAGTTGATCATTGACGTTCAGGTACAGTTCTTTCTGCACTAACAGTTGCTCTCATTAGCGATGCAACAATATTGCATGTTTAGTTTCAGGAGCGTGCGAATTCTGGTTTCAGAGCACGATAGAGGCTACGGAACAACTCGATGCGCGGGCTATATAGTTCTGCCAGCTGCGGGTCAGGCTCGACAATCTCGAGAACGCTCGGGGCCGTGCAAACGTCCTCCTGTGCCTCTCCGGTGGTGGCCAGACGTGCCAGACGCGCTGCGCCGAAGGCTGGTCCCTTGTCGCTGCCGTGATAGCGCATGATGGGAATGTTCAGCACGCTGGCGAAGATCCTTGTCCAGAATCGGCTTTTCGAGCCTCCCCCGATGATGCCGGCCTGCGTCAGGAGCGTGCCGGCCCGCTCGAGCGCCCGCTTCGCGTCGGCGAAGCTGTAGGCAACCCCTTCGAGAACGGCTTGCGCCAAGTCCGTTTGCTGCGTGTCGGGAGAAAGACCGAAGAACACGCCGCGAGCATGAGGATCGTTGTGCGGCGTCCGCTCGCCGGCGAGATAGGGCAGGAAGAGAACATCGGACGGTTTGCGATAGGCGGCTTCCGTCTCGCGCAACAGCTCGCCGATATCCCGCTTGAGAAGATTGGCCGCCCAGGCGAGACAGCTTGCACCATTCAACATGGCGGCCATCTGAAACCAGCGTCCGGGTACCGCATGGCAGAAGGAATGCACCAAACCTTCGGGTGCCGGGCTGAAATCCCGCGTGGTCACGAGGAGCTGTCCCGAGGTACCGAGCGAGATGAAGGCCGATCCATCCTCGATGGCCCCAAGTCCGACGGCGCCTGTTGCCGCATCGCCTCCACCGCCGGCGACCACCACATCACTCCACAGGCCCCATTGCTGGGCTATCTCGGGACGCAGGGTGCCGGAGGCTTGCGAACCTTCAACGAGGCTTGCCATATGGTCGCGAGTGAGGCCGGTCGCAGCCAAGGCCGCATCGGACCAGTCGCGCCTAGCTTCGTCCAGCCACCAGGTGCCCGCGGCGTCCGACATCTCAGTGACCACGGCGCCGATCAGTTTCAACCGAATGTAGTCCTTGGGCAGAATCACCTTGCGCACGGCGCGGAAGGTTTCCGGCTCGTGCCGTGCTAGCCAGGCCAGCTTCGGCGCCGTAAAGCCCGGCATCGGAATGACGCCCATTGCTCGTGAGAGTTCGGGATGCTGGGCGCCGAGCTCCTGCGCCTCGCGGAAGGAGCGACCGTCGTTCCACAGAATTGCAGGGCGCAGCGGCCGGTTGCTGTCATCGAGCAGCACTGCCCCATGCATCTGCCCTGACAGGCCAATGCCGCGCACATCTGCGAAGGCTGCCCCTGTTGTCACGCGGAGCTGATCGAGAGCGGCCTGCACGGCCTGCCACCAAGCTTCTGGGTCTTGCTCCGACCAGAGGTCCTGCGGACGGGAGACCTGCAAGGGCACATCCGCTTCCGCGACCGCGGCCTGCCACTCGTCCACAAGGATAACTTTCACCGCTGAAGTGCCGACATCGATCCCAAGATAGTGGGCCACGCTTCGTGCTCCTTAAAGGTTAGCGCCGACCCTAGTTTGGCTGTTGTTGAGACCACCATATAGCTCAGTCCCACCGCTTGGGGATACGAGTGATAGAAGCCAAGGGTCCCGACTCGAAGAGGTAGCTCACGTGCTTGCTACGTACTTCGTTACTGTCTCAGTGGGAACAGATCTTGTGCTGCCCCCTCTAATCTCGGCATCCCGGACGAGTGCCAGATAGACAGTCAGGAGTTGCGCGCTATCGAGTGGCGGGGCCTGCCACAGAGTGCCGCTAGTCCCTTCAAGGCGCACATACCCCAAACGTGGGGTCAACTTCTGTTAAGGGTTCTTCAAGGAAATCTTCGGGCACTCAGGAACGTCCGAAGACCTCTGCCTGAGCAGACCTCCCGTTGCAGCCCCTGATACCGCCGGATATTGGGCTATGCTCGCCTAGCATCAGATCCGATGGTCTAGCGATACGGAAGGTATCACGGGGCGCTGCTCGACAGTTCTCTTACTCGGCGGAGGCTGGCGCGGAAGGCTCGTCTGGCCGACTGCAGGGCGTGCCAACTCGCGACATCCGCTCCTTTGGCCTCTCGCTCAGGCGGCAGCCGATCTTGGAAGCGCCTGCACTCCCTGATGCAGCCGTCTCCGAGTACCCACGGGTCCTCGGAAACTGCTTATCTCTTCATTCAGTCTTGCTGACCACTCACTCTGGCTGGATTCCGGCAGCTTTGACGATATCTGCCCACTTCTTGATCTCGGCACCGACGAACGCCTTCAGTTCCTCGGTAGTGCTAGCCTCTGGCTCGATGCCGGCCGTGAGGAGCTTGTCCTGGGTGGCCTTGTCGTTGACCGCTGCCACCAGTGCCTCGCGCAGCTTGTCGACGAGGGGCTTGGGCGTCTTGGCCGGTACAAAGGCGGCAAACCAAGCGGCGAGATCATAGCCCTGCACCCCAGCCTCAGCCATGGTCGGCAGGTCCGGTGCCAGCGGGCTGCGCTTGCCGGTCGAGACCGCAAGTCCGTTTGCCCTGCCGCCCTTCACCTGAGGCAACGTGGTCGAGATGTCGGCGAAGACGATATTGATCTGCCCGCCGAGCAGGTCAGTGATGGCCTGAGGATTGCTCCGGTATGGCACGCCCCGGATATCGACGCCGCCCAGGGACTTCAGCATCTCGCCCGCAATGCGCGATGAGCTGGAGCCGAACCCGAAGGTGAGCTCGCCCGGCTTTGCCTTGGCGTGAGCAATGAGTTCCTGCACGTTCTTTGCCGGAACGGACGGGTTCGTGATCAGGGCCAGCGTGATGGTGCCGAGCTTCGTCACCGGCTCGAAGCTGTTGATGGCATCGTAGGGCACGTTCTTCATCAGGCTCTGGTTGGCGCCATGTGTCGTGTTCGTGGTAATCAGCACGGTGTGCCCGTCGGGATCAGCCCGGGCTACGTTCTGGGCGGCCAGGTTGCCATTCGCGCCGGCCATGTTCTCGATGATGATGGACTGTCCGAGCGTCTTGGAGGCATGCTCGCCTACGATGCGGGCGAGAGCGTCCGTTGCGCTGCCGGCGGCGAACGGGACGATGAACTTGATGGTCCGGGTCGGATAGGTCTGCGCCGCAGCAGGCAAGGCTGCCAGCAGGGTTCCGGCAAGAGCCATGGTAGCAGCGGTCCAGGTCTTCACTCTCATGGGTTGTCTCCTCCAGGGGTGGTTGTCAGGCGTCGCCTTGAACTGGCGCTTCGTCGGGGTGGGAATCGTCGGGAAGTTCAAGATCGAGCAGAGCGGAGCTCAAGCTCTTGCCGTGGGTGTCGAGGACCAACGAGCGGGTCACACCGCCGCCGAGCGCTTGGCGCAGGACGAAGTTCAGGGCGCCGAGGCTCGGGATCTCGTAGAGGGTGATGTCGCCGGCCACGAGATCGCCGAAGTGAGCCTTCACGCGCTCGGGCGTAATGTGCCGGAGCAGCAGCGGGTAGTTCTCCTCATCATACGCGATCACCGAGATGCTGGACGTGTTGCCCTTGTCGCCGGTGCGGGAGTGGGCGATCTGGCGAAGCTTCATCTCAGCACTCCACGTAGTGAACGGTGGGGCGGACGAGGTCCCGTGGGATGTAGGTCGAGAGGATGCCCACCACCTCACGGACGGACTTCGTCACTCCTCCCCCGCCAGCAGGTCCGTTGGTGTAGAGGGTCTCGACCTCGTTGCCGATCCGCACCGCCTCGTCCGGCCTGTCGGTGCGCCCGACGACGCGGACGCGGACCTCGTAGGGCTCATTGTGACCGCCGCTCCCCGAGAGCCTGTCTCCGTGGAGCGAGTTGACGCCGATGAGATCGAAGCGCAACTCGGAAGTGTGGACACCTGTGAGCTTCAGGCGCTCCCTGACGATGTCGAGCGCCAGCTCGCCGCGGGTGCGGGCGCCGGGTCCGGCATAGGAGATCTGCCCCTCGCCAACAAACCCTTCAACAGTGCCGATAGATACCTTCAGGGTCTCGGGCTTGGAACCGCCGGAGGCACCCTGGACGCGGACCCGGTCAGATCCGATCTCTTCGACTGTGACGCGCGAGAAATCGGCAATCACGTCTGGGGTAAGATACCGCGCCGGGTCGTGGATCTCGTAGAGGATCTGCTCCTTGCAGGTGGCGGGCGTGACCCGCCCCCCAGAGCCCGCTACTTTCGTGATGACGACGGAGCCATCCTCGCTAACTTCGCCGATGGGGAAACCCAAGCGAGCAAGGTCGGGGATATCCTTGTAGCCGGGGTCGGCGAAGTACCCGCCCGTCACCTGCCCGGCACATTCGAGAAGATGCCCGATCAGTGTGGCCTGGCCGAGCCGATGCCAGTTTTCCATGGCCCAGCCGAACTCATGGATCAGAGGCCCAACGAAGAGAGAGGGATCGGCAGCCCGGCCGGTGATGACGATGTCCGCGCCCTTGGCAAGTGCCTCTGCAATGGGCTGCGCCCCAATATAGGCATTAGCTGACACGACGCGGTTGCCGATATCAGCAACGGCAGCATCTGTTTCCTCGATGCGGTAGTCACCGTTGGATAGATGGGGCAGGACGTCATCGCCAATGACGGCTGCAATCTTGAGGCCCGTCAAGCCAAGCTCCTGGGCGACAGCCCGGGTTTGTTCGCCTGCGGCGATGGGGTTGGCTGCCCCCATGTTGGTGATGATCCGGACGCCTTTGGAATGGCAGAGAGGGAGAACGGCCCGAAGCCGCTCCGGCAGAAGCGGGTCGTAGCCGCTGGCGGGATCCTTGAGCTTGGCTTGCTGAGCCAGGGCGATGGTGCGTTCAGCGAGGCATTCGAACACCAGATACTGAAGGTCACCTTTCTCAGCGAGCTCGATGGCCGGCTCGATCCTGTCACCGGAGTAGCCTGCACCTGCGCCGATCCTGATCTGTCTCATGTGTGCCCCCGGATCTCGCACAGATTAGATGCCGGAGTGGGTGATCACACAATTGAATTGATTGGATCACAGTAATAGTCTCAGTTAATGAATCCTGACCTCCGCCAGATCCGCGCCTTTGTTAACGTGGCCCAGCTTGGCAGCTTCACGCGGGCCGCCAGCCTCCTGAACCTGTCGCAACCGGCGCTCACAGTGCAGATCCGCAATCTGGAAGAAGCCTTGGGAGTACGCCTTTTCGACCGCAACACCCGAACTGTCTCGCTGACACGGATCGGCCGGGAGCTCGTGCCGGCGTTGCAGCGTATCCTGCGGGACCTTGATGCTGTTGTGGCCGAGGCCCGAGACGTGGCGGCTCAGCGGCACGGCATTGTGCGCCTTGCTGCCCTGCCCTCTTTTGCTGCGGGTGTCCTGCCGGAGATCATTGCGCAGTTCCGGGAGGTAAACCCGAGGATCTCATTCGTGATCCACGACGTGATCGCAAGCGGAGTCATTGCCCAAGTCCGTGAAGAGCAGGTCGATCTTGGGCTGACAGGTGGCCGGATCGCCGATCCTGATTTCGAAGTGCTACACACGACGCAGGATCACATGCATGTTGTCTATCCGGTCGGACATTCGTTCGGCGACATGGAACAGGTTGATGTGGAGGCTTTGACCCGACATCCGCTAATTCTGATGCATCCGGCCACGAGCGTGCGTGCGGTGGTGGATGCCGCCTTCCTTGCGGCTGGCCGATTGCCTGTCATCGCCGCTGAGGCGACGTATATGTCGACTGCGGTGGGCATGGTGCGTGCAGGATTGGGGGCCGCCATCCTGCCCGGGTCTGCAATGGAAGTCCGAGCTGAGCAGACCTTGCGCTCGCGTCCTGTAGATGACCGACGATTTACCCGGGAGGTCTCAATCATCAAGAAGGCGGAGCGGACACTTCCGCCCGTCAGCGAGAGCTTTGCCCACGACTTAATCCAGGCGCTACAAACCACCTGAGCAAATCATCACAGCGTCTGCGGAGAGTCCGCTGCGGGTGAGACTTTGAAGTTCGCCGACTTTTTAGAATGTCTGGTGTTCCCGAGTGAGCGGACAATCCGCCGACTTCAGGAATGTGCCATGTGTGGACATCGGGTAATCGCGGGCAGCGCGAGAGCTCTGGCGGAGACGCCGATCAGGCGACAGTCTGATTGGCCCAA
>NZ_JBWBEW010000068.1:0-13057 GCF_056148915.1 Microvirga sp. jy35 | reverse complement strand
TCACTCATCTTGAAGAGCACGGCATCCATGATCGTGGATTATGGAGGCTCCAAGAGCTTGTTGCCGGAAAGATCGACGAGAACGGAGGGTGCCGCTCAACTGACAAATTGTAGGATAGCAGCGGTTTCAGAAGGACGGCACTGGTAGAGCCGATGGCAGACGAGCGTAGACGAAGGCTGGACACCCCATCCGCCCAGCGGCACACTCTACCAAAGAACGGCACCGAGGGTCCCATGGATCGGCAGGGGCACAGGGTGGAGCGACGGCTCGCGGCGATCTTCGCGGCTGACGTGGCAGGCTACTCGCGGCTCATGGAGCAGGACGAGGTCGGGACACTCCGCACTTTGAACGCTCATCGCCAGATCATGGACCGCCTCATAGGCGAGTATACCGGACGGATCGCCAATACGGCTGGCGACAGTGTCTTGGCGGCTCTGTTGCATTAACCTTTCAAATCACAGGATGTAGTAGCTGTCGATGAGGACAAATGCGCTACAGATCGTGTCTCCCAAAGTTAATGCAACAGAGCCCATGGAAGACAGTCTCCACCAGCCAGAAGACTTCGCTGTGCCGCCGCCGCATATGCATGTCGATCACGCCAAGGATTGCCTTCGACGCCAGCTCCGCTGCATTGAAGTCAGCCGCTTCGATGTGACAATGCCCTTGCAACAATTGACTCCCAGGGCAAAACCTTAAGAAGTTCGTTCTCACTCGGGAAGTCGCGCCCATACAATGCACAGAAGAGTTGACTTCCTGCTTGGTGGAGCGGCAGTGGAATGTCTAGCCTAGCCGCCAGCTCAATGAGTGGCACAATGCCGAAGGGAATGTCTTCGGTGACAAATCTGGTATCCAAGGTAGTCGGGCCTGGTGGACCTTGGCGCTGCTTATGGACCATTGCCGCCATCTCCGCGATCGAGTGGCCCTCCTCGAATCCAAACGTTAGGCGGTAATGTTCCTGAACCGTGCGAACCGTCACCCCATATGCCTTGGCTAAATCGAGTCGTTCCTGGTCAAGGGCTTCAATCAGTCGTGCGACGGATGGTGTGATGCCATCGTAGTTTGCCCAATATTCGCCTTTCTCAATCCGTGTGAAGTTGCAAAGGGCGCTCGCCATATGGATTGGTGGATTGAGGTTGCCGAGAGCGATGGCAAGTATATCTGGGACGAGTCGGAAGCGATTCCCGAACAATGTGCGGCATAGATCAAAGCATCTTGCCCCAGCTGCTCCGGGGAGTGCTGCAACATCAAGCATCTGCCGAATACCACCGATAACGATATTGGACGGTCCAGTCCGTCGGCTCATCAGTACCGTTGTAGCCCAAGCCATGACGTCCGACTCGATGCCTTGAGCCGCAAGGCTGTGTTTCAGATAGACGCCGCTCAGAGATAATTGTGCACTGACGATAAAGGACTGCCCCTCGCGAGCGAACGGTACAACAGCATCAATGACCGCCCGGTGCCCATATCCAGGTACGGCAATGATCACAACCTCGGCCTCTGAGACCACTTCTCGAGCTGAACGTGCCACCTGAATATGAAAGCTGCCTTCAAGGGCTCCAGACGCCGTGATTTCCTGCCCGATGAGAGAGCGGGCACTTTCGCCGGATGGGGACCAAACAACAGGCTGATGGCCGCTCTTCATGAGAAAGGCGGCGTAGCCAAGCGCGATGCCGCCGCATCCAACAATTCCGATTTTCATCACTAAAAACCCTGAGTTCTATGACGTCTATCCTCACACCAGTTGGGCTGCATTGCCAGCAAGTGTCGCGGTGGGATGCGCCTCTTCTTTGGAAACTTAGCTCGCTGCCTTCACGGGTTCCCCCAATGTGTGCATCAGGCGGTTCGCCCAGCCGAAGATGGCGGTGGAGAGCACGAGATCGACGATCTCCAGATCCGAAAGTCCAATATCGCGCAACTTTGCTACATCGTCCTTGGTGATGGTCGGCGGTGTTCGCGAGAGCTTGACAGCAAAATCAAAGATTGCCTGTTCGTGCTTCTCCAGCTTCGCATCCGCCCCATTCTGGAAGATGCGCTCGACAACATCGGCTTGTTTTGTCAGCTGATTGTAGCGGCTCCCATGGACGGCGGCGCAGTAAACGCAACGATTAACGACAGATGCACCGACAGCACCAAGCTCACGCTCCGCACGCGATAGGCCGTCATTGCCGTACATGATGGCGTTGAAGAGAGGCGACCGTTGGGCAAGGGATTCCGGATCATGCGCCAGCACAAGAACGTAATCCGACACGCTCTTGTTCGAGGGTGTCACCTTCATGGCGTCAAGCTGCTCGGGCGTCGCCTCCGAGAGTTTTACAGGAGTGATGTAGGGCGACCAGCGCGGAAGTTCAGTCGTGAACTCATGAACCGTTTCCATCAGAGCATGTCCTTTAGTATCTTAAGACCAGCGATCACGCGGACCTGGTAATTCACAAAAGCAGCCAGTTCCGACAGGCGCACGATGTCCGGTTCGCTGATGCCTACGTCTTTCAAGGCGGTGATGTCAGTACGTGCCGCCTTGCTGGGCTCGCGGGTGAGCAGATCCATATGCCGGACGAGGGCGTTAAGCCGATTGCCGTAATTAGCGACTTCTCCCGGCAATATAGGCTCGTTCAGCTTTGGGTCGGCACAGGCCTCCCGCAGCTTGCCCATGTAGTGCTCAGCCAAGGTCTCGTCAGCGTTCTGGCGTGCCATGCGAGTTGCGAGAGCAGCGCGCTCGGCGTGGCTCAATCCGCCAGGCTCTCGGGGACGAATGATGGCGTCATAGCTAGCTTGGCTCAGATCCATGATATCCATACGAGCGAGAAGGGTCTCGGCGAGGGGCGAACCAAGCCGCACACCTGCAAGCTCTTCTATGATATTGACGTCGCTCATCTTGGTCCTTTCTACGGGCGCACCTTTAAGGGCCAGCGAGTGACGCGTCTTCGACGTGGCAGTCGAAAGTGCCACCAGCCAGGAAGCGGTCGATGACTGCTTCATAAGGGACCGGGTTAATTCCGGCCTCTCGAAGCCAGTCTTCCGAGTAATACGTGCCGCGGTAACGTTCTCCCGAGTCACAGATCAGAGTGACAAGCGAGCCGGTCTCACCTGCGGCTCTCATTCGTGCGGCGGCCCAGCAGAAACCGAAGAAGTTGGTTCCTGTCGATCCACCGACGCGCCGGCCGAGAAGGCGCGAGAGCACGCGCATGGCGGCAATCGAGGCTGCATCGGGCACCTTGAGCATCCGATCGACGACACCGGGCACGAATGAAGGTTCAACGCGGGGGCGACCAACGCCTTCGATGCGGCTTGGATGATCACAAGTGGTGCAACCGCGGCGTTCCTTGTAGCCATCGAAGAAGGCCGAGTGCTCAACATCGGCGACAAGAAGCTTGGTTTGGAAGCGCTTGTAACGGATATACCGACCAATCGTGGCCGTTGTCCCTCCTGTCCCTGCGCTCATGATGATCCAGGACGGCACCTGATGCTCTTCGAGCTGCATCTGCTCGAAGATCGATTCCGCAATGTTGTTGTTGCCACGCCAATCCGTTGCTCTTTCGGCATAGGTGAACTGGTCGAGGTAGTGGCCGCCCAGGCGCACGGCCAAGGCGCTTGCTTCCTCGTAAAGGAAACGGCCATCCTCAACAAAGTGACATTGCCCGCCATAAAGCTTGATGGCGGCAATCTTCTCGCTCGACGTGCTTCGCGGCATGACAGCGTAGAACGGCAGCCCGATCATGCGAGCGAAATAAGCCTCCGAAACGGCCGTCGATCCCGACGAGGCTTCAACGATCGGTGTATCCGACCGGATCTGTCCGTTGCAAAGGGCATACAGGAACAAGGAGCGTGCCAGACGGTGTTTCAGGCTTCCCGTTGGATGGGTGGACTCATCCTTCAGGTATAGATTGATCTCACCGAGAGCAGGAACCTCAATCTTGTGAAGATGTGTGTCGGCCGATCGTTTTTGATCGGCCTCAATGCGGGCAATAGCCATCTCCACCCATGAGCCATTAGCGCTGCTATTGCGTGCTGCCCTATGACCATCAAGCTTAAGCATTGAGTGGGTGTTCTGAAGCATGGTTTCCATGAGCTTTGAAGTCCGATTGGGGCAGTTCGCAAGGTGGAGAAGGAGTTATGCATCATACGCGAACTGTATCAGTGTTCTCATATAATGCAGATAAATAATAATGTGTTCTGGTCATTATGATGTCCTCATAAGCACAAAGATGCATATTTTTATACTTGATTAGCATGGTTCCTAGGCTAAGATACAGAATATGGATATAGAAAGCTTAGACCTGAGACAGTTGGATGCCTTTGCGGCTGTTATTTCGGCTGGGAGCATTACTGGCGCAGCCCGTCTGCTGGGACGGTCGCAGCCGGCCGTAACGCGATTGATCCAGGATCTTGAAGCCAATCTCGGGTTTGAGCTTTTGTACCGCAACGGGCCACGGATCACGCCCACCGAACAGGGTCTCCTCTTCCATGATGAGGTTGAGCGGCTTCTCGTCGGCATCAAGCATATCGCTGATCGCGCCCAAGCAATTGCGAAGCGTCAGGTTCAGACGATCGAGATTGCCGCCATTCCGGCTCTCGCAGCCGGGATTGTTCCCCAGGCTCTCACCCGGGTCGACCAGGGGCTCGTCCCCCATCAGCTTCATCTGCGATCCTCCGCAGCTGAGCATGTCGTGCAAGCGGTATTGGCCCGGACAGCGGATCTCGGCGTTGCCAGCTTGCCCATCGAGCATCCTGGTATCGAGGTACACTGGATCGCCGAAGCGCCCTGCGTGGCGGTCCTTCCCGAAGATGATCCCTTAGCCCGCTCCGACGTAATCGACATGAAGGCTCTTGCCTCACGAACCCTCGTGACAATGGCCAATCCGTATCGCCTCCGGCGTCGGATCGACGAGGCTTTAGCTCAGGCTGGGGTGAGGCCGGAGCGGATTATCGATACGAATGCATCCTTTACCGCTCTTGGTGCGGCTCGTGCGGGGCTTGGCATCGCGCTGGTCGAGCCCGCGGCAGCCTATGGCACACCAGTTCAAGGATTGGCCGTTCGTCCACTCGACGTCCACATTCCGTTTTTGTTCGGAGCGTTTACGCCCTTTGCAAAGCCGGTGTCACCCACCGTGCAGGCGCTCATCAGCGCACTCGAGCAGGTCGCGATGGAAACCTTGCCCGGTTGCCGCCACCACGACCCTTCGGGCCGCGACGGGCTCGCTCAGGCAATCTACGGTTCCGCTACCCTCTCGGATGAGCTGGGCCAGGCAACCGATGCCACACCCATCCACGCACAAGAGGACAATCTTTGATGATGAACCAGCATCCTCCTGGGGGCCTGGGCCTCAAGGCACTTGAGGCCCGGCTCAGGCAGGATCTGTCATGGCTGGAATTCCCCGCCAAGTCCTGGGTGCCGCGCCGACGCGTCGACGGCAGGGATGTTCAGGACGTCGTCATCGTTGGTGCCGGCATGTGCGGGCTCGTGGCCTCCGCCATGCTGAAGCGCTTCGGGGTTGATAACATCGTCGTGTACGATCGTGCCCCCGAAGGCCAGGAGGGACCTTGGATCACCTTTGCCCGCATGCAGACGCTCCGCTCGCCCAAGCAGCTGACGGGGCCGGCGATGGGCCTTCCTGCGCTCACCTTCAGGGCATATTTTGAGGCTCGCTTCGGAGCGGAGGCTTGGGAAGGGCTTGATAAGATCCCTAAGCATCAATGGATGGACTATCTTGTCTGGTATCGAAAGGTGCTGGACCTGCCGGTTCAGAATGACACGACGGTCACCGGTGTTCACGCACGGGCCGATGGTTTGCTGGATGTCGAGTTCGATCACAAAGGTTCGCGGGAGACGGTGCTGACCCGCCGTTTGGTTCTAGCGACTGGACGCGATGGGCTTGGTGGCTCCTATGTGCCGGAATTTGTCCACCGGATCGACCGACGTTTCTGGGCCCACTCAGCAGACGACATCGATTTTGAGGCACTTCGAGGCAAACGCGTCGGTGTGGTCGGCGCGGGCGCGTCCGCGATGGATAATGCTGCAACAGCGTTGGAGCAGGGGGCGGCACGCCTGGATCTCTTCATCCGCCGCACCGACATTCCACGTATCAACAAGTTCACGGGCATCGGCAGCCAGGGCGTGGTGCACGGGTTCGCGGGCCTTCCCGACGAGTGGAAATGGAAGTTTCTCGACTACACTTTATCAGCGCAGACGCCGCCGCCACGTGACAGCACGCTGCGTGTGTCGCGGCATGAGAATGCCTTTTTCCACCTTGGCAGTCCGGTCACGAACCTCAGAGAAGAGGGCGATCACGTCGTCGCGACAACGCCCAAATCCAAATACCATGTCGACTTCATGATCTTCGCTACCGGCTTCCGGGTGGATCTCTCGCTGCGGCCGGAGCTAAAGGAATTTATCCCGCATATCCGCTTCTGGGGGGATAGATTCAGCCCGCCTGAGGGATTGTGCAATGCGGAGTTGGAAACCTCCCCGGATCTCGGTGAAGCGTTCGAATTTCTTGAGAAGCAACCCGGCGAATGTCCCGTGCTGAAGCACATTCACTGCTTCAATTTTCCGGCTACCCTGAGCCACGGTAAGTTGAGCGGAGATATCCCAGCGGTCAGCGAGGGGGCTGATCGACTCGCGCGGGGGATCGTCCGCACGATGTTCGTGGAGGACAAGGAGGTTCATTTCGCCAATCTTCAAGCCTTCTCGACCGCTGAAATTCTCGGTGACGAGTGGGTTGATGCCGATCACGCGGCCGACGGTTCGGGCAAGGCCGCATAGAAGCGTCTCACGGTTCATCCCGGAATGAGCCCATCGCTCAGAAAAGGACGCGAAGAGGGTCAAGATGGGACACAAGCTTTACAGGGGCAGAAAGTGGAGCTCTCAGTCCCATCCGAGACAAGGTTGAGACCAGGACTTACGCCCGCTGCCTACGGGCCAAGAACAACAACAATCGTCGATCAGTAACCTAGCTGCAGCTCGCGGTGCTAGCGCGTCACCCCGTCGTGAATGATGGGGAAGTCATACAAAATGGAGAGGGATACATGAGGAAGCTTGTTCAACTAGGAGCCTGCCTTGCGATCACCCTGGGTGCTATCTCATCGGCATCGAGCGCTGAATACCCGGCAAAGCCGATCGAAATGATTGTTGCGTTCGCTCCAGGCGGCGGAACGGATGTCGCCGCGCGCTCAATTGCGCGGTTCATGGAAAAGCATCTTGGTTCAAACGCCCGTATCGCGGTCATCAACAAGCCGGGAGCCGGCGGTGAGATCGGCTGGACTGCTGTCGCGACCGGACAGCCCGACGGCTATACGATCGGCTTTATCAACGCGCCGGCCATCAATGCGCTCGTCGTCGAGAACAAGGCGAAGTTCAAGATGGACGACTTTCAACCCATTGCGAACCTCGTCTACGATCCTGGGATTCTCGTCGTAAACAAAAATAGCCCCTACAAAACCCTGAAGGAGTTGATCGACGCTGCAAAGAAGGCCCCGAATTCGGTCGTGATCGGCACATCAGGAGCTGCCGGTTCGTCGGAACACATTGCCATTCTGAACCTGAACCGTCTGGCCGACGTCAAGTTCAATCCAGCCTTTTTTGGAGGCACGGCGCCAGTGCGGCAGGCGATCCTCGGCAACCATATTCCGAGTGCAACGATGAACCTGAGCGAGGCGCTTCAGCTGGTGCGTGAGGGTGAAATCCGCATCCTCGGCATCATGGATGCCGAGCGCTCGTCCTACATGAAAGACGCGCCGACCTTCCGTGAACAGGGCATCGACCTGGTTGCCGGCGCGACACGCGGCATCGCTGCACCCAAGGGCGTGCCTGCTGATATCGTGGCCAAACTGGAGGACGCTGTCGACAAGGCTCTCAACGATCCGGAGTACCTGGAAGCGGCCAAGAAGGCCGAGATCCCGCTCAATTTTCTGAAGGCCAATGAGTACAAGGCGCTTCTGGACAAGATGACTACCGACCTCGAGGCCACATGGAAAGTGACGCCATGGCGGTAAAATCCGCTCTGACTCGGCGTCAGGCCGAGATCACCTTTGCGGCGGCGCTGATAGCCGCCGCATCGGCCATCTTCATCGAAGCAGGAAAATTTCCGTCAGACAGTGCTGGATATCCACGCACTCTCGCGGTTCTGCTCGGGATCGGGGCTCTGCTGGTCATCTTTCGCGAGGTGATAAGGCCGAGAGAGAGCGGAGGGCAGCCATTTTTCGATCATCCGATCCGCTTCATCGTCGGGTCTGGCTTCCTCCTGGCCTATTTCGTAATGATCGACTTCTTCGGCTATCTCCTGCCGAGTGTGGCCTTCGCAATCGGTCTCCCATTCGTGCTGGGATATCGAGAGTGGCGTCTCCTCGTACCGGTCGTGCTCGGCACCCTGGCAATGATCCTTCTTATTTTCCGGGTTATTCTGGAGCGTCCTCTTCCCCCTGATCTTTTGAACTTCTTTCTCGAGGCTCTGCCATGATCGAGGCTCTTGTCAGTGCTCTCCCGCATGTCCTCGCTCCAGCAAACCTGTTCGCGGTGCTGCTCGGGACCGTCGCCGGTCTGGTTGTCGGTGCATTGCCTGGCCTGACTGTGACGACAGGGATCGCGATCCTTATTCCATTGACGTTTGGTCTCGACCCTTTGTTTGCTCTGGGCATGATGGCAGGCATGTACAATGGAGGAAGCTATGGTGGAGCGATTCCAGCAATTCTGATGAGAGTGCCAGGAACGCCCGCATCTGTTGCAACCATCCTCGATGGCTACGAGATGACGAAGCGGGGGCAGGCGGCTTATGCCTTGCAGGTTGCCGTGGTCTCTGGCGTTATCGGCAGTGTGCTATCCGCCATATCGCTCATCTTGTTCGCCCCGCCTCTCGTGAAACTCAGTCTGCTGTTCGGCCCGGCAGAATTTTTCTGGGTCGCCGTTCTGGGATTGGCCACGGTCTCCTCACTGCTGGGAGAGGATCTGATCAAAGGCCTGATTGCTGCATTGATCGGATTAGCCATCGGTACGATCGGGCAGGACATCTCCACTGGTGTGGAGCGCTTTACCTTCGACCTTCTTCCCCTCGCAGATGGTCTCGACATCGTGGTCCTGCTGACCGGCTTGTTCGCCATTCCCCCTGTGATGCAGATGATCGAGGAAGCCCTGAAGGTTGGTATGTCAGGGGACCTGCTCAAGCTGCGGCGGCAGGGTTCCGTGCTGTCGAAGTGGCGCGAATTCATGCCCATCTGGCTTCGCAGTTCAGTAATCGGGATCGTGATCGGCATTCTGCCCGGAGCCGGCGGAAGCATGTCCTGCTTCCTGGCCTATAATGATGCGAAGCGGATCTCGAAAAACCCTGAAAGCTTCGGCAAGGGCAACCCTGAAGGCGTCGCCGCATCGGAGGCCGGAAATGGTGCCGACAATGCCGCCTCATTGATCCCGGCGCTGACGTTGGGCATTCCGGGGTCCGGCGTTGCGGCGGTCATCTTGGGCGGACTGCTGGTTCACGGCCTGCGGCCGGGACCTCAACTCTTCCGCGATCATCCTGATGTGATCTACGGTTTCATGCTGCAGATGCTACTCTCTGCGTTCCTGCTGGCCCTTGTTGGGGGACTGGCGGCAACACGGATCTTCGGGCAAGCCTTGCGCCTGCCAAGGATCATGCTGGCGCCGATCATCATGCTGTTCGTTGCGGTGGGTGTGTACGCCGTCAACAACTCCATGTTCGACCTCTATATGCTGCTCGGCATCGGCCTTGTTGCCTATGTCCTGGAGAAGCTCGACTATCCGAGCGCCCCGATCGTGCTCGGCGTCATCCTTGGGCCGCTTGCAGAGAGCCAGCTCCGCCTCGCGCTAACGATCTCAGGAGGGAACGCTGTTGCGATTGCATCGTCACCAATATCGATGATCCTGATTGCATTGACGCTGTTTGTCTTAGTTGCACCTCTCTGGCGCGCTTGGCAGGACAGCCGCAAGGCCGCAACTGCTTGATGGAAAGAAGGCCCGCAGAGGAGCGTGTTGCAGCCGCCCTACTCCTCATCATCGGCACGCTCTACCTTGGCGGAAGCGCCGCCGCGCTCCGGTGGTGTCAGGAGCGGATTTCACTTCAGGCGGCGGCGTGAGCAATATGGAACGGTCTTGGCTCAGTGCGATGAATACACCTACTCACATGCAGCCCATGCTGTTCCGGAAGGGGCTTCTCCAAACGGGCACGTGAGCCCGCGACGGCGCACCTGCGCTGTCCGGGTTGAACGTCCATGCCCTGCTCCCTGGAACTGTGAGGCGGCCCGAACAAGGCCGGCATCGATATGGCTTCCAAACCCACGGGGAGTCCTCGTGTTTCGGAATCGGGCGCGGCGCGGCAGTTCCGCACGCCCTCATTCGTGGGCTTGAGCAGCCTATCGGCGCCTTCGCACATTTCAAGCCCGCGCAGGACTTTGGTGCTGCCGACGAAATCCCTGCTGATCTCATGTTCCTTCTGCTGAGCCCGGAAGGGGACGATCCCACGCGCCTGCGGGCCTTCGCCTGCGTCGCACGCCGGTTGCGCGACCGCGAGGTCGCCGCACGTGTCCGGTCCGCCAAGGATGCGGAGGCCATACACGTCGTGCTGACGAGCGATGCCTGGCGCGAGCCCGAGACAGGGCATTCCGCCACACGGCCCGCTGGCGATTTGACAAACTGGGCAATGTGGGCGAGCATCGAGGCATCATGTTGAGCATTGCGCAATATCTTCGCGGCCTGCTTCGTGCAGGCAACCTCATCGCGGGCAAGTAGCCCCGAGCTCGACGTGCATCCGCACCCCGAGTTCGGGGAGCGCAAGATCCTTAAACCTTCGGACATCTTGTGAGGCCGGATGCTGGCGCATCCGGTGCCGCGGTATGCTTCAACACTTCTTCAAATACATGCTTCGCATGACGGAGCACGCAGCCGCTCATCCGGCGAACCGGCGACGCAGACTGCCGGCGGCCGAGGCGTATGCGGAGGTGAAGCTCATCGCGCCCGAGTTCCTGACGCAGACACTCAGACCGACGCCCACTTCGATCCTCATCCAGAGCAGAGGAGACCGTGCCATGCAGCAGTCCCCGGACGATCCGACATCAAAGCCTGGAAGCCAGGACACCCAGCAGCCTGACGGCAAAGTCGTCCGGTTCACGCCGCGCCGACGCCCGGAGCCGCAGCGAAGACCCGAGCCGACGATGCCGGATGAGGACGACGACCCCGGGCCGAGCGCGGCCTGACCTTTTCGTCACCCACAGCAGAACAGGAGACCTGACATGACACGAAAAGCCACCGGCGGCGCCAAGCCCCGTATCACCCTGACGGCCAATGACCACGAGAAGCTCACGGTACTCGCCAATGCCGCCGCGCATACCATGCCCGAGATCGCGGCCGAACTCGCCGAGGAACTCGACCGCGCGCATGTGCTTCCTAAGGGGCGCCATGCCGTCGACGCCGTCTGCATGGGCTGCGAGGTCGACTTTCGCGACGACGTGAGCGGCCGGGTGCAGACGGTGACCCTTGTCTACCCGAACCAAGCCGACATCTCGAAGGGGCGCATTTCGGTGCTCACGCCCATCGGCACGGCCATGATCGGCCTTCCCGTCGGCAAGTCGATTGATTGGACCACGCGCACCGGGGAGACGAAGCGCCTGACGGTGCTGCAGGTGCGCGAGCCTGCCGCCGCGGAGCTCCAATCCGCGTAACCGCGCATGCCCCGTGCGCACCAGACGAACACGACGCCACGCGGCCTTCGTCAGCCGCGCGGCCCACCCTTGCATCGCAACTGGCAGAAGCCCTGCCAACGGAGAATTGGATGGCCGGAACCAAGCGTCTCAGCGTGATTGCCGCCCCCGTCATGCTGATCGGACAACACCTCCTGCAACCCTTCCCCCAAGCCACGAACCGGCCAACGACGGCCGCCTCGACCACTTCATCAGGCGCGACGGCATGCTGTTTGCCGGAACGCACCTGATCGTCGACCTCTGGCATGCGACCAACCTGGACGACATGCCGGTGGTCGAGCAGGCCCTGCGGGATGCCGCAGCCCGTGCGGGCGCAACGTTGCTCAACATCGATCTGCACCACTTCACGCCGAATGGCGGCATCTCCGGCGTGGCGGTCCTGGCTGAGAGCCACATCTCGATCCACACCTGGCCTGAGATCTCGTACGCGGCGGTCGACGTCTTCATGTGCGGCGCCGCGCAACCGCACAAGGCCATTGAGGTCCTGAAGGGGGCGTTCCTCCCAGGCATGGTGACGCTCGCCGAGCACAAGCGGGGAGTGATCCTATGACGTGGTTTCTGGAGAATCTCTACAAACACTACGCCCAGGCGCTCCGCATCGAGAAAGTACTTTACCATTGGCGGACCGAGTTCCAGGACGTGCTGATCTTCGAGAACGCAATCTTTGGCAAGGTGCTGGTGCTCGACGGGATCGTGCAACTGACGGAGCGCGACAACCACATCTACCATGAGATGATCGCCCATGTTCCTCTGATGGCGCATGGTGCCGCGCGGGATGTGCTCATCATCGGCGGCGGCGACGGTGGCACCCTGAAGGAGGTCCTGAAGCATCCTGTCGGGCGTGCCACGCTGGTCGAGCTCGACGGCGAGGTGATCGATCTGTCGCGGCGTTACCTGCCCAAGGTGTCCGGTGGAGCCTTCGCCGATCCGTGCGCGAACGTGCTGGTCATGGACGGTACGCGCTACATCGAGGACACCAGGGAAAAGTTCGATGTCATCATCATCGACTCGACGGACCCGATAGGACCAGGGGAGCCGCTCTTCACGCCAGCCTTCTACCGGGCCTGCCGAACCCGCCTCCGTCCCGGCGGGATGATCGCGGTCCAGAGCGGTGCGCCTTTCTTCCAGCCGAAGGAACTGGAGACGGTGTGCGGACGCCTTTCCGCGTCCTTTGCCGGGGTGCGGCCATATCTTGCACCTGTCCCGACCTATGCCGGCGGCATGCTCGCGCTCGTAGCCGCAGGTGAGTCCCGCGATGCGCTGCGGCCCCCGTGCAAGGTGCCCTTTGTGCGAGCGGTGCTCGACTTGTGGTATGACCTGACCTCGGGCGGCCGCGTAGGAGCCGAGCTTGTCGGTG
>NZ_JBWBEW010000067.1:0-14254 GCF_056148915.1 Microvirga sp. jy35 | reverse complement strand
AGGACGCCTCCCGGCCGACCACAACCAGCCCTATGGAGTCAGCTATCCCGATTCCACGCAACCGCTGCACGCTCTAACTCATGAAGGGCCGACCGCCCTCCTCACGTCATCACCGGCCTTGTGCCGGTGATCTCGATTGTGTGGAGCACCGTGCTTTTCAGCATCGGGATGGCCGGCACAAGACCGGCCATGACGGAAGCCGAGGCATGTCCTCTTCTATGCGCCAGACTTTGAGAAGGTGAGAGTTCTATAAGGCCAGATGCTCACGCCGCCATCTCAACCTCGCGCCCGCGCCCGAGATCGCGCATGAGTTGCTCATAGCGCGGAATGCGCCGGATCTGGCGCCCGTAATGGCGGCGCAAGGCATCCATGAGCCGACTGTTGCGGGACAGCAGCCCATCGGCGAACTCGACCATGAGGGAATTCGGCCATGCCTGAGGGCGGATCTCGGCCAATCGCTCGAAGAGCCCGTCCTCGCTCTCCTCCGGATGCGTCCGGGCCAGCAGCGTCAGCATCGCGGCCGTCGAGCGGGACACGCCCATGTGACAATGGACGAGCAGGTGTCCTTCGACCTGCCCGGCATGTCCCGCCGCGACCTCGTCGCCGAAGCGCAGCACCGCCTCCACATGCTCAGGCGCGGGCAGGATCATTCCTTGCACGGGGTTGATGATGTCATGGAAGCGCAGGATCGTCCTGTGATGTGGGTCATAGGCCTCGAAGGCTTCGGGATCCGGGTGTTCCGGATCGAGAATCGAAAGCACATGGGTCACGGACCGCTCGCGCTGGTCTGGAAGTTCCGAGATGCCGCAGATCGTGAGCATCTGGATGGCATGGGGCTGCATCGAAGCACTCGCTCGAAGGCTGGACTGAAACAAAACCTCAACGGATCTTTTCGGGAAGTTAACTCATGGCCCTCGAATTGGATCGCCCTGTTCAAAAGACTGTGTCTTGCAAACCACAGCGGCCCTCTGCCACATTTCGGACACCGAAGATCCACCTTCCCGTCACCACTGGGACTATGTCTCTTCAGGCGTATCGCCGTCGCTCCCAGGGGCGACAGACTGAAGCCAAAAATCAGAAACTGCAGGTTCCCCACTGATGTTTGCTGCACTGGCCACGAGCCGATCCTTGTTGCACAAAGCCGTTCGCCTCTTCGCTCTGCTTCTTCCTGTGGCCTTGGCGGCTTGCGTCTCCACCCAGTCTCCCCCGCAACAGGCGGTGCGCCGCATCGATCCCGCCTATGCGGCGATGTACGGGCCGCGCCCCGACGAGCCTCATCCGCTCCCGGCCACCGACATCTCCGAGGTCGACCCCCGCTTCCTGCGCCGCGAGGTTTCCTATTACGGCCGCGAGGAACCCGGCACCATCGTGGTCGATACGCAGTCCCGCTATCTCTACCTCGTGCGTGAGGGCGGCCGCGCGATCCGATACGGAATCGGCGTCGGCAAGGAAGGCCTGGCCTGGAGCGGCCGCGCCCGCGTTGGGCGCAAGGCAAGCTGGCCGCGCTGGACCCCGACCCCCTCGATGATCCGACGCGAGCCGGAGCGCAACGCCCGCTGGGCCGGCGGCATGGAAGGGGGCCTGAACAACCCGCTCGGCGCACGCGCCCTTTATCTCTACGACAACGGCCGCGATACCATGTATCGCATTCACGGCACGACGGAGCCGTGGTCGATCGGCCAGTCCGTGTCGAGCGGCTGCATCCGCCTGTTCAACCAGGACATCATCGACCTCCACAGCCGCGTGCCCGTCGGCTCACCCGTGGTCGTGCTGCAGGGGCAGCGCCTGTTCGACGTCGAGGACGAGATCCGCGTCTCATCGGCGTACTGACCCCATCCGTTCAAGAGGTTCCAGAAAAAGGGCTGGCCGCCGGCTAGCCCTTTTTCCTAGGTGACCTGTCGCGCCTGGAGTGTAGGATCGTCCTGTCTCTGCTGGAGGCATGGTCATGACAGTCGAACGCGCGATCCTTCTGACCGTCGGCGGGCTCATCGTTCTCAGCGTCCTGCTCGCCGTTTATGTGAATCTGAACTGGCTTTGGCTCACCGGCATTCTCGGCGCCCATCTGGTCCAGGCATCCTTCACGGGCCTATGCCCTGTGGTGATGATGTTCAAGCGCATGGGGCTGCCAAGCAAGCCCGGCTTCACCTGACCTGAGCCCAACCCCTGGAGGCTTCCGTCGGCTGTCCTATGACTTTGTATAGGACAGAGGCACAGGAGCTTTCATGGACGAATGGTTTCCCTCAGCGCTGAAGCTGATGACGCGCGCCATCGAGATCGGCGGGATCGCCATCATCGTCCTCGGGCTTCTCGGCGCCAGCATCGCCGTCATCTGGCAGGTGCTGCGCGGTCGCTCGGGATCCGAAGCCTTCGGCCTCTACCGCTCCAATCTGGGACGCGCCATCCTGCTCGGCCTCGAGTTTCTGGTGGCGGCCGACATCATCAGCACGGTCGCCATCGAGCCGACGCTCCAGAGCCTCCTCATCCTCGGCGGCATCGTGCTGATCCGGACCTTCCTGAGCTTCTCCCTCGAAGTGGAGATCGAAGGGCGCTGGCCCTGGGATCGCCACAAGGGAGAGCGCGACCGCTCTCCAGGCCGCGCGACCTAGCGCGTCGTGCGGCCCCAGAGGGTCAGGTCGGCGAATATCGAATCCGGTTTTCCGCACGATGCGCCGGCCTAGTGTTGGAGCATCAAATGGATTCCAAAAGCGGTGTCCACTTTTGGGTCCGATGCTCCAGCGCCGGAACGCAGGCCTCGCAGATCGCCGCGATGTGGCGATGGTCCGTCCCGCAGCATCCGCCGAGCACGGACAGATGCGGCATGCGTTGGCGCAGCCCCCTGTAGCGCTGCGCGAGATCGATCGGATCACCGGGATCGAGTTCGGTGGATTCGTCGAGCTCCGCATGGCTTTTCGCCGAGGCATTGGCCCGCAGCCCGCGAATGCGCCGAGCCCAATCCGCCCCGCCCTCGAGAACGCCGTCGAAATGCGCCGGGTGAGCGCAGTTGATCATGTAATAGACCGGTACATGCCCGGTCTCGCGATCCGTTCGCTCGATTGCCGACTGAAGGCTCTCACCCGATGCCAGCCTGCCGTCGGTCTCGACCGTGAACGAGACCACCACCGGCATGCCGAGAGCCTCCGCCGCGCGGGCAATGCCGATGGCCTCCTCGACATAGTTCATGGTGACGGCGCTCACCAGGTCCGCCCCGGCCTCGCGGAAGGCTTCGATCTGCAGGGCATGGTAGGCCTGCGCCTCCGGCGCCATCATCTGCGCATCTGGCCTGTAGCCATCGCCCCGCGGCCCGACAACCCCGTTGATCAGGATCCGCTCCCGGCTGTCGGAGAGCCTGTCGCGAAGATGAGCCGCCCAGCGCACGGCCTCCTGGTTGATGAGCGTCAGATCGTCAGGCGAGACGTTCAGCTTCGCGGCCCAGTCCGGGTTCGCCCGCCAGGTGGGCGTGTCGAGGATGAAGCCGAGATCCCGCTCCATTGCCGTGCGGATGAAGGGCGCGAAGTAGGCCTCGAGCTTTGCCCGCCCCTCGCCGCTGCGCAGGAGCGGGAACGCGGCGAAACAGGGAAGATCGATTCCTTCGAGAAACACGAGGGCGGTTTCGAGACCCCCGTCGGTCAGGAACACGGTTTGATCGGACGGAGGAAAGGCAAATCGGCCGCTGGTCATGGAAGCGTCTCCCGCATGCGCAGATGCTACGTTGTCACCCAGGTCCAACCTATGGAGACGCCTGCACCGTACCGTGGTTTACCGCCCTGCGATGTGAGATCCGTCACAGGTCATTGCGGCCCCTTCCCTTGAGGCACGTTAGGGCAACTGCAAGAAATTTTGCCCATAATGACCTACGCACCTCTTCAATAACCGTACGGAAGCGCCTGTGAGAGATTCGACGTCAGGATGTCTGGGATGCCGGAATGGCGAACCGCTCCCATTCGAGTTCACGATGGCCTTTCACCCGATCATCGATCTCACGCGAGGAGTTGTCTGGGGTTACGAGGCGCTCGTACGCGGCACCAAAGGCGAATCTGCGGGAGCGATCCTGAGCCAGGTCGACGAGGAGCGGCAGTACAAGTTCGACCAAGCTTGCCGGGTGAAAGCCATCGAGTTGGCGGGGCGACTCTTTCCGGCAGCGGAAGACGCCAAGCTCTCCATCAACTTCATGCCGAATGCTGTCTATGAGCCGGCTGCCTGCATCCGCACCTCCCTCGAAACGGCACGCCGCGTCGGCTTCGACACGAAGCGCATCATGTTCGAATTCACCGAGAACGAGCGCATGGCGGATACGAAGCACGTCGCCAGGATCATTGCGGAGTACAGGCGTCTCGGCTTCATCACGGCCATCGACGATTTCGGCGCCGGTCACGCGGGCCTCAATCTTCTCGCCAACTTCCAGACCGATCTCATCAAGATCGACATGGAGCTGATCCGCGGGATCACGGGTTCCGCGGCCCGTCAGGCCATCATTTCCGGCATCCTGGTGATGGCCCGCGCCCTTGACATCACGATCATCGCCGAAGGCATCGAGACGGAGGCCGAGCTTGCAACCCTGAGGGGCGCCGGCATCGAGCTTTTCCAAGGCTTCCTGTTCGCCCGCCCCGCGGTCGAAAGCCTGCCTGCCGTTTCGCTTCGCGCCTGATGCCCGGCTATAACCTTAGCTGTTGACGCAACGGCAAACAGCCTTTAGGAACCTTGTCCCGGCCGCCCGCCGCCGCCACTCTTCCAGTGTCCGTCGGCTCCATCTCTGCCCAATTCGTGCTGCTTCAGCCACACGGCTGACGCAGCCTCTCGCTCGCCCTCAGGGCGCCCTGTAAGCGGGCAGACATTCTACCGATCCCAGCGGCTGCCTCGCTACGATTCCCAAAGATCCGCGCAGCCGGTCCCGACATCGGATGTTGATCATGAAAGAAGCCCAGTCAGGTCTCTTCCTGAGCAGGATTCCCTATGTGAAAGCGGGCTCAGGACCCGACCCCATCGTCGTGCTCAACGGGGGACAGGCCTTCGTCAGGCGCCCCACCCCGGAACGGGCCTTGCGCGATGCGAAGCGTGTCACACGCCTCTTGCCCCGAGACAGAACTGTCTACCTTCTGGGATACGAACCCTCGCCCCCTGCCGACTACACCATCGACGGGATCATGGCGGACGTGAGCCGGATCCTGCGCGACGAGATCGGACCCGCGTCGGTCATGGGCATCTCCTTCGGCGGCTTTGTCGCCGCGCGACTGGCGGCGGAGCATCCCAGGCTCGTGAAGAACCTGATCCTTATGGTGAGCGCGCATCGCTTCTCCCCGGAAGGCCGCCGCAGCATCGACCGGCAGATCGAAGCCGCATGGCAGGGGGACTTCCAAGGTTTTCTCGACGGGTTCGGCCTCGTGTTCCGCCGTCCGTGGCTGAACTGGCTGCTGCGGCTGCGGTTCCGGCAGGAGCGCCATCGCCTGCGGGAGACGATGAACGATCCCGTGACCATCGTCCGCGGGCTGCATGCCGTCGCCGGCGAGGACTTCAGAGACGATGCCAGTTGGCTCACCCGCATCCAGGCTCCCACGCTCGTCGTCGGAGGCACGAGGGACCCGTTCTTCGACGTGGAAGCGATGGCGGAGACCGCACGCCTGATTGCGTGCTCACAGCTGAAGCTGTTTGAAGGCGAGACGCACATGCTGCCGGTCGAGCGGGCACGCGCCGTGGCCAGGATCGTGAATGCGTTTCTCGAATCACCTCCTCAGATCGGGAACGGCGACCTGAGACAGGCCACCGTTCCTCCATGAGCCTCAGTCGCTCACCTGCACCAGAACGTGCCGTTTCTTGCCGGTGGTCAGCTTCAAGGCTCCGTCGGTGAGATCGGCAGCCGTGACAGGAGAATCCGCATCCTGCACGAGGGTGCCGTTGAGCCTGGCCCCGTTGTTGAGAACGAGACGGCGCGCCTCGCCCTTGGAAGCGGACAACCCTGCCTGAACGAGAAGCTGCGCGACGGTCACGCCCCTGTCGAGTTCGGACCGAGGCAGATCGATGCTCGGAAGCCCTGCGGCATGCTCCCCCTCTTCGAAAGTTCTGCGTGCGGTCTCCGCCGCGTCCCGCGCCGCCTCCTCGCCATGGGCGAGCTTCGTCGCTTCCGAGGCCAGGATCTGCTTCGCCTCGTTGATCTCCTGGCCCGCAAGCTGCCCAAGACGATGCACCTCATCGAGAGGCAGTTCGGTGAAGAGACGCAGGAAGCGGGCGACATCGTCGTCCTCGACGTTGCGCCAGAACTGCCAGAACTCGTAGGGGCTGAGTTTCTCCGCATTGAGCCACACGGCGCCACTTGCCGTCTTGCCCATCTTGGCCCCGGCGGAAGTGGTGAGCAGCGGCGTCGTCAGGCCGAAGAGCTGGCGCTGGTCGATGCGCCGCGCGAGCTCGATGCCGTTGACGATGTTGCCCCACTGGTCCGAGCCGCCCATCTGGAGCACGCAGGCATGATGGCGCGACAGTTCCAGGAAGTCGAAGGCCTGCAGGACCATGTAGTTGAATTCGAGCAAGGTCAGCGGCTGCTCGCGCTCGAGCCGCTGGCGCACGCTGTCGAAGCTCAGCATCCGGTTGATGGTGAAATGCGTGCCGAAATCACGCAGGAAAGGCAGGTAGCGCAGCGGGTCGAGCCAGTCGGCGTTGTCCACCATCACCGCATCGGTCGGCCCGTCGCCGAAGGCGAGGTAGCGGGAGAAGACCTGCCTCAATCCCGCAGCGTTCCGGGCGATCTGCTCAGCCTCGAGCAGGGGCCGGCTCGCATCGCGGAAGCTCGGATCGCCGATCTGCGAGGTGCCGCCGCCGATGAGCACGACCGGCTTGTGGCCGCACTTCTGCAGCCAGCGCAGGGTCATGATCTGCACGAGGCTTCCCACGTGAAGACTGTCCGCCGTGGCGTCGAAGCCGATGTATGCCGCGACCGGCCCGGCCGAGAGCCGCTCATCGAGGGCTGCCAGATCGGTGCATTGATGAATGAAGCCGCGCTCCGCGAGCGTCTTCAGGAATTCGGATTTCGGGGTGCTCATTGTCTGTCTCCTGGGATTGAGCGGGAGCCGCTGCCCGGAGACCTGATCACCAAATGAAGATGCCGCCGGAGAGCGGCGGCATCGAACGTTTGGTCGCAACCGAACGGAGCCGCCCTATGGGGACGGCGTAAAATAGTTCGTGAAAGTGGTGCGACTGGTGATCATGTGCGCAAGGTACGGGCAGGAGACGAGAACGTCAACCGGCTTCAGACATAACGTTTGTCATTCCCGGCCGGAGCGCAGTGGAGGGAAGGGAATCCACTCACACGCTCAGCACCATGGATCCCCTGCCCTCGCTTCGCTCGCCGGGGATGACAGAGAACACCGAACTGAGCTGCTGCTCAAAAATAGCTTCTAAGATTCCTTCGCACCCGCTCCAGCGCCGGCACCTGCGGATCTGGCAGTGCGAAGCTCTGGCCCGTGATCCGCTCGAAGGCGTTGATATAGACCCGAGAGGTCTCCAGAACCACGTCCTGCGGGATCTCGGGGATCTCGTCCTTGTAGGGATCGCAGCGTGCGACCACCCAGGTGCGGACGAAATCCTTGTCGAAGCTCTCGGGGCGCTCGCCCGCCTCGAAACGCTGCCGGTAGCTCTCCAGGAACCAATAGCGGCTGCTGTCCGGGGTATGAATCTCATCGGCGATCATGATCGTGCCGTTCTCGTCGATGCCGAACTCGTATTTGGTATCGACCAGGATGAGGCCGCGTTCGCGCGCCATCTCCCTGCCCTTCGCGAAGAGGGCGAGGGCATACTCGGAGACCGTGCGCCACTGCTCCTCGCTCAGCAGCCCCTGCCCGATGATGTCGGCGGGCGTCAGGGGTTCGTCGTGGCCGCCATGGAAGGCTTTGCTCGTCGGCGTGATGATGGTCTGCGGCAGCTTCTCGTTGTCGCGCATGCCGTCCGGCAGGCGCATGCCGTACATCTCGCGCTGGCCGGCCTTGTAGAGGGAGAGGATCGAGGTGCCCGTGGTGCCGGCGAGGTAATCGCGCACCACGATCTCCACGGGCAGGATGGTGAGCCTGCGGCCCACCAGCACGTTCGGGTCGGGATATTCGATCACGTGATTGGGGCAGATGTCCGCCGTCTGCTCGAACCAGAACTTCGCCGTCTGGGTCAGCACCTGGCCTTTGAGCGGAATGGCCGCAAGGTTGCGGTCGAAGGCGCTCAGGCGGTCCGACGCGATGATGATCCGGCGCCCATCGGGCAGATCGTAGTTGTCGCGCACCTTGCCGCGGTAATGGTTCGGCAGCTCCGGGATCGTCGCGTCCTCGAGGACATAGCCCGCATAGGCTCCAAGGGCTGCTTTATCCACCATGCTCACCTGCCAAGGATTTCCACGCGCCGCCCTGCGACAGCGGCAGGCGGAGTTCTATCTGGAAATCACGACAGTGCTAGACCCTGGCGGACAAAAACCTGCTTGGCCCACGAGAACGGGCCGGTTGTCCGCCTCTACTGGCTGGCCCGGGCGTCCCTGCGATAGGTCGCGTTGAGACCGGACAAGGTCACCGTGGTCTCGTAGCCCTGGGCGTCGATGATGGTCCATGCTTTCAGCGCATTGGCCCGGGTGTCGAAGCGCAGGGTGATCTTGGATGTGCCGCCGAGGGTCGCGCTGTCGTCGAAGCGCACGGTCACCACGCCGTCGCGGCCCACCTGCACGTCGCGGACCTTGGTGTCCCGCGACAGGTCGATGTTGTCCTGCACGAGGAACTTCAGGGGAGTCTGACCGACCGGATAGACATCGTTGGTGCCGAGCTTCTTGTCGCGGATCGCCACGTTGCGCCCATCCGAGACCACCTCGAGAGAGCTCGGCGGAGCATAGGCGAAGTGGAACTGGCCAGGGCGGCGCATGGAGAGATTGCCCTCTGCCTGCTGGCCGTTGGGGTTCTTCTGCACGAAATAGGCCGACAACTGGTCGATGCTGTTGAAATAGGCGTTCACCCGGTCGAGAGCCTCCTCCGGAGACTTCGGCCCTGGAGGCGAAGTCGGCGTCGGGGCGGACGCGGGTGCGGCCACGGCCGTGGCCGCGGGAGCAGCCTGAACCGGCGTCGAGCGTGCTGGCTTCGGCGGCTCCGCGACGTTTGCCTGGACCGGCGCTGCAGGCTTGGGCGGCTCGGCCGCCTGGACGGGCGGCGTGGGAGCTGGCTTCTGCGGTGCGGGTGCGGCCGGTTGCGGCGCCGGTTTGTCAGCGACGGCGGCAGGAGGCTGAGGCTGAGGCTTCGAAACCGTCTGAGGGGCAGGCTGCGGCTTCGGCTGAGCCGCCCTTTGCGGCGCAGAGGCCGGCGGCTTCGGAGCGGCGGCCCTCGGCTGCGGACGAGGCTGAGCCTGCGGGCTCGGCCGCGCGGCTGCCGGTGCGGCGGGCGCGGCCTGAGGGGCAGCCTGGGGGGCACTCGCCGGAGGTGCCGGCTTCTTGAAGACGCCGTCCAGGAATCGGGTCAGGGGATCGGAGGGCTGCTGGGCGGCGGCAGGGGACACGCACGCCAGGGCAAGAGCAAGAGCGAGAATGGAACGCGAGGACGAATGGAGCATGACGCTACTGCTAACCTGAAAAGATACGGATGCCCGTGCGCAAAAGCACGGCCCATCAAGGATTTATGGCCCGGATAAGAGGCTGAATGAAGGCAGCAGCCTTGACGGTGGGACTGAACCGCATCCGGGGCACGTCAAGCCGCATCAGCCAGTTCATCGTCGTCCATGGCCTGACGAACGGGTGCCGTCCGCGGCTTCGGGGTGCGGGGGCGGGAGGGCGGCCGCTTCTTGGCTTTGGCGGGCTTGGATGAGATGCCGACACCCTTCCACAGGGCCTGCCAGCTCCAAGCCCCAGGCCCTGTGAGGATGTAGAAGAGAAGCCCGGCGAGAACCCCGAGATGGGACAGGAAGACGGTCTGCTCGGCCTGTCGGGTGAGGCCGCCGTAATCCCAGAAGCGGTGCAGGGTCCCGGTCGTCACCACCAGAGCGGCGATCAGGACGGAAGCGCTCAGACGCGGTGCCAGACCCAGAGCCAAAGCCAGAGGTCCAAAGACTTCCGCCATGACGACAACGGTCGCCACCACGTCCCCGTAAGGCATGCCTTTCATCGTCAGCGTCGCGGCGAAGCCGGAGATGTTGGCCGCGCGTCCGATGGCCGCCGGCAGGAAGCAGCCCGCCAGCAGGAGGCGGTTCAGCAGCAGAATCCCGTTCACGCCTGCACCCCTGTCCATGCCCCTGCCCTTTCGCCCCTGCCGGCCGAGAATCGGCGGCTCCAGGTGAGCATTTGACGGAAAGGTTCTTAACCTGTTCTTAGCGCCGCAACGCGATCCCCGGGTCTCTACAGCTTGAGATTTCTTTCCCGGAGCATGCTCTCCCAATGCAGGGAGTGATCCACGATGCTGGCGAGGTCATCGTGACGCGGCTGCCATCCCAGCCGGGTACGGATGCGCGCTGAATCCGCCACGATGGTTACCGGATCGCCGGCGCGGCGGGAGCCGAACCGCGCCTCGACGGGTTTTCCGGAGACCTTGCGAACGGTCTCGATGACCTCGGACACCGAATAGCCGTGCCCGTAGCCGCAATTCACGACAAGGCTCTCCCCTCCCTGGTCGAGATGGTTCAGGGCGAGCATGTGGGCTTGGATCAGATCGGTCACGTGGATGTAGTCACGGATGCAGGTTCCATCCGGCGTCGGATAGTCGGAGCCAAAGACCTCCATATGGGACCGCATGCCCAGCGCGGTCTGGATCGCCACCTTGATGAGATGGGTGGCATTCGCCGTCGACTGCCCGTGGCGCATGGCGGGATCGGCCCCGGCCACATTGAAGTAGCGCAGGATCACGTAGCGCATGTCGTGGGCAGCCGCGACATCGCGCAGCATCACCTCGGTGAGCTGCTTCGAGCTCCCGTAAGGAGAGAGAGGGGCCAGCGGCGCGTCCTCGCCGAGCGGCTTCTCGGAGGCGTTGCCGTAGACGGCTGCGGTCGACGAGAAGACGAAGTTCTTCACCCCGGCCGCCACGACGGCAGCCATGAGGGAGCGGCTCTTGACGGTGTTGTTGAGGTAATAGCCGAGCGGATCGGTGACGGATTCGGGCACGACCAGCTTGGCGGCGAAGTGCGCTATGGCGTCGATCTGGTAGGTCTGCAGGGTACGCAGCACCAGCTCGAAGTCGCCAACATCGCCTACGACGAGAGGCACGCCCTCAGGCACCGACCAGCGGAAGCCTGTCGATAGGTTGTCGAACACGATGGGCCTGTGCCCCGCATCGAGCAGGGCCAGAACCATGTGGCCGCCGATATATCCGGCTCCACCAGTGACGAGAACGTTCATGCGATTTCCTGGATATGTGCGCTCAACATTTTGTCATGGTGGCTCTATTGCAGCCGGATTTCCAGATCAAGCCGATGCGGCTAAGCGTTAGAATACCGTGTCAGACATGGACGGATGCACAATGGATGATCGCAAGGAATACTGGTGGGTTCGCCACGAGGCCATGATTCAGCCGGCCGAGGTCGGATTCGTGGGCGGCATTCCGGTGAGCTTTCGGTTCATCGGAATGGCCGGCAGCATTCCGGCCGCATCGGCCGAACTGATCGAGCGCCTGCCCTCTCCTCCCGTACCGGTCTTCAGCCTGCACAGCGAGCCGCCGCCGCAAACGCAGGCTCAGCCGCAGCGATCGGGCTCCTGGCTATGGTTTATCGGGATTCTTCTCCTGATTCTGGTCGCCCAGTGCTCAGGTCAGCTTTTCGACATGCTCAAGTGAAGCAGGGCCATGCTCAAGCTTGACCATATGTTCCGAGCCTCTTCCGGTAAGGCCTCAACCCATTCGGGGTAGGTCGGGTACTTCAATAGCATTAGCCTTAGTCGCAGCGGCGGACGCATTAACTCGAAATTGCGTCGACAATACAAAATTGCACCATTTCGAATTTGTGGAAATGCCTATTTAATCTTGAGCAATCTGGCAGTTACTGCAGAGGACACAGCCTTATGCTCATGACTTCACACGAGGCAGGACCAGCTCCGCCTTGATGACGGGAAGGATCGCCTGCCCACACGGCAGCGGTACTTCCTCGGATCGACGCTCACGCGGCTCTGAACCATGCCGCAGCGATAGCGGCAGAACACGACAACCGGCGATCATCGCATTGCAGGCTCCGGACGAAGGTCTGGTGACGGTGACGCTCGCCCATACGCTCCTCGACCCATTCAAGTAAGGGATACCGCGAATGACCACCATTTTTGTAAACGATCCTTCGGGAACCCCAGCCGACAACGTCGCGAGAATCAAGGCGGCCATTGCAGAGGCTAATGCAAAATATTTAGCCAACCCATCCGGGGGGCAGGTCACTGTCCAACTCGGTGCCGGAACTTGGGTCGTGACAGGCGATAAGTCTAACCCGTCAGCAGGCGCCATCGAACTCCTGTCGGGTGTCGCGCTGACGGGCTCCGGCAACCGCCAGACGGAGATCAAGCTCGAAGACAATTTCAATGCCAGGATCAACGGACTTGTCAGGACGGCGCTGGATACGGTTGAAAATGTCACGATTTCCAATCTGGTCATCGACGGCAACCGGGCTAACAATACCGGGCATCAGGCCGGCTTCATCTCCGGCGTGAAAGCAACCTCTGGAGATACGCAGACCAACATCACCCTCGACAATGTCGAGGCGAGAAACTTCTCGGCATACGGCATCAATCCGCACGAGATCACGTACAACCTGACAATCAAGAACTCCACAGCACACCACAATGGCCTCGATGGTTTCGTTGCAGATGGCGTGGTGGGTGGCACTTACGAAAACAACACCTCCTACGCCAACGATCGCCACGGCTTCAACGTCCAGAATGCCTCGAGCGAAATCATTCTCAAAGACAACGTTGCTTACAGCAATGGTGCAGGCGCGACCGGCGGCGCAGGCATCGTAGTTCAGCGCGGAGATCTCCAGCGCGGAACCGAGGCAGAGATCGTCCATGTCAAGAATGTTCAAATCATCGGGGGTGAATACTACGGGAACACCCGCGAGGGCATTCTAGTCAAATTGTCGGACAATGTTACGATTACTGGGGTCAACGTTCACGACAATGCGCGCCAAGGAGTGCGTATCGAGGGCTCCGTCAATACAACCTTGAAGGATAGCTTTATCTCGAGCAACTCGGAGCAAGCTAAGGGTTCCTATGATGAGGTCAGAATCCTTGAGCGGACTGACTTCCCAGACGGAAATCCTGACAACGATCCCGCAACCAATCCAACCAAAATCTACTACTCAACCGGCACGCAAATTCTGAATAACGTCATTAATCCTGCGGATGCGCGCTACGCGATCCGCGAGGAACCCAACAATATCGCCGGAGGTCCAACGGGAACGGTGATCACAGGCAATGTGACCACCGGTCTGGGAACAGACGGCAACGACACGTTTTTTGGCACCACTAGCGCCGATACCATGGCTGGCGGCAAAGGGGATGATACCTATCACGTCAATCACAGCGGTGACGTTGTCCTCGAATCTGCCGGTGAGGGAGTCGATACGATCATCAGTTCCGTCTCCTACACCACCGCTAAACCCCTGCCAGCCAATGTGGAGAACCTCCAGTTGGTTGAGTCGACCATTCCAACAAGGGCTTCTGCCATTGAAGGCAGAGGGAACGGGCTCAACAACAGAATCGGCGGCAACGATCAAAGCAACAGGCTCTACGGACTCGGTGGCAACGACACCATCACGGGCGGCATCGGTAACGACACCATAGACGGTGGAGCTGATACGGATACGGCCGTGTTCTCCGGTAAATACGCGGATTACACGATCACCGGGACCCTCGCGAACCGGACCGTCGCCGGCACCACCGAAGGCACGGATACCCTTCTCAACATCGAGGTTCTGCAGTTCGCGGATGGCAGGCTCGACGGAGATGTTTGGATCCCGAGCTTTGTTCCACCTCCTCCGCCGACCAACACCGGCAATCAGGTCGCCAGCCGCACGGGCACAGCCCGGTCCGAGACGCTTAACGGCAGGGACAACGTCGACGACACGATCAAGGCCAAGGGCGGCAACGATACGGTCAAGGGTCGAGGCGGCAATGACAAGCTCTATGGCGGCACCGGCAACGACAAGGTCTACGGCGAGAGCGGCGATGATCGCGTCTACGGCGACAGCGGCAACGACTATGTCCATGGCGGCTCCGGCAACGACTATGTCCATGGCGGCTCCGGCAACGACAAGGTCTATGGCAGCTTCGGCAACGACCGGGTCTATGGCA